>DASSMT010000332.1:0-3664 GCA_035688655.1 Polyangiaceae bacterium | reverse complement strand
TGCCGCGCAATGCCTCGATCCCGCGACGCACGACATCCATACCGATACCGCGACCGGAGATGTTCGTGACCTGTTCGGCTGTGCTCAGGCCGGGAGCGTACAGCAGTTCTTGCAGAGCCGCGTCGTCTGCGCCCGCTATCGGCAGTCCGAGCTGTTTGGCTTTCTCGAGCAATCGTCCTGTGTCGAGGCCCGCACCGTCGTCTCGGAGAGTGACGACCACGTAGTTGCCGTCGTAGCGGGCGCTGATGGTGATTCGGCCCATGGCCGGCTTGCCCAGCTCGACTCGCCGCCCGGGTGCCTCGATGCCGTGATCGATGGCGTTGCGCAGCATGTGCATGAGCGGATCGCGCAGAGCATCGGCCAAGGTCATATCGACCTCGACGTCGCCGTCGATCACCAGCTCCACGCGCTTGCCGACGCGCTGTGACAGCTCCCGTACGGCGCGCCGAAAGCGTTCCAGCGTCGGTCTCAGCGGCACGAGCCGAAGACGCATGACGCTCTCGTGGAGGCCGTGAAAGAGGCCTTGAAAAGCTTGCAGTGCCGACTGAGACGCGGCGTCCCCCGAGCCCTCGATGGCGTTGCTCAGGCGCCCTTGCGCGATCGCAACCTCACCGACCAGATTCAAGAGTAGGTCGAGGCGCTCGACATCGACGCGCAAGCTATGACCCTGCGTCGCAGCTTCGCGCTCGGCGCTCCAGACGACGGCCTCGCGCGGCGCCTCGTCGTGACTTTCGAGCCAGCGCGCGATACGTTGCAAGAGCGGCTCGGCTTCCGCCAGAGGCAGCTCACATTCCGAGTCGGGGACCTGGGCACCACGCCGCAACACGTCGACCGCTTCCAACGTCAGGGCGATCAAGCCGCGGTCGGGCGCGCGACCTTGGGCGGTGACTGCTTCGAATAGCGCCTCGAGCTCGTGCGCGACGCTCATTACTTGCTCGAAACCGACGCACGACGCTCCGCCTTTCAAGGTGTGCGCGCAGCGAAACATGTCCTCGATCGGTCCTCGTTCGCCGGGGTTCTCATCGAGGTCGAGCGCCAAGCGCTCGAGCTGGGACAAGAGCTCCTCCGCTTCATCCCGGAATGAGCGCAAGAGCGCGGCTCGGTCAAACTCCATTTACAGGCCTCCGAGCAGGCGCACCGTCGTCTGGCCGCTACCAGGATGAAAGTCCAAGCGCCGACCT
This sequence comes from Polyangiaceae bacterium, assembly GCA_035688655.1. Taxonomy (GTDB): domain Bacteria; phylum Myxococcota_A; class Polyangia; order Polyangiales; family Polyangiaceae; genus PMG-095. Next base: position 2,483 of record DASSMT010000332.1, on the reverse strand, counting down.
ACGCTGCCGAGCACGTCGGAAGCAACCACCCCAATGCCGGCCTCGGCCAGCCAGTCCAGCGCATACTCGGCGTTGAGGCGCCCCAGGTGCGTGACCTCGGACATGCCCGAAAGCACGGCTGCGCCGCCAAACACACTCGCGCACAGCCGCCGCCGCTCGGCGCCGAGCTGTGCCAGGCGCTCGACCAGCGCCGTCAGCGCGCGATCGCCGTAACGAAGAGATTTCTCATCGGCCGTTCGCGCGCGCGGCAACATGAAGTGATTCATGCCCCCCAGGCGCAGCTCCGGATCGTACAAGCAGACCGACACGCACGAGCCCAGCACCGTTCGCAACGTGCACGGCTCCGTAGAAACCAAGAGTCGGCCCGGTTCGAGGTAGTAGATGTCGGTTGCGAGTTGCGCATCAGGCTGCACCCAGCGCTCCCCTCGTCGCGAACAGCTCAGCAGCGCACAGCGCGCTCGCTGCCTGACCGCCGACCAGCGCAAACAGCTCGTAATCGAGCGAAGAGATGTCCTCTTTCTGCGGCAGAAACTCGAAAATGAGCACGAAACCTTCCACTTTGTCGTTGAGCACGAGCGGGATGCACACTCGAACGCCGGTCGAATCACAGGGCGTGTTGCGCAAGAGCGAGATCGGTCGACGCTCCACCTGCGCTCGACCAATCAGTCCCGAGCGCGGCCCCAAGCCGACGAGTCGTTCGCTGCGCACGCCGAATAGCGCGTGCGGCGTGAGCCCCTCGTCGGCAGCGACGATCGCGAATTGTTCCGAGCCAATCAGGTTGATCACGATCTCTTGAACCGCACCGAGCACGGCCGTGCGATCGAGGCTCGTGTGCAGGGCGTGCCCGGCGGCATACAGCGCTGCCAGGTTCGCGTTCTGACGCTCGACGTCCGCGAATTGTTCCTCGAAGCGCTGAGACTCGGCGTCCACTGCCTCGAGCAGCGAGAGCACACTCTGCTGCTCGGCGCGCCAACGCTCCGAGCGCTTGTCGAGCTCACTCAGATCTTCGCGGGCCGCGACGCTGCGCTCTTCGCCCAGAACCGAAATGGTGAGACACAAACGGCGATTGGTCTCGAGTAGGTCCTCGATCAGCGCGCGCGTCGCTTCGCGCACTCGCTCAACGTAGCGTATTCGCCGAACCTCGCTCATTTTACCGACCCCAGAATGCTGCGAATCTTGCCCAGCAGCTCGGCGCTATTCACGGGCTTGGTCACATAGTCGTTGCAACCGCTCTCGTAGCCCTGCTCCATGGTCGCGGCTTCGCCGCGGGTCGTCACCAAGATGATCGGAATGTGCTTGGTGCTCGGGTCTTGGCGTAGCGCCCTGCAGGCTTGGATGCCATTCATGCGGGGCATCACCACATCCATCAGGATCAGGTTCGGTTGCTCGGTGCGTGCCTTCTCTTGGGCCTCTTCACCATTGCTGGCAATCACGATCTCGAAGCGCTCGGTCGCCAGGATCATGCGTTCCATCATCAGTACCGTCGCCGAGTCATCGACGAGCAGAATCTTCGTAGCCATGAGTCACCTTTATTTTGAATGTCAAACAGCAACTCGATCGAGTCGCTCTAGTTGTCGACGCAAAAGCTCGTTCTCGAAGGCTAAGCCGACCTGTGCGGTCGCAAGTTCCATCAATTCCACGTCTCTGACGCTCGCGGCGCGACGCCCGTTGTCGGCGTAGATCAGGCCGATGGCGCGGCGCGCGCCCAGCACCGGGAAGAACACGCCTTGGCCGGAGCGCGGCCGATCCACCGCGCGTTTCAAGGCCTCCGGCAACTGCTCGAGGTCGTAGTCGAGAGTCAGGGCGTGACCATCGGTAATGCAGTCCGCGAGCACGGACGCCGCCTCGAGGCGCAAGCTGAGACCGCGCGTGGTGCTGGCCAATGGTCTACCATCGCGCGTGGCGCCGAATGCGCCGAGCGCAACGAGCGCGTCTCCCTGCTGCACGAACAGCACGGCGCGCTCGACGGAGTCGGCGACGATCGACATCAGGTTCAGCGAGACGGTCGCAGAAAGCAACCCCGAGCGTAGCTCTCCGAGTACACGGCGTAGACGGCCGAGGCCCGAGCGAAGGTTCACCTCCGCGGAATCCGCGCTGGTATTGCGCGAACGCAGTAGGTTGGCGCAGCACGCAGCCAAGTAGCTGAGCTCGGCCACGGCCACGGCGCCAGCGGCGAACGCCGCGCCGATGGCGTCTGGCGCTGCCACGAGGCCCACGAGCAGCGCGCGAGGGTGCAGTTCGTGAATGCGCTTGAGCACGGAGGTCGGGTGCTCTCCGGGCCGCAGATCGACGACCACCAACGGTTCTCGCTCGAACGGGGTGGGTGCGCCAGCGTCGCGCAGCTCCACCGGCTCGACCTCGGCGATGCCCTCGAGCTGCCCGCGCAACTCGACGAGCTGCTGCTTCTTTTGGCTGAGGAACTGAACGCCCGAAAGGCCACGCGGCTTGGCCGCCGAATTGCCGACGCTGGCGCTCTTATGTGC
>DASSMT010000331.1:0-4281 GCA_035688655.1 Polyangiaceae bacterium | reverse complement strand
CAACCCTCGGTCAGAACTGAGTGAAAAACGTCCATACCTCACCCTTGGTCCGGGGCTTGTCGCCACCGCCTGAGCCATTGCTCGACCCGTCGACGGACCCCATGCTCGCCTCACGGTTCACGGTTGCGCGCCGCCGTCGATCCAGACGCGAATGGTCTCGAGCTCCGCGGCGCTCAACGGGGACGCCGGGCCGACTTCGAAGCTTCGCGGCATGCGTTCTCCGCTGCACGGGGTGTCGTCAGCTAGCTTTCGAAATAGATAGCTGTGCGCGGAGTCGAAGGGAACCACTCGCGTGCCGCCACAGGTCTCGTCCGCGGGCTGCGACACCAGTGCCGCATGAGCAGCGTCGGAGGTCAGCGGTAGGCCGGGGTAAGTGGGGGGGTGACCTTCGCTCGCGTAGTGACAGTTGGTGCAATGCTGATCGAAGATGGCCTGTGTCGCGCGCATGGTTGGCCCCGCACCGGCGCTGCCGGTTGCGCCGCCCGGAACGCCCGCGCCAGCCGAGCTGCCTGCGATACCCGCTGAACCTCCGCCGCCGCTCGAGCTTCCCGCAACGCCGCCGGAACCTCCGCCGGCGATGGTCGAGCTGCCCGCGGCGCCGGCTGATGCGCCGCCCGCAGCTCCGCCCTGCGCATTTCCGGCGATTGCTTCAGCGCCTGAGCGCCCGGCAACGGCGCCTGCGCCGCCCCGGCCTGCGTTGGCTCCGCTGCCGCCGGCTCCGGCGGTCGCGTTTGGCGCGCTCTCGCTGCTGCTGCACGCAAAGGCGGCGTGGACGCTCAACAGGACTGAAAAAGCGACCCGACGAAAAGCAAAGAAGCGAGCTTGCACGAGCGTGGCCCTCCTGGATGCGCCCCCAAAGGGTGATTGTAGCGTGCGTCGCCCGATGGGCCAGTATCGTGTGCCGTGCGCATGCGGGGTGAGCAGTGCCTACGTCAGCGCGAGCAAGTGTGCCCTTGCATACCGCCGGTCCCGGACCGCGTCGCCGAAGGCTACGACGACCCGCGCCGGGCTCCGTGACCATCAAAAAATTCCGCCTTGCGAGGTAGTGAGTCGCGCGAGCGCGCTCTCGCAAAAGCTACCGATGCAGCTCGACTACTGCTCGTCGTCTTCGCCGCGAGACTCGCCCGCGCGATCTCGCGCGTCGAGGATGCCGTTCGAGTCGCGATCGATGCAGTTGGGACGCTGATGACGGATTGTTCGCTGCCATCAAACGCAAGTACGCCGCACAAAGCCCATCGGCCTCCGAGCAGAGCAGTTGCGCTAACTCAACCGGCGAGCGCGTCGCGCAAAGCTTCAGTCAGGTCTTCGATGGTGTACGCGCCGTCGAACCGTTTGCCGTTGATGAAGAAGCTCGGCGTGCCATTCACGCCGCTGCGGACGCCACTATTGAAGTCGTTTTTGATTCGCTCCAGATAGCGATGACTGGCGACGTCGGCCTCGAGTTTTACGGCATCGAGCTGCAGCGCCGCGGCGATCGATGCGAAGGCACTGGGGCCGAGGGACTCGGGCCCGTGCCGCCGCGAGTACGCGAAGATCGCATCGTGCGCTGGCCAGAACTTGCCCTGCGCCGCAGCACCTTCGGCAAACTCCGCCGCTGGCTCGGCTGCCGGGTGCATTTCTGTCAGGGGGAAGTTGCGGAACACGAAACGCAGCTCTTCAGCGAACGCTTTTTGAATGGCGCGCACCACCGGATCGGCCAGAGCGCAATGCGGACACTGATAGTCGCCAAACTCCAGCAGCGTGAGTGGTGCGTCGGCAGGGCCTGCCACGTGGTCGTGCTCGGAAACGGGGGGTCGAAGGGACATGGTTTCAAACGCCTTTGCCGGTGAGTGCGTCGAGCGCATCGAAAATGCCGTCGGCGCCCGGATTGACGCCAATCGGGGATAAGTAGCTCCAGCGCACCACGCCCTCGCCGTCGATCAAGAACAGCGCGCGCTCGCTAACGCCTTCGGCATCGCGGTACGCTCCATAGCTCTTGGCTACGGCGCCCTTTGGCTCGAAATCAGCGAGCAGCGGAAAGTGCAACTTGCGATCATTCGAGAACGCCGCGTGGCACCACACGCCGTCGACCGAGATACCGAGGAGCTGCACGTGCTGTTTCCGGAACTCGCCCAGCATTTCGTTGTACAGCGCCATTTGGTCGCCACACACCGGGCTCCAGTCCGCCGGATAGAACGCGAGCACCACCAGCTTTCCGCGGAAGTCGCGCAACGATAAGCGTTGATCGGGCGTGCTCGGCAGCGAAAACTCGGGAGCTACGGCGCCTGCTTCGAGGATCGACATGGCGACACGCTAGCACCTTGTGCCAAGCTCGCAGGCAGCGATCCACTTCGTCACTAGAATGCCCTGCACGCCGCGATGCACCGGGGCGCAAAAGAAATCTGCGCAGCACTGTCGGATCGGCATGGGGCCGTTCGCGGTCGGGGCGAGCGGCCGCTCCAGGACAGGGCCCTCGAAATGACAGCCCATTCTGAGGATGAGCATTTCGATCACCGTTTCTCGAGCGGTCACCCGATGGCGGCATGGGACGGGCGAGCGACACGCGCGCTCAGTGTGCTCAGGGCCACGATGACCATGAACCAAAACTCTTGCCATGCGCAGGGCTGCAAAATGGGCTGCTCAGCGGCTGGGTGTTGGTTTGGCGCGTTTCTTTCCGCACACTCAACGAACCCTCGCGCCACCTGACCGACCAGCCAAATTACGGCGGCGCAGGCGCGCCGCAAGCAGCGCAAGTCGGGCCCTTGATCGTCGCTTTGCAATTGAAACACTTTTTCGGCAGCAGCACGAGCACCAGCATGCCAAGACAGCTGAAGAGACCGAGCGCGCCGAACCAGGGTGAATGGCCACGCATCCGCGCATACACGGACAGTCCGGCAATGAGCAAGCCAATGCCAACCAATGACGCGAGGCCACCAGTCACGCCATGCATCACGTTCCCCGCTCCCTGCAGTACCAGGCCTGGCCCACCAAGCGCCAGGCTAGTTCGATTCATCGCCTGAAGCTGTCGTCGTATCCTGTGAGCTTCGGCATCGCTCATTGCGTTCGGTGCGGACCGACCAAAGCCAGGAGTCTCTAGCGAGTCTGATTTAGGTGGGGCATACGGGTCGTCGTTCACTCTCGGTTCCTCCGAACTGATTGGGCGGTGCGCGGCTGGTTAGCTTGCGGGGTAACGCGGTTCACTTGCTCTTACAAGCCGCTTCGCACTTGGCGGTGTTGGGTGGCTCGCACTGTTCGTTCGCTGCCGCGTTGACGTGGCCATCGCCACACACGGGGAGCGTGCAGTCGTTGTCGCAGTTGACGCTATCTTGACCTGGGTCAGCGTTGGTGTGAAACACCGGATCGCGCTGTTCGCCGGCATTCAGGTTGGCGTAACCATCGCCGCAGCGCGCTGCCGTGCAATCATGGTCGCAGCTGGCTGAGTCGACCGACGCGCGGTCGGCGGTCGCGGTGGGTACGGCTCCCGCCGGCTCGCATCGCTCAGCGAGTTCGGTGCTCGGGGCGCCCAGATGACTCACGAGGAATGCCGGGTTCAGGTGCCCGTCGCCACAGCGGGGAAGGCTGCAAACCGAGTCACAGAGTGCTGAGGTTCATCTTCGTTCTTGAAGTCATAAAACCATTCGGTATATTAAACCACATGGTTTCGGATCACTCGCCCCGCTTGGATCTCGTGTTTCACGCCCTGGCCCACCCCGCTCGCCGAGCGATGATCCGGCAACTCTCCGGCGGTGAGCGCAACCTCAGCGAGCTCGCCGCCCCCCTCAGAATGACCTTCCCTGCCGCCACCAAGCACGTGCGCGTGCTGGAGAGCGCCAAGCTCGTGCGGCGCCGCGTCGCAGGGCGACAGCACCTATGCCGCCTCAATGGCGCGCCGCTGAAAGAAGCGACGCTCTGGACCGAGCAGTTCCGCCGCGTCTGGGAGGCCCGTTTCGAGGCGCTCGACTCTCTGCTCGACGAGATGAAATCCGAAGAACAAGCGCGCCCCCGCCGCCCCTGAGCACGCGGATAGTTTCACGAAATCAGCCACAAGGAGCAGTCGATGAACCACCCCAAAGTCATGCAACTCTCGACCCCGACCGACACCACCATCGTCATCACGCGCTCGTTCAACGCGCCGCGCAACCTCGTGTGGCAAGCCATGTTCACACCGGACAAGATGCGCCGTTGGATGCTGCCGCCTCCCGGTTGGACCACCACCACCCTGGAGTGCGACACTCGCGTCGGCGGCGCGGTCGAGGTGGCTTGGAAGAGTGACGAGGCCGATCCTGCCATGACGCTCAGAGG
>DASSMT010000317.1:0-65781 GCA_035688655.1 Polyangiaceae bacterium | reverse complement strand
GCTACTTCGTGGAGCTGCCCGCGGTGGAAGGACTCGCACCGGCTCCGACGACGATTTCGACGCGGCGGTTGTTGGCTCGGCCTTCAGGGGTGTCATTGCTGGCAACCGGGTTGGCTTTGCCTTTGCCCACTGCGCTGATCTTGTCTGCCGATACGCCCTTGCTCACCAAGTACGAGCGTACGGCTTCGGCGCGATCTTTCGAGAGCTTCAAGTTCGTAGCGTCCGAGCCGACCGAATCCGTGTAACCCTCGACCACCATCGGCTTCAAATCGCCTTGATCCTTCAGGGCTGCGGCGACCTGATCGAGCTGATCCCGCGCGGCCGGCAAGAGCTCCGACTTGCCCGTGACGAACAACACTTGACCGGACAGGGTGATCACCATGCCGCGCGCTTCTTCCTTCACCTGCGCGATCTTGTTCAAGCTCTCCATGGCGCGCGCCGCTCGGGCTTCGGCCGCGCTGAGCCCAGCCTGAGTCTGCGCCAGCTGTGAACCGAGCTGATTGACCTGATTGCGTTCGGCGCCGAGCTGCGCGACCGCCGAAGTGCGCATTTTGTCTTGCAGCTCCGAATACTGAACGGCAGCGGCGTCGGCCTGTTGTTTGGTCTTGGCATTTTCGCCCAAGGCCAAGGCCAACTCGGCGCGTCGCTGCGCTACGTAAGAGTAGCTGCGCTCGGCGTCGGACTGCGGGTCTTTCTCGTGTACCGCCTCGGCCTTGTCGAGCGCCTGCTTGGCGCTGAGCACACTGTCCGGCACCAGGGAGGCCGTCGGATCGGTGCGCGCGCGGTCGTACGCTTGACGCGCGTTCACGAGCTCGGGCGTCGGGGTAGAAGCTGCGCAGGCGGTTGCCGCGAGGAAACTGGAGACGAGCGCGAACGTCGAGACTTTCATGACTAAACTCCTGCTTGGTGGCTGCAAATCGGTCACTGCACTTGCTTCAGCAGGCTGTCGATCTTGGCCTGCGCTTCTTGCGCGTGCTGTTTTTCGGTAGTTCCGCGAGCCAATGCCAGCGAAAGATCCGCGTCGGACTGTGCTTGATTGAGCAGCAGGCGAGCGCGATCGTTGTCGTGGTCGTCGATTGCCTTTTGCGCAGAGGCCAGCTCGTCGTTCGCCATCTTCAGATGTAGCGCTGCCTGCGGGGTGCTCTGTGCGCCTGCTTCTTGCGCCGCCCGAATCGTGGCTTTGGCGTCGGTCAGGTGATCGAGCGGCACTTCCGAGCCGGCACACCCGACTGCGAACAAGGCCACGAGGCCTGACACGGAAACGATCGATTTCAAATATGACATGGGTTCCTCTCGCTGTTGGTTCCTCTGGGCATGAGTGACGCGTTGAATCGTGCTGCGGCCGGCTCAATCGCCATGCTTGTCCCGCAGCTTCTCGCCCGCTTTATCGCTTTCCTCGCCCAGCTTTCTTCCCGCCTCTTTCGTGGTCTCTTTGGCATCGTGCGCGCCTTGGTCCAGCGCGGCGCCGGCCTTCTGCGCGGGCCCGGGTGCATTCGCGGGCTTGTGGCTGCAAGCTAGAAGCACACTGCTGAAGAGCGTGAGCTCGAGCAATTTCATGCTTCACGTCTTTGCAGTCAGCGTGCCAGCCTGCGTGGATCATTCGCGGCCAAGAATCCAACGTTGTTTGGCGTATTTGTCGGGGGTTTCTGGCTTGTGACGATCCGCCTCAGCGGGGCGACGAAGCCGTCACAAGCAGACGCCGGCAATCGGGCGAGCCCAGCGAGTCGTGCGCAATGAGCGTGGCATGTGGATTGCTCAGCCGAGGGTATGAAGCGTCAAGTTCAAGGTGCTCTCATCGCGCTGCTGTTCGTGGCGGCATTCATCACCAGTATCGCGTTCCACTCGATCATCGCTGCGCTGATCGTGGTGCTGTCCGGAATCACCATCGCGTACGTGGTGGGTATCGCGTGGATGCGTACGGCGCCGGGTCGCGTTCGCGGCAAGCGACAAAGCCAGCACAGTCTGCCCTGAGCCGAGCGACGCTCTCGTCCGAGTTCGGCACGAGGAGCAGGGCGCCCGCTCGAGTGTGGTGTGGTGATTTGCGCCGCGGATACAGTTGCCAGATCCAGTTGATCGCGCCAAAATTGCGCGGAATGGCGGCGCGAGGCAGTTCGCTCATGGAACGGCGGCAGCAACCCGCTCAGCTCTGTGTCGTTCCTAACACCTGAATGTGATTGATGATCGCCGCCCGCGCAGTGATACGCGCAGCGATTTCAGCGGCCAGCGTTCGTTCCTGCTCGCTCGCCACCGAACCCCAGAGCAAGACTTGTCCGCCGCGCACCACGACGCCGATCTTGGTCGCATCGACCGCGCCGTGCCCGTGCATTTCAGCTTGGATCTGGTTGCGCAGCTCGATATCGGCTGGCGAGACTTGGTTCACCCCCGAGCGCTGTTGAAACGTCTGCATGCCTGCAACGTTGCAAAGCATGTGCCTTTGCGGCGTGCCGGCAAAGTCACCTCAGTGAGCGCGCGAGCGCTCGCTTCGCGGGCGCGAAGCTCTTCCACGCCTGTTGGTACGAAGGCATGGCATGCGCGTTGCACAATCGAAACACATGGCCCACCACGCGATTTCGAAATTGCTCCTGGCGTCCGCGCTGGCCGCAGCCACGGGCGTTTTCTCTGTCGCGGCCTGCACGCACACCAGCGATCGCGTCGTGGAACCGCCAGGCGGGCCAGACGCGTCAACCAACAGCCCCGCAGTCGAAGATTCGGGCGCTGCCCCCATCGGACCGATTGCGCATCCTCCGGGAGTCGAGGACGGCGAGCCCGCCGATGACTTTCGGCTCGTGCGTGCGCCGGAGTTCGGCGCCCCCATTCGGATGAGGCCGGTCGAATTTCTGAAGCTGCGTGGCGAACCACTGGGCGGAGGCCTCGGGGGCTTCGGTTCGGGTGGCAGCGCTGGCTTTGCTGGTTCGGATTTGAGGCCCGTCGTTTCCTGCGGCGGAGGCAAGAGCTAAGAACGCTGCAAAATCAGATCGAGCCGAGCATTCGAGCCGTCATTGTCCGCGAGCTGAAGTTTGCCGTTGTGTCGCGCGACCACCGCCTCGGCCAACGCAATCCCGACATTGGCCTGCGTGGTGCTCGTGCGATCGCGGAGGGCGCGCTGAACGCTCTCGCTCGAGTTGTCGCTCTCGAAGGTGACTTGGGCGACGCCGGCGTGGGACGTGACCCGAACGAGCAGCTCAGCCTGAGAGAAGCTGCAGAACAGCACACACAGTTCGGAGATCGCCGTGGCCATGGTTTGACCGTTGAGCGCCACGGTGACGGGCGCCGGCGGCAAATCCAGCCGCAGGCGCAGCGTGCGCCGCGCATGGGCAGTGAACGCGCGGTTGGCCGCTTCTTTGACCAACGCGCTGAGATCCGTCGGTTCGCCCAGCTCCAGGTCGTTGCCGTCCATCAGTCGCGCCAGCACGGAAAGACGATCGCCCAACATCAAGAGTCGCTGGCTGCTGCGCGTCATCATCAGCGCGAGCTTCGTGGCGTCGGCGTTTTGGCTGGACACCTCTCGTGTGAGCTCCTTCATGGCGCCGTCGAGCACACCTACCGCACCGCGCAGATCATGCGCGGTGATCGCTAGGAACCGCGGATCAGGCTTCGGGGGCACGCTTCGGCGCCTCGTGTTCGCGTGGCGACTGCTGACGGGACTGATAGCGTTCGAGCTTGCGGTACATGGTCCTGCGATCGAACCCGAGCAGCTGCGCCGCTCGCGACTTGTTGCCCTCGACCAAGGCCAACACGCGATGAATGTAGCGGCGTTCGAGCTCGTCCATGCTGACCACCTCGGCCATCTCGTCGACCGCTACCACGAACCGGTCGGCGGTGTAGCCGCGCACGTTTTCTGGCAGGTCATCGACGGAGATTTGATTGAAACGCGCCAGAGCCACCGCGCGCTCCATGCAGTTTTCCAGTTGCCGCACGTTGCCCGGCCAGTTGTAAGCGAGCAGCTTTTCGGCGGCGCCTTCCGAGAGGGTGAGCGCGCCCTTGGTGCTCTTGGCCGCGAAGTTCTGCAAGAAATGCGCTGCCAAGTGCACGACATCCATTCCGCGCTCGCGTAGCGGCGGCAGCGCGATCTTCACCACGTTGATGCGATAATAGAGATCTTCACGGAACCGCTTCTCGTACACTTCGCTCTCGAGATCGCGGTTGGTGGCCGTGATGACGCGCGCGTCGAACGGGACCTCCGTGTTGGCGCCCACGGGACGGATGGTTCTTTCCTGCAGAGCACGCAGCAACTTTGGCTGCATTTCCAAGGGCATCTCGCCGATTTCATCCAAGAACAGCGTGCCGCCATCGGCCAGCGCGAACAGCCCGGTGCGTTGAGATTTGGCATCCGTGAAGGCGCCTCGCGCATGCCCGAACAGCTCGCTCTCCAGCAGGTGCGGCGGCATTGCGGCGCAATTCACCGCGACGAACGCGCCCTTGCGGCCGCTCGCTTGGTGGATGGCCTTGGCCACGACTTCTTTACCGGTGCCGGTTTCGCCGGAAATGAGCACGGAAGCATCGCCCTCGGCCACGCGCGCGACCAGATCGAACACGCGCTCCATCGCGGGACTGTTTCCGATCACGCCTTCGACCTTGAAGCTCGACGCGCTTTCCTTGAGTCGTCGCACTTCTTCGCGAAGCTCCCGGTGTTGTGAAGCGCGGTTGACGCTGATCGAGAGTAGCGAAGGATCGACTGGCTTGGTCACGAAGTCGAACGCACCGGCGCGCATGGCGGCGATGGCGTTCTCCAAGCTGCCCATTCCAGTCACCACAATCACCGGAATATCCGCGCGCACCCCGGCAATTCGCTGACACAACTCGATACCGCCCAGTTCCGCCATGTCCAGATCGGTGAGCACGGCCGTGAACTCCTCGTTGGCGATACGGTTCAATGCTGCGCGCGCCGAGGTCTCGGTGACTGCCTCGTAGTCCTGGCGCTTCAGCATCATCTGAAGCAAATCACAGGTGGCTTCATCATCGTCTACGACTAGGATCTTTCGACCGTTACTCATGTGACCTGCTACTGGTTTGGGGAAAGCTGGCTGGTGCAGGAACGCCTCAGCGCGTGAGCGCCGCGACCTCGAAGCGCTCGCGCGGTGCGAGGCGATTCGTCGTCGTGCCGCGGTCAAGCAAGGTGCGTGCCGTGGCGCCACAGCCTGTCAGCGCACGCTTTTTCCCGGAGTGTGCGCAAAACGAAGTGCTCGTTTTTGGCTTATTTCATCGGCTCAGCGTGACATGTTTGCGGGTCGTGTGGCAATCGGCCTCAGCGGAAAAGGGGGCCGAAACTTGGTCGACGCTCGGTGCTCGGCCGTAACCGCAGTGAGCGATGGGGTTCGTGCTGAAGAGGGCTATCCGCGGCGCTCCGCCTCGCGCGAACCGGTGGCTGTGACATTTTGCGGCTGCAACCAGCGCAGATTCGGCCAGTTGTGGGCGTGCGGCAGCGCGGGAATGTGGCTCAAACGCCGGCATGTTTCATGCAGCCGCAGGCGACTGGGCTGACAGCGACTGACTGGACCGAGATCGACCCTCCCAAGAACCGACAGGGTGACCATGAGAAATTCGATTCTGCTCGTTGACGATGATCAGGACCACTGCGAGCTGCTGCGAGCGATGCTGGTTCGGCTCGGCTACGGCGTGACCGCGACCACCTCTGGGGAGGAAGCACTGGAGCATGCAGGGCGTGAGCGCTTCTCGGTGGTCATCACCGACTTGAGTATGACGCCCATGAGCGGCTTCGAGCTGTGCGAAAAGCTCGTCGCTCGAGGCAACGAGGCGCCAATCATCGCGGTGACCGGCTATGCCAATATGGACTTCGCCGTGAACGCGTTGCGCGCGGGAGCCTACGATTTCTTGGCCAAGCCGGTGGACGAAAAGCTTCTCGGGCTGTGCGTCGCGCGCGCCGCGCAGCATCAACGCCTGCAGCACGAGGTGAAGAAGCTCCATTCGGACAAGCACCTCTCGGAAGACGGTCATCTGATCGGCGACAGCATCGCCATGCGGAGGGTGTACGAGACCATCCGTCGCGTCGCGAATAGCGACGCTTCCGTGCTGATTCAGGGCGAGACCGGCACCGGCAAAGAGCGCGTGGCCCAGGCGCTGCACGCGGCCGGGCCGCACCCGGAAGGGCCATTCGTCGCCATCAATTGCGCGGCGCTTCCCGCTGGGCTGCTCGAGAGCGAACTCTTCGGGCACGCGAAGTCCGCGTTCACGGATGCCAAGACAGCCAAGGAGGGTCTGTTCCTACGTGCCTCGGGAGGCACGCTATTTCTGGACGAGATCGGCGACATCCCGCTGGAGATGCAATCCAAGCTGCTGCGTGCGCTGGAAGAGCGCACGGTGCGCCCGGTCGGCTCCAACGAAGAAGTGCCGTTCGTGACCCGCGTCGTCGCCGCGAGTCACAAGGATCTTCAAGAAGAGGTCGCCGCGCGGCGCTTCCGTGAAGATTTGCTGAATCGGATCAACGTGATTCAAATCGACGTTCCTCCGCTGCGCGAGCGCACGGGCGACGTGCTCAAGTTGGCGAGCTGCTTCTTGCGCCGATCCTCGGAGCGCAGCGGGAAAGGCGAAATGTACTTGCCACCGGTCGTGGCCGAGCGGCTGCTCGCCTATGATTGGCCGGGCAACGTGCGTGAGCTCGAGAACTGCATGGAACACGCGGTCGCGCTCGCTCGTTTCAGTCATTTGAGCATCGACGATCTCCCGCCGCGGCTGCGCGCCCAACGCACGGGGCGGCTGATGCTGCCCGCGGACGAGCCCGGCGAGATCGTCCCGCTCGACGAGCTCGAGCGGCGCTACATCGTGCGCGTCGTCAAGCTGCTCGAAGGCAACAAGTCACGCGCCGCACACGCATTGGGGCTGGATCGCCGCACCTTGCACCGTAAGCTCGAGCGCTACGCGTCTGCCGACCCGACACCCGAGGCCGAGGAGCACAGGCCCAGCAATGGGGTTTCCTCATGATTGCTTCGTCCTCGCGGGCATCGGGACTCGACATTCCGTTTTTGGAAATGCCGCCCCAATGGCGTGAGGCGGCCACGGATCGTCCGTGCGAGCCGGCCGAAAGTGCCCTGCCGCCCGGCGCCTTGATTGCCGACCGCTACCGCGTGTTGCGCATGATCGGTGAGGGCGGCATGGGAATACTCTACGCCTGCCACGACACCGTATTGTCCCGTGAGGTCGCGGTAAAGTTGATGCGGCGCAGCCTGGCCGCAGAGCCCTTGGTCGCGGAGCGGCTGATGCGCGAGGCGATGCTCGCGGCGCAACTTCGACGCCATGTGGCCCAGGTGTTCGACTGCGGCATGTTGCGCACCGGTGAGCCCTTCATCGTGATGGAGCTGCTGTCTGGGCGGGACATGTATGCCGTCTTGCGAGAATCCGGCCCGCTCCAGCCGGAGGAGCTCAGCGCCTTGATGCTCCAGGTGTGTGATGGCCTCGCGGAAGCTCATGGCAAGGGCATCATTCATCGTGATTTGAAGCCCGAGAATCTGTTCTGCGCCACGCAGCCGGATGGTCGCACGCTGATCAAAATCGTGGATTTCGGCGTCTCGAAGCAGGTTTCGGGTCGCCGCATGCGAGCACAGACCAATCCCGGCGAGAGCGTCGGCTCCCCGCAATACATGTCCCCCGAGCAGATCACCGCTCCCTCGGAGGTCGATGCGCGCACCGATATCTGGTCACTCGGGGTGGTGATGTTCGAGCTGTTGACCGGCGTGCTGCCGTTTCGGGGACCGGGGACCGCTCGCATCTGCGCCGCCGTGTTGACCGAGCCAACGCCGACGGTCTCGGACTACCGAGACGACGTGCCCCCGGCCCTCGAGTTCATCATCCGTCGCTGCTTGGAGAAGGACCGCGAACGCCGTTTTGCGGATGTGTTGCAACTCGCCTCAGCGCTCAGCGCTCTGGCGACCAACGCACCTTCGGTGACTGGATTCGAGCTGACGTCAGCAGGCGACGTCAATCCGGCAGCGGACGATGCGGCGCAACGGCCGCGCCCGCGCCGTCGCTGGCTCGGCGTCCTGTTCGGCTTGGCGGTACTCGGCGGCTGCAGCGCGGTATTGGTGCAAGGCATCCGCGAGGGCCGAATCCATGTCCCTGCCGCGGCCTCACTGCGGCAAGTTCCCTCCCGAATTGCCGCCTGGCGCTTCGCCCTGCCGCAATTCCGCCGATCAGAACCAGAAAAGTAAGAGGGGGGAATGGGCGCAGGTGTTGCAGTTTGTTGCGTTCGCGTAACATGAACGACAAACGCAACATTGCTGCACGCGTTCGACATCGGCTCGACACCTGTCTGGATCGGCAACGCAATCTTCAGACCCAGTGAGTGCCAGCGATATCCCCAGGCTGTGTATTACCAGGGGATGAATTCAGATTCGGTCAAGCCGACTGTTCGAGTTCGGATTCGCTGTCGGACTGGGACGGTCGGGTGGGCACCGCGTGCCGCACGCCGGAACGTTCGTCCCGTTCGCTCGCCTCCAGCTCGCTCGCCTGGGCTTCGATCGCGAGTTCACGCTTTGCCAAAAGCGGCGATAATTGCCGCAAAAGCTCGGTCAATTCCGCCTGCGCCCGAGCGTCGTTCCCGCCGGACCAAAGGGTCAATCGTCCGCCTTCGACCAAGCGCCCGGCGAGCTCTTCGATGCTGTCCCGTCGAGCTGCGGCCGAGAGCCGAGCCGAGCCAGTAAAGACATCCACCGAATCCAGTTGTGCGCCCTCCCTGCACAGCCGCCGCGCTCGTTGCAGAACGCGCTCGCTGAAGTCGCTGGCGTCTTCATCGCTCTGTTGGGCAATCACCAGCCAGTCGTCCGCTCCGAGCTCATGGCAAGAAGCCCAGGTCTTCGCTGGAGCTCCGAGCTCGAGAACAGTGAGGCGCGCGTGGCGTGTCATTCGATGGTTCCGGGGCGCTGCTGCCGCCAAAGGGCAGAGATCATGCCAGGTCTACGAGATCCCGATTTCCCCTGGTTCTCACGCGTGTGGGATGAGCTTGCCCGTCGATTCGGCCTGGCCTTGGGACACATTGCTACGCGGCGCTGGGGAATCGGCGCCTGCTGCCCCTTTGGGTGGCGGCAATAGCGAATCACGACTTGCGCTTGGCTCTGCAGAGTTGCGGGCATTGGCAGGGGGGGTTGGACCGAGCAACACGGCAACCCAGTGCAGGTCGCTGGTATTCCAGAGCACGATCTTGGCAATCAACGTCAGTGGCACCGAGAGCAGCGCGCCGATGGGTCCGAGCAGCCAACCCCACCAAAACATCGACACCAACACGATCAGCGGTGAGACGCTGAGCGAACGTCCAAGCGCGTTGGGCTCGATGACATTGCCGATGATGTTGCTGAAGAGTGTCAACCCTCCCAAGACCATGGCCGCCCGCCCAAAGCCGTAGGTCGTCAACGCGACGAAGATCGGTGGGATTGCAGCCACCGTCCCGCCGACCGGTGGGATGAAGTGCAGCGCAAAGGTCACCAAGCCCCAGAGCGCCGGGTTCGGGACGCCGCAAAGTGCGCACCAAAGTCCCGCACATAGGCCGGTGGCGGCGCTGGTAGCGGTCTTCACGCTCAAGTAGCGTTGAATTTCGCCCATCGTGCGCGAAAGATCGCTGAAGGTGCGCGGCGACCAGCCGAGCGCGGCTTGCAAGCGCTTCGGCACGGTCGTCACTTCCAGCAACATGAAGGCGACGAGTAGCAACACTGTCAGCAGCGCGGACATGACCGTCGGCAGGCTGACCAGCACGTAAGTAATCGCCTCTTGCAGGATCGTGTCCAGCCGCGAACCCGACAGCGATTGCGCCAAGGTGTGCTGGTGGTGGGACTCGAGCCAAACCGTCGCTTGAACTTGAATCCGATGGAGCGACGAGACGTATTGCGAGGCCGAGCCGCTCAGGTTCGCGAGCGCCATCACGAGCAGCGCGCCCACGCCTGCCAAAAGTCCGAGCACGACGAGCAATGAGATGAAAACCGCGCTCACGTCCGGGATTCGTGAGCTGTGTACCCAACGAAAGATCGGCTGCACGGCGATCGCGATGCACGCCGCCACGAGGAAGGGCGCGACCACGGCAGCTGCAAGCTTGATGGCGGCAGCCACAATCGCAGCCGCCGCCAAGACCATCAGCGCCTGCGCGCCCTTGCCTAGTTCATTCGCAGCCATCAGTGTCTTTTGCTCAACCCACGCCGGGCGAGTAACTCGGTGGATCGCTGGCCGGAAATGAGTCGAATGAGGCTGCATCGACGATGTCGTGTTCGCCGTCGTTGAAGCGCTTTTCGAGGTCGGCCCGGTGCGTGAACAGCTTTCGCAGGCTTGCACCGAGTTGCTTGACGCTGAACCCGGAGACCCCACGTGCAATCAATAGCCCGCCGGTCGTAGCCAGCAGCACGCGCGTCAGTGGTTTGGTGCCTCGTCCAGTCAGCGCTGCGGCCCCGCTCAAGATCAGGCCAGCGGCCGCGCTGGCGATGCGCTCGTAGCGGGTGCGGGCGTCGGCGCGCTGGTGCAGAGCTAAAATGTCCACGGTGGTGCTCTCTTCAGGCATTGGTTCGTTCCTTTCTCGAAAGTCGTGTGCACGCGCTCGGTCGCGGCAATTGGCGCTGAAGGACCAGGCCGATGTTCAGCGAGCGAGTGGGGTGGCGCTTCTCCGAGCTGACTCAGCAAGCACAGTGCCAACCGGTCCAGAGCCGCCCTTTTTGCGCCCGGCGTTCAGCGCGGCAGTCCTGCTCCGCGCGGGCGGAGGGCCGTTCAGCGGGGTGTCGAGACATCTCGCCTCGGGGGTGGGGCGGCGCGCCACGACGCTGCGGATGCTCGGGGCAGCCGATCGCAGTGGGCGATGCTACAGAGCCGTGCAAGCGCACGGAGAAGCCGCTCCGCGCGCGCCTGGCACACCGGCTGCACGTGTGCCACGAGAGATGCTCGAATCCGCTGCACCTAAACCGCCCCCGCCGAACCTGAGCGAGCTCGTCGAAGACGCACTGCACCAGGCCAAGACCTTGGTGCAAGCGGAGTTCTCCCTTGCTCGCGAGGAGCTCAAGGGCGAGCTGAAGCAAGTACTGGGGTCAGCGCTCATGCTCGCGGCGGGCGCCATGTTCTTGCAAGCCGCCCTCGTCACGCTCGGCACTCTGCTCGTGCTCGTGCTGGGTGTGAGCCTCGCCTCCGGCCTGGTGGTGCTCGGCCTGTTCGTGCTCGGTGGATTGTTGCTGATGCTCGGCCTCAATGCCGTACGTCGCAGTAAGTTGCCACGCACGACCGCTCGGCTGAGCTCGGACGCCAAGCAGGTTCTGGAGACCGTGAAATGACCGACTCGACTGCCATGGATACTCGACGCGCCGACGATGCTCGCCGCAAGCTGCTGCGAGACATCGTCGAGATCAAGAAAATGGGGAACCAGATGATCGAAAATACGGAGACCGCGCTGCACAAGGCGCCGGTCGTAATCGGGCTCGGTGTAGTGGCTCTGGTCGGCGTGACGTTGCTCGCCAGGCGCCGCCCCAAACGCACGTTCTCGGGCTTCGAGCGGCCTCACTCGCGCTCGTTCTTCGCCGAGGCGGCGCGCAGCGCGGCGTTGTCGGCTCTCGGAGTGCTGAGCGCGCGGCTCACGCAGCGGCTGCTCGTGAACGCCTTGAACGGCGCCGAAGACAAGCCGCAATAACCTCGAATCCGAGTCGAGGCCGAGGGCGCTCTGGAGTCCGCGCTTCGAGGTCGAAAGTTCTCGAGCGCCGCCGAGCCAACCAGTGCTGGTTTGGCTCGGCGGTCCGAAGTGAGTGTCAGGCTTTCGCGCTCGAACGCGACATTCCGTGCTTGAGCGCACGCGCGATGCCGTGCGTTTCGGTTTGCGCGGGCAACACGCGGGCTTGAATGAAGTCCTGCGTGTCGGGGTCGAGCTCCGGGAGACGCGTGCGGTACTCGTTCAGTCCGTGATCCTCGCCTTCCTCTAGCGCGCTGATCGCGGCCTTTTCGCCGATCACCGTGGCCGCTCCTTCGATGGCTTTGGCGAATACTCCCCAGGCGCCGGACGACTCCGGTGGCGTCCCGCCCAGCAGATGGATGCGCCAACCGAGCAAGTGGACGCGGTTTTGATGGGAGCGCTGGCACTGAATCAACTGCGGGCGCAAGGTGCCGAGCGAGGCTGAAGAGAGCGCCGTGTTGTAAGTCTCCACGGCCGCGAGTTCACCTCGGCAGAGCGCTTCCAGATTGCTCAGTGCTTTCTCGTTCTTCGATTCGATCATGGTTTCGTCTCTCCCTTTTCCAGTGGAAAGCCTGACCGGACCGAAGCACGGCGCGTACCAAGTACCACTCGGCATGCATCGTGCTCTCGATTGGTGCGTTCGCAGTCCAACGGCGAACAGGCGAGGAACCGATGAAGAAGGAAGAATCGAAGAAGTCGAATCAGCCGCTCGAGGGCGAGGGGAGCTACAGCGCGACTCGGCGTTACAACAAACACCTCGGCGAGGCGGTCGCCCGGGGTGACCTCGAAGCGGGAGCGGAACGGGCGCGGCGCGCCGTCGAAGGTGCGGAAGGCAAGGAGCTGGTGCGTGCCGCCGAGCAAGCCAAGCGGGGGCCGAAGGCGGCGAGCGCGAGCCCAGCGAGCCGCAAAGCCAAGCCTCGAAAGTGAGCAGCAGGCCCGACGCGGCGCGGTCTTTGTCGAGGCGGTTTGCCTCAGTGTGACAGCGCCGCTCGGGTCTCGCACCTGGCATCCTGCGGTTTCTGGGGCGTTTTCGCCCAGATTTCTCCGGGCGCACGCTTTGCATTCTGGCGCGACACCGGAGGCCGCCTTGTCAGAATCATTCGACGTTCCCCCCAAACGCCCCCCTGCCCGAACCGACAAAGCCAACCGTCCTGACAAACCCACCGGCGCGAAGCGCGAACCGGGAACGACCAGGAGCGTGCGTCTGGTGGAGGCCCTTTCCGCGCTCATGCACGGCGACTTCAGTCGCCGACTGACCGGCCAGGAGGGGGTGGCTCGCGACGTCGCTGACGCCTTCAATGCACTGGCCCAGCAGCTCGATTCCTCGACGCGAGAGTTCTCGCGCGTCGCTCGAGTCGTGGGCCGTGATGGTGACATGACCGCGCGCGTCGAGACGCATGGCTGGAACGGGAGCTGGGTGGTCACCGGTGATGCGTTCAACGCGCTGATTGGCGACTTGGTGCGTCCTTCCACCGAAGTCGCGCGCGTGATCACCGCGGTCGCCTCCGGTGACCTGTCCCAGAAGATGGCCTTGGAGATCGAGGGCAAACCGGTGCGCGGTGAGTTCCTGAGGATCGGCGCGACCGTGAACACCATGGTCGACCAGCTCAACGCCTTTGCCAACGAAGTGACGCGCGTTGCGCGCGAGGTAGGCACCGAGGGTAAGCTCGGCGGGCAAGCACACGTTCCGGGCGTTGCCGGCACCTGGAAGGACCTCACCGACAGCGTGAACGGCATGGCCACGAACCTGACCACTCAGGTGCGCGGCATCGCCGGCGTCGTGACCGCCGTCGCCAACGGCGACCTATCGAAGAAGCTGGTGGTGGAGACCAAGGGCGAGATCTTGGAGCTGAAGAACACCGTCAACACCATGGTCGATCAGCTGAACGCCTTCGCCGGTGAGGTGACGCGCGTCGCGCGCGAAGTCGGGACCGAAGGCAAGCTGGGGGTGCAAGCGGAGGTGAAGGGGGTCAGCGGAACCTGGAAGGGCTTGACCGACAGCGTGAACGCGATGGCAGGGAACCTGACCGTGCAGCTGCGCGACGTGTCGAAGGTCGCGACCGCAATCGCCAACGGCGACCTGACGCAGAAGATCACCGTCGATACGCAAGGCGAGATCTTGCAGATCAAGAACGTGATCAATCAAATGGTCGACAGCCTCGGTACGTTCGCCGCGGAGGTGACGCGCGTCGCGCGCGAAGTCGGCACGGAAGGCAAGCTCGGCGGCCAGGCGCACGTGCCCGCCGTCGCCGGCACGTGGAAGGATCTGACCGACAACGTGAACTACATGGCCGGCAATTTGACCGACCAGGTGCGCAACATCGCGCTCGTGACCACGGCCGTGGCGAACGGAGACCTGTCGAAGAAGATCACCGTCGACGTGAAAGGGGAGTTGCTCGAGCTCAAGAACACCATCAACACCATGGTCGAGCAGCTGCGCAGCTTCGCCGCAGAAGTGACGCGCGTGGCCAAGGAGGTAGGCACCGAGGGTAACCTGGGCGGGCAGGCCAACGTGCCCGGGGTCGCCGGCACGTGGAAGGATCTGACCGACAACGTGAACTACATGGCCTCGAACTTGACCGGTCAGGTTCGTAACATCGCGCTGGTCACGACCGCGGTCGCCAACGGAGATCTGTCGAAGAAGATCACCGTCGACGTGGAAGGCGAGATCCTGGAGCTGAAAAACACCATCAACACCATGGTCGACCAGCTGCGCAGCTTCTCCGGTGAAGTGACGCGCGTCGCGCGCGAAGTCGGTGGTGAGGGCAAGCTCGGCGTGCAAGCCGCGGTGCCGGGCGTTGCCGGAACTTGGAAAGACTTGACCGACAGCGTGAACTACATGGCGAACAACCTGACCGATCAGGTGCGCAACATCGCCTTGGTCACGACCGCGGTGGCCAACGGCGATCTGTCTCAGAAAATCACGGTCGACGTGCGCGGGGAGGTTCTGCAGCTGAAGAACACCATCAACACCATGGTCGATCAGCTGCGTAGCTTTTCGGCCGAAGTGACGCGCGTGGCCCGTGAAGTGGGCACCGACGGCAAGTTGGGTGGGCAAGCCTACGTGCCGGGCGTCGGTGGCACCTGGAAAGATCTCACCGACAACGTGAACAGCATGGCGAGTAACCTCACCACGCAGGTGCGCGGTATCGCCAAGGTCGTGACCGCCGTCGCAGACGGCGATTTGTCGAAGAAGTTGGTGGTCGAGGCCAAAGGTGAAATCGCCGAGCTCGCCGAGACCATCAACGACATGACCGAGACGCTGGGCATCTTCGCCGAGCAGGTGACCACGGTGGCGCGCGAGGTGGGGACGGAAGGCAAGCTCGGCGGTCAGGCTCGCGTGCCTGGTGTGGCCGGCACCTGGAAGGATCTCACCGACAGCGTGAACAGCATGGCCAGCAATCTGACGACCCAGGTGCGCGGCATCGTGAAGGTCGTGACGGCGGTCGCGAACGGCGATCTGACCTTGAAGTTCTTGATGGAATCGCAGGGCGAAATTGCCGCCTTGGCCGACACCATCAACACCATGACCGACACCTTGCGCGTGTTCGCGGAGCAGGTGACGACGGTGGCCCGTGAAGTGGGCACGGAAGGCAAGCTGGGCGGTCAGGCCAAGGTGCCCGGCGCCGCCGGCACCTGGCGCGATCTGACGGACAACGTGAATCAGCTGGCCAACAACCTCACCGGCCAGGTGCGCGCAATCGCAGACGTCGCGACCGCCGTGACCGAAGGCGATCTCACGCGCTCCATCACGGTCGAAGCGCAGGGCGAGTTGCTCGCGCTCAAAGAGCGCGTCAATCAGATGATCGCCAATCTGCGTGAGACCACGGAGAAGAACCGCGAGCAAGATTGGCTGAAGACGAATCTAGCCAAGTTCAGCGCGATGATGCAGGGCCAGAAGACGCTCGAGTCGGTTTCGCGCCTGATCATGAGCGAGCTCACGCCGCTGGTCGGCGCGAGTCACGGCGCGTTCTTCATCTCTGCGGAATCGGACGAAACGCTGCGCCTGACTTCCAGCTACGCGTACAAAGAGCGCAAGCACGTCTCCAGTCGCTTCGCCCGCGGCGAAGGCCTGGTCGGGCAGTGCGCGCTGGAAAAGAAGCCGATTTTGCTGACGCGCGTGCCCTCCGACTACATCCAAGTGAACTCCGGCTTGGGTGAAGCTCCGCCACTCAATATCCTGGTGCAGCCAATCTTGTTCGAGGGCGAAGTGCGCGCCGTGACGGAGCTTGCCAGCTTCGAACCGTTCAGCTCGATTCATCGCATCTTCTTGGATCAGCTGTCGGAGAGCATCGGCGTCGTGCTCAACATGATCGCCGCCAACATGCGCACGGAAGAGCTGCTCAATCAGTCTCAGTCTCTGGCGCAAGAGCTGCAGTCGCAGTCGCTCGAATTGCAGTCGCAGCAAGACGAGCTGAAGCGCTCCAACAGCGAGCTGGCGCAACAGACCAAGACGCTGAAAGCGTCCGAAGAAATGCTGAAAGAGCAGCAAGAGGAGCTGCAGCAAGTCAACGAAGAGCTGGAGGAAAAAGCGGCCCTGCTCGCCGAGCAGAACAAGGCGGTCGAGCAGAAGAACCGCGAAGTCGAGATGACGCGCAAGGCGATCGAGGAGAAGGCCGAGCAACTGGCGGTCTCGTCGCGCTACAAGAGCGAGTTCTTGGCCAACATGAGTCACGAGCTGCGCACGCCGCTCAACAGCTTGCTCATCTTGGCGCGCCTGCTCAGTGACAACAAAGAAGGAAAACTCAGCGAAAAGCAGGTCGAGTACGCCAAGACCATTCAGGCCGCGGGCACCGACCTGTTGAACCTGATCAACGAGGTTCTCGACTTGTCCAAGGTGGAGGCCGGCAAGATCGAGATCTATGCGAGCGACGTCAGGATCGACGAGGTGACGGAGTACCTGGAGCGCACCTTCCGCCCCATGGCGCAGCAGAAGAACGTGGGCTTCCAGTTGCAGGCCGATCGCGCGATCATCGACAGCTTTCGTACCGACGGTCAACGCTTGCAGCAGGTGTTGCGCAACCTACTGAGCAACGCCTTCAAATTCACCGAGACCGGCACCGTCACCGTCAACATTGGCTTGCCCGAGCCCGGGGTCGTGTTCCGCTCGGATTTGCTGCGAGCGGTACCGGAGAACGTGATCGCGTTCAGCGTGACGGATACCGGGATCGGTATCCCCGCCGACAAGCAGCAGCTGATCTTCGAGGCTTTCCAGCAGGCGGACGGCACGACCAGCCGCAAGTACGGCGGCACTGGGCTCGGCTTGTCCATCAGCCGTGAGCTCGCGCGGCTGCTGGGCGGCGAGATCCACGTCAAGAGTCAACCGGGCAAGGGCAGCACGTTCACCCTCTACCTACCTCGTGAGTATCAGAGTCAAGAGCTGGGCGAACCCGATGCCAGGGAGGGTGGCGCCTTTGCGGACGAGTCCGGCAGCTTCGGAGGCATCCAGGCCGCAGAAATTCCGGATGATCGTCAGTCGGTCAAGCCGGGTGACCGCGTGCTCCTGATCATCGAAGACGACGTGGCATTCGCCAGCTTGCTGCTCGACTCCGCGCGCGATCGCGGCTTCAAGGGCATCGTCTCGCTGCGCGGTGATACCGGCTTCGCGCTCGCCAGGCGCGTTCGGCCCGATGCCATCTTGCTCGACATCGGTCTGCCCGCGATGGACGGCTTGAGCATCTTGGATCGCCTCAAACAAAACCCGGATACGCGCCACATTCCGGTACACATCGTGTCGGGTGCCGATCGCCGGCGCGACGGCTTGCGCCTGGGCGCGCTCGGCTATGCACAAAAGCCGATCAGCAAGGAAGCGTTGGACGAGGGCCTGTCCAGCATCCTCAGCTTCTTGTCGCGCAAATCGAAGAACCTGTTGATCGTGGAGGACGACGAGATCCAGCGCTCGAGCATCGTCGAGTTGATCGGGAACGGGGATGTGACATCGACCGCGGTCAGCTCGGCGGAGGAGGCTCTGGAGCTGCTCGCGGCGCAGCACTTCGACTGCATGGTGCTCGACTTGGGTTTGCCGGGCGCCAGCGGCTTCCAGCTGCTGGAACGGGTCAAAACCGAACAGTCTCTGCGCAACCTGCCGGTGATCGTGTACACCGGGCGGGAGCTATCGCCCGCGGACGAGACGCGGCTGCGTAAATATGCGGAGTCGATCATCCTGAAGGACGTGCGCTCCCCCGAGCGGTTGCTCGATGAAACCGCGCTGTTCTTGCATCGTGTCGAGGCGCATTTGCCCGAGGAGAAGCGACGTATCTTGCACACCACGCACGGGCGTGAAGCGGCGTTTCAGGGTGCCACGGTGCTGGTCGTCGACGACGACGTTCGCAACATCTACGCCGTCACGACCGTGTTGGAGGGCCAAGGTATGCAGGTCGTGTTTGCCGAAAATGGGCGTGACGGCATCGAACTATTGCGAAAGACTCCGAACGTCGCGCTAGTGTTGATGGATGTGATGATGCCGGAGATGGACGGTTACGAAACGATGCGGCAGATTCGGCGCATCCCGGAGTACCGGACGTTGCCGATCTTGGCCCTGACCGCCAAGGCCATGAAAGGCGATCGGGAGAAATGCCTGGAAGCAGGTGCCTCGGACTACATCACCAAGCCTGTGGATCCAGACCGCTTGTTGTCGATGATGCGCGTCTGGATGTACGCGCCGAGCGTGACGGGCTGATGCAAGGCAGGCATGGCAGCTGCGAACCACCCAGGCGAGCTCGATCCGGCGAGCGAGGCGTCGCTGCGGCGATTCACGAACGCGACCACGGAGCTGGAGCGTTTGGAGATGGAGCTCTTGTTGCTCGCGATCTATCGTCATCATGGCTTCGATTTCCGCTCCTACGCGCCCGCGTCGCTGTACCGGCGCATTCGCCGGCACATGGAAAACGCGCATGTGCCCACGATCTCCAGGCTCACCGAGCTGATCTTGCACGACCCCAGCGCGCTGCAGCGGCTGTTGCACGATCTGTCGGTGAACGTGACCGCCATGTTCCGGGATCCGACTTTCTTTGCGGAGTTCCGCAGCTTGGTCGTGCCGCTGCTCCGAACGTACCCGACCGTGCGCATTTGGCACGCTGGCTGCTCGACGGGCGAAGAAGTCTACGCGATGTCCATTCTGCTCGAAGAGGAGGGGCTATACGAGCGCTGCCGCATCTACGCGACGGACATGGATTCGACGGTGCTCGATCGCGCGCGCCAAGGCATCTTCCCCGTTTCGCGCATGAAGGAATACACCTCCAACTATTTCTTGGCGGGCGGAAAGCGCTCGCTCAGCGACTACTTCACGGCCAAATACGACGGCGCGCTGTTCGCGCCACGCCTGGCCAAGAACGTGCTGTTCACTCAGCACAATCTGGCGATGGATCACGGCTTCAGCGAGTTCAACGTGATCGTGTGTCGCAACGTGTTGATCTATTTCGATCGCACGCTCAAAGATCATGCTCTCGCGTTGTTCTCGGAGAGCCTCGCCACGCTCGGCGTGCTGTGCTTGGGGCGCAAGGAATCGCTGCGCTTCACGGCCTTCGAGCACGATTTTACGGCGCTCTCCGCGCGCGAGCGGATCTACCGGAGAAACAAGTGAGCTTACGCTACGATCTCGTGGTCGTTGGTACCTCGACCGGCGGTTTGCACGCGCTCACGCGCTTACTTTCGGGCTTGCCCGGCAGCTTTCCGCTACCAATCGCGATTGTCCAGCATCGCTCGCGGGACTCGGACGAGCGTCTCGCCACGTTGCTCGCCGCCGCTTCGGCCATCCCAGTGAGTGAGGCGGAAGACAAAGAGCCGCTGCGCGGGCCCGGCGTTTATTTGGGTCCGCCGGACTACCATTTGTTGGTCGAGGCCGATTGGCTGGCGCTGTCCACGGAGGAGCCCGTCGCTTACAGCAGGCCATCGATTGACGTGCTCTTCGAATCTGCAGCCTATTCGCATGGTAGCGCGGTGATTGGTGTGCTGCTCACGGGCGCCAATCAGGATGGTACGCGCGGGCTGAAGCGGATCAAGGAGCGCGGTGGTTACGTGATCATTCAAAACCCGGAGTCGGCCGAGAGCGCTTTCATGCCCAAGCACGCGGTCAAAAACCTGCTCGCGGACCGCGTGCTGAATCTCGACGAGATTGCCGGTGAGTTGGTGTCTCGTGCCCTCGAAGCGAGGCCCGTATGAGCGAGGAGCTGGGGTCAGAGCACGACTTGCCGCGAACAGCTGGCCTGCCGCCGGCCAAGATTCTGCTCGTCGACGATCAGCCGAAGAATCTGCTGGCGTTGAGCGCGATGCTCGAACCGCTGGGGCAGGAAGTGATTCAGGCGAGCTCCGGCCGCGAAGCGCTGCGCCATTTGTTGCGCGATGAGTTTGCGTTGGTGTTGCTCGACGTGCAAATGCCGGTTCTCGACGGTTACGAGGTGGCAGAGCTGATTCGCGGGCGAGAGAAATCGCGCGCCGTGCCGATCATCTTCTTGACTGCGATTCATCGCGACCAGCGCCTAGTCGCGCGCGCATATACGGTCGGCGCCGTGGACTATATTTTGAAGCCGATCGATCCCGAGATCTTGCGCAGCAAGGTAGCGGTTTTCATCGAGCTCTACCAAAAGGGTCAGATCATCAGCCGCCAGGCTGAGGAGTTGAGGCGGGCGACCGAGCGAGAGTTCGCGGACTTCAGGCGCGTCAGCGAGTACCGCTACACGATGCTCGCGGAGTCCATGCCACAAATCGTGTGGACCACGGACAGAGAGGGCTTGCTCAGGTACGGCAACGGCCGTTGGTTCGAGTGTGCTGGGCTTGCCGAGAGTGAAGAGCTGTCCTGGCGGAGCATTGTTCATCCCAGCGAATATGGGGAATTCACGCGCGTTTTCGCCGAGGCGCTGTCTGCCGGGCGAGCGTGGGAGGCAGAGTTTCGCTTGGGCAACGTGGCCGAGCGACGCTTTCGCTGGCACCTGGTGCGTATGCTGCCCGAGCGTGACGCGAGCGGCGGGATCGGCGCTTGGGTGGGCACTTGCACGGACATCGATGCCCGCAAGCGCGCCGAGCAGGCACTGCAAATGCTCGCCAGCTTGACGCGCCGTCTGGGAGAGCTCACCGATCGCAGTCACGGGCTCGATCAAGTGCTGGCCGCGACCTTGCCGGTGCTGGGTGACTCGGCCGTGCTCTATCTGCGCTCCGGCGAGGCGGTCAGCAAGCGCGCGTCTGCGAGCGTATCCTCGGTCGTGAACTTGGACGATCCGCGCTTCGATCTCGGACCATCGACCGTGTGCTTCGACGGGCAGCCAGAGATCTTGGCCAACGTGTCCGAGATCTTGGAAGAGAGCGGCCCAGCCCGCGCCGGTGAGCACATCTGGTTTTTGCACGAGCTGGGTATTTCTTCTTACATCTGTTGGCCCCTGGTCATTCGAGAACGCGTCTTCGGCAGTCTGGTGTTCTTGAATCGCGACCCCGAGCGCCACTATCTTCAGTCGGACGTCGAGCTCGCCAAGGACGTCGCCGGTCGCATGGCGACTGCGCTCGACAACGTGGGGCTGTACGAGCTCGCACAGAACGAGCGGGCCAAGCTGCAAGAAGCCAATCGAGCCAAAGACATGTTTCTGGCTACCGTGTCGCACGAGCTGCGCACGCCGCTGAACGCGATCGTGGGTTGGGGCCAGATGCTGCGCGGCGGCGGCCTTTCACACGAGACCGAGCAGCGCGCGGTCGACACCATCGAGCGCAATGGACGGGCCTTGGCCCAGCTCGTCGCCGATCTGTTGGACGTCTCGCGGGTGGTTTCCGGTAATTTGCACGTCGACGAGGGCCAGGTCGATTTGCGCGCGATCGTCGAGGCCGCGCTCGACGCTGCACGCCCCGTTGCGGCCTCGAGCGGCGTGGCGCTCGAGGCACAGCTCCCAGACCAACCACTCAATACCATCGGCGATGCGACTCGCCTGCAGCAAGTCGTGGGCAATATTCTGGGCAACGCCCTCAAATTCACCGGTCGGGGTGGCCACGTCACGCTATCCCTGGAAGTGGACGGGCAATCGGCTCGGCTTGCGATTCAAGACGACGGGCCCGGCATCGCACCCGAATTCTTGCCGGTGATGTTCGATCGCTTCAGGCAAGCCGATAGCGGCACGCATCGCGCCCAGCGCGGACTCGGGCTCGGGCTCGCCATCGTCAAGCATTTGGTCGAATTGCACGGGGGGCACGTCACCGCTCATAGCGAAGGGCTGGGCAAGGGCGCGCTCTTCGTGGTCACTTTACCGCTCCTTCAACCGTCGGAAACGGCGGCTCTCGAGGAGGCGGAAATCTTGGCCGCAGCAGCTCCTGAGCCAGAGCCTGCGACCACCGCCGAGCGCGGCAAGCTGGCAGGCATCTATGCGCTGTTGGTCGAGGATGATCCGGACGGCTGCGACCTGATGCAAATGATGCTGCGTCGATTCGGTGCAGAAGTGACTGCGGTATCCACGGCCGCCGCAGCCCTCGAGTCCGTGCGCGAGCGTCGCCCAGACGTGCTCGTCTCCGATATTGGCTTGCCGGATGGCGACGGTTTCCAGCTGCTGAAGCTGGTCCGCGAATCGAACCAAGACTTGCCCGCGGTCGCCGTGACCGCGTATGCCTCGCGCCAAGACGTGGCCAAAGCCTTGGCGGCCGGCTTTCAAGCGCACGTGGCGAAACCGGTCGAGCCGGCGCAGCTCAGCGCGGCCGTGGCGCACGCTTCAGGGCGCTGACGCGCACTCCTGCTGGCCGCGCTACGCGCCGCGACTCTGGGCCACGTGCGTGGTCAGGGGTCGCGACGCGAGCAGCGAATTCGAACGGCCCTCAAGCTGGGCTACGCCGACCAAACAGGAACGACACCAGCGCGATCACGAGGAATACGAAAAACAGCACCTTGGCAATGCCGGCGGCGCCGGCCGCGAGCCCACCGAAGCCGAAAATGGCGGCAAGTAGCGCGATGACGAAAAAAACGGCTGCCCAATACAACATGACAATCCTCCGGTTTGGGAAACGTGTACCCCCAGGACCCGTTGCAGCCCCCATGCCAGATGAGCGTTTCACCCCGCGCACGTGGATTATAACTCGAACAACATTCCGAAGTCAGGACGTTCAGCGGCAATCTTCGGTACGACAATCTCGGCGACAAAAAGCATCAGCGGTCCGCCGCGAGCGGACCGCGAGTGACGAACCGCCACAGAAACACACGGATAGTCGTGCATTTGCCGCGGAACTGCGGGCGGAACGAGCTTTGCACTCGCCGATTACACCATGAGTGACTTCCGCAAGATCGCCTTCGTCGGGAACTACCTGCCGCGCAAGTGCGGCATCGCGACCTTCACGCACGATCTGACAAATGCCGTCCAGGGCGCTTTGCCACAGGGAAAGTGTGCGGTAGTCGCGGTCAGCGACGGCAAGGAAAATTACGAATACTCGGACGAAGTGCGCTTCGAAATCGTCGAGCAAAACGCGGACGATTATTTGCGTGCAGCGGAGTACCTGAATCTGTTGAATGTCGACGTCGTGTCTTTGCAGCATGAGTTCGGTATTTATGGCGGGCCGAGCGGCAGCCACGTGCTGAACATGCTGCGGCGTCTGCGCATGCCCTTCGTCACCACGTTGCACACGATTCTCAAGCAACCGACGATCGAGCAAAAGCGAGTGATGCAAGAGCTGACCAGCTTGTCTTCGCGATTGGTCGTGATGTCCGATTGCGGTCGGACGATCCTGAAGGAGACGTACTCGGTTCCGGATCGGAAGATCGACGTCATCCCCCATGGTATTCCCGACATGTCGTTCGCCGACCCGAACTTCTTCAAGGATCAGTACGCGGTCGAGGGCCGGCGAGTGCTGCTCACGTTCGGCCTGCTCTCGCCCAACAAGGGCATCGAGAAGGTGATCGAGGCATTGCCCGAGATCGTGGCGGAGTTTCCGGACGTCGTGTACATCGTGCTCGGTGCCACCCACCCGAACCTCGTGCGGGAGCAGGGAGAGGTGTATCGTGAGAGCCTGCAAACGCTGGCGGAGCGCTTGGGGGTGTCCGAACACGTGCGTTTCTTCAACCAGTTCGTCGAATTGGAAGAGCTGAAGCGCTTCTTGGGCGCCGCCGACATTTACATCACGCCGTACCTGAACGAGGCTCAAATTACCTCTGGAACGCTGGCCTACGCGTTCGGCTGCGGCAAAGCCGTGGTCTCGACGCCTTATTGGCATGCGCAGGAGTTGCTCGCGGATGGCCGCGGAGTGCTGGTTCCATTCGGCGACTCGAACGCGATGGCGCGCGAGATCTGCGGCCTGCTCCACGACGAAGGCCGGCGCCACGCCATGCGCAAGCGCGCGTACCTAGCCAGTCGAGAGATGGTCTGGAGCAAGACTGCCGAGCACTACCTGTCCGCTTTCGCCGCAGCACGCAAGAATCGCAGCGAGCGTTCACTGAAAGTGGTTCCGCGCCGAACCCTGGATTCCCGTGAGCTACAGCTGCCCGAGCTCAGCTTCGAGCACTTGAAGCGCATGTCCGATGCGACGGGCATGCTGCAACACGCTCGCTTCACCTTGCCGAACTACGCCGAGGGCTATTGCATCGACGACAATGCGCGCGCCCTGATGCTCACCGTGCAGCTCGAAAAGCGCGGTGTCGGTGGCGAGGAGGTCGCGGCGCTCGCCACTCGCTATGCGAGCTTCGTCGATTATGCATACAACCCGGAGCTCGGAAGATTCAGGAATTTCATGAGCTACGATCGGCGGTGGCTCGAAACCACGGGCTCCGAAGACAGCCAGGCGCGTGCGCTCTGGGCGCTCGGGACCTGCGTCGGTCGAACGCAGCGTCGCGAGCTGCGGGCGTGGGCCGCGGACTTGTTCATGCGCGCGCTGCCGGGCATCGCGGACGCCAGCTCCCCGCGGTCCTGGGCGTTCGCGATCCTGGGCATCAGGGAATACCTGCGTCGGCTGCGCGGCGATCGCCGGGCTGCTCGCGTGCAAACCGAGCTCGTCACGCGCCTGGTCGATCTGTATCGGCAAGTGAACACCCCCGACTGGCAGTGGTTCGAAGACGTGGTGTCGTACGACAATGCGCGCCTGGCCCAAGCCCTGATCGTGACCGCGGGCAAGAACCCCGAAATGTCGAGCACGCTCGAGGTCGGCTTACAGTCCTTGCGCTGGCTGGTCGATGCGCAACGCGCCGAGCGCGGCCACTTTCGGCCGATCGGCTCGAACGGCTTCTATCGTCGGGGCGAGGCACGCGCTCGTTTCGATCAGCAACCGCTCGAAGCGCACGCCACCGTATCGGCCTGCAGCGAGGCCTATCAAGTCACCGGAGACCGCTTCTGGGTGATCGAGGCGCGCCGCGCTTTTGCTTGGTTCTTGGGTCAGAACGACCTCGATACCAGCGTCTACAATCCGGACTCCGGCGGTTGCCGTGATGGTTTGCACGTCGATCGCGTCAACCTGAACGAGGGCGCAGAGTCGACCTTGGCGTATTTGGGTGCTTTGGTCGAAATGCAAGCCCTCGAGACACGCGTGCTGGGTTCGGACGAGCTGCCGGAGTCCGGTGAGCGCGGCCGCTCCACCATGCGCAGCGTGGCGAATCACAACGCGACCTGAACGAACCCCAGAGACCAGAGATCAGTCGCCATGATGGTGCGTCGAACGAACATCGTGATCCGCCCGAACGCGGCGCGAGTGCTGTTTCGTCCATTCAATCAAATCGACGAGGCGCGCGTGGTGCGCATCGTAGCGCGCGTGATGGCGCTGCGGGACGATGAAGTGACCCAGTTGCTCGAGCACGTGATGCACGAGTTCCGCGGGCGCCACCATCGCTTGCAGCAGTTCTTTTTGGTGCGCTTCGAGCAGATGCGGCGCTTCATGGTGACGGACGCGCCCCTGCCGGAAGAACGGCGCATGTTGATCGGAGCCTATTTCACGCAAGAATACTCGGTCGAATCCGCGGCGCTCTTCAACCCGTCGTTGGTTTGGCACCCGGATCAGAGCGGTCTGCCCGAAGGCTCTCGTCGCTTCGTGCTCAGCTTGCGTTCGACCGGGGAAGGGCACATTTCTTCGATCACCTTTCGCTCGGGAGTCATCAATCAGCACTGCGAGATCACGCTCGACCCGGTGACGCCGTTCGTGACCACGCCCGAGACGGTGCCAGACCCGTTTTACGACAAGTTCTTGTTCGAACGCACGCTGTTCGAGCTCGGTACCGCAGATGGCTTCTCGCAGCGCGTCTTGTCGCGGCTGGGTGATTCGTTCAACATGAAGGAGCTGCGCGCCGCCGTACGCGCGGTCGAGGTCGAGTATCGCACGCAGTCGAAGAGCCTACCGCCCGCGACGTCGCGTTCCATACTGGCGCTGGCTGAGGCCAATTACGAGCTCATCTACGAACCGATGCACCAAATGTCCGAGCGCATCATTTTTCCGAATTCACCCACGGAATCGAATGGTGTGGAGGACGCGCGCTTCGTGCAGTTCACGGAAGAAGACGGACACACCAAATATTTCGCGACCTACACGGCTTACGACGGGCGCGTCACCTTCCCGCAAATCTTGGAAACCTCGGATTTTCTGCGCTTCAAGATCAGCACCATGAACGGCCCGCAGGTGCAGAACAAGGGCATGGCCTTGTTTCCGCGCAAGATCAACGGTCGCTACGCGATGCTGTCGCGCCAAGACGGTGAGAACATCTTCCTGATGTATTCGGAGGATCTGCACTTCTGGTTGAACCGCGAAACGTTGCTCAAGCCGACCTATGGTTGGGAGTTCGTTCAGCTCGGCAACTGTGGCTCGCCGATCGAGACGGATGCAGGCTGGCTCGTGCTCAGCCACGGCGTGGGGCCGATGCGCAAATATTCGATCGGCGCATTCCTGCTCGATATCAATGATCCGTCGAAGGTCATCGGTCGCTTGCGCGAGCCACTGTTGTCTCCGGAGCACAGTGAGCGCGAAGGCTACGTACCCAACGTCGTCTATAGCTGCGGCGGCCAAATCCACGGCAAAGATCTGGTCATCCCGTACGCGATGAGCGATTACGCGAGCACCTTCGCGCTGGTCGATCTGCAGGAGTTGCTGACCGCGCTGAAGGCCAACCCGCAGGGCTAGTCCGACGCCAACGCCAGGGAACGCGGCAATCGCCCACGAAAATCGCGAAGGAGCAGCGCGAGTAAAGCCGCGAACGCTCGCGATTTTGTCGCGCACTTTCGCTGAAGTTGCTCTAGGCTGCCGGCCTGATGCGTCGTGTCTTGGCCGTACTCGGCTTATTTCTCATGTGTACCTGGTGCTGGACGGGCTGTACGTCCGGCGACAATTGTTCGTCGGGCGAGCACTGTGAGTGCTCGGAGGGCGACCAATGCTACCTGGGCTGCGACAACCATTGTGACCAGTCGTGTCACAGCATGAATCAATGCGGCACGATCTGCGGTGAAGGTTGCCACTCGCAGTGTCACGACGTGCGCCACTGTTCGCAGTCCTGTGGCTCGGGCTGCGGTCTGGAATGTTTTAGCACCGACAGCTGCGGCGTGATTTGCGGCGACAACTGTCATCTCGATTGTCACGACACCAAGCAGTGCTCGGCCGAGGTGGGTCCGAACAGCGAAGTGACCTGTCAACAGGTGGGCAGCTGCGACGTGGCATGCAGCGGCAGCTGCACGGTGAATTGCATGGGCGGTGGCTGTCGGGTGAGCTGCGCGGGCAACGTTCCTGCCATGGAATGCGGGCCTGGTCGCTTTGCCTGTGGAGGCTGCCCGTGAAAGAGCGGAACGCCCTTGGTCTCGCCCTGCTCAGCGTGAGCTGTGCGGCCCTATTGATCTGTGTTTCCAGCCGCGCGCACGCACAATCGACGATCCGCGTTCCCGGACAGCGGCCCGCGTATTCGTTCGAGCTCGAACCGCACCTGCTGTTCACGCCCTTCGAGGCCCCCGACGATCCGAGCGGCGAGGGCTACGGGCTCGGCGTGCGCGGCACCATCGAAATTGCGCGCGAGGGCTTCATCCCCAAACTCAATGATTCGGTCGGGATTGGCTTTGGCCTCGATTGGATTCACTACGATGGCCTGAGCGGGCGCGCCTATTGCCGTCGCTTCGAGTACACCGCACAAGGGGTGCCGGTGTGCGTCGAGACCAGCGCGCACTCCTCGAATTACATCTACATCCCAGTGGTCATGCAGTGGAACTTTTGGCTGCATCGGAAGTGGTCGGTGTTCGGCGAGCCCGGGTTGGCGCTCTACCACCGCCCTTCGGAGTTCGGCGTGGTGCCGGTGTTCAATGCGGGTGGCCGGTTTCACTTCAACGACAGCATGGCTTTGACATTGCGCCTCGGCTATCCGTCGTTCTCGTTCGGCTTCTCGTTCTTGTTTTGAGCGAATGCCTCGGGTCGTTTTGCGTTCGAGACTTCGAGCGCCGTGGTTTGGGGCATGACACGCATCCGCGAGCTCCGAGCGGGGCGTTAAGGCACTCCATCACTCTCGATTTCGAACGGGCCGTGCGCGCTTTCGCTGCAGGTTTGAGTCGAAAATTGCTCATTCATCGATCCTTCCCGCGGGCGCGGCTACACTGAAGGCATGCTTGCTGATCAGGCGCGGTCGCAGCCGGGGTTCCAGTCGCTGATGCTTCAGGACGAAGCTTGGGCGTGGAGTCTGTTACGTGGGCTCGCACGCCGAGCGCGGGCGGGTCAGCCGATTCGCGAACGCACGGGCATTGCTTGTGACTCGGGCGGCAGAATCGAAGAGCTCGCCAGTGAGCGCGCCGAGCTCGTGATCGACCCGAACGGCGAACCCTGGTTTTCGACCGCGCAGCGCTTGGCGCCCAGCGTGCGCCAGTTGCTCGAACTGTACCTGCCGCTGTGCGTCGGCGAGAGCGCCGAGCGTTTGGTCGTGGGCCACGTCGGCCAGAGCTTGGATGGGCAAATCGCGACCGTGTCCGGTGCATCGCGCTACGTCAGCGGTCCCGAAAATATCGTGCATATGCACCGCTTGCGCTCATTGATGGACGCCGTGGTGGTCGGCGCCGGGACGGTCGCCGCGGACGATCCCGAGCTCACTACACGTCTGGTTCCCGGCGACCACCCGACGCGGGTCGTGATCGATCCCACGCTGCGCATCGAGCACGCGCGCAAGCTGTATCGGGACGGTCTGGCGCCGACGCTGATTGCCTGTTCGCGCGCAGCTGGGCGCCGCCCGGGCCCCCCGCGCATTCCGCTCCTGGAGCTGCCCTTTGAAGGCGAGCGCCTTTCTTTGAGAGAGCTGCTCCACGCGCTGGCCGCCCGCGGGCTCAAGCGCGTGTTCGTGGAGGGCGGGGGAGTGACGCTCTCGCATTTCATTCAAGCGCGTTGCCTCGATCGCCTGCACGTCACCGTGTGCCCGATTTTGATCGGTCGCGGTCGGCCGGGGCTCAGCTTGCCCGGCGTGGAGCGGCTCGAGCAAGCGCTGCGACCGGCTACGCGACGCTTCAGCTTGGGTGAAGACGTGCTGTTCGATTGTCACCTATCACGCTGCTGAGCGCGTACCGTTCGGCTCGAGCCGTCGTTTGGGCTGCTCGGCTCTCACCAGCTCGTGCTATCAAGCGACCATCGTGGGACAGGACGAATGAGCGAATCGGCGCGTGCCTTTTGGATCGTGGAGCCGGGCCGGGGTGAGCTGCGCTCAGAGCGATTGCCGACGCCAGCCGCTGATGAGGTGCTCGTTCGAGCGTTGTACGGCGCGGTCAGTCGCGGCACGGAGTCGCTCGTGTTTCATGGTCGGGTGCCGCACAGCGAACGAGAGCGCATGCGCTGTCCGCATCAGGTCGGTGATTTTCCGGGGCCCGTCAAATACGGCTACTCGAGTGTTGGCCGAGTCGAGGCGGGCAGCGCCGAGCTGCTGGGGCAGCTCGTGTTTTGCTTGTTCCCGCACCAATCAGCGTACGTCGTGCCGGCGTCGGCGGTGCTGCCGCTGCCACAGGGAGTGCCGCCCGAACGCGCGGTTCTGGCCGCCAACTTGGAGACCGCGATCAACGCCATTTGGGACGCTGCGCCACGCCTGGGCGATCGCGTCAGTGTGGTGGGCGGCGGCGTGGTGGGCTGTCTGTGCGCCTATTTGCTGGCTCGGCACCCCGCGCTGTCGGTCGAGCTCGTGGATCTTCAGGCCGAGCGCGCTCCAATCGCGCATGCGCTCGGCGCAAGCTTTGCTCAGCCTGGCGACGCACAGCGTGAACGCGATCTGGTGCTGCACGCCAGCGGTAGCGAAGCGGGGCTGCGGACGAGCCTGTCATTGGCCGGCACGGAAGCGACGGTGCTCGAGCTCAGTTGGTTCGGCGCGAGCGAAGTCAGTCTGCCACTCGGCGAGGCGTTTCACGCGCGCAGGCTGTGCCTGCGTTCTTCGCAAGTGGGCACGTTGAGCCCGCACGCGCGTGGCCGTTTCGATCACCGCGCGCGCCTGTCTCTGGCGCTCGAATTGTGCGCTGACCCACTGCTCGAGCGCGTGATCGATAGTGAGACCCCGTTCGAGGATCTACCGGCCGCAATGCAGCGTCTGACGCGACCGCCGAGCAGCGGCCTCGGCCATCGCTTGCGTTATTGAGTTTCGTGAAGGAGTTCCGATGTTCAGCGTTTGTGTTCGTGGTCACATGATGATTGCTCATAGCTTTCGCGGTGAGTTGTTCGGTCCCGCGCAGCGCCTGCACGGCGCGACCTACCTGGTCGACGCAGAATTTCGGGCACGAGAGCTGGGACCGGAGGGTGTCGTGGTCGACATCGGTCGCGCGGCGCAGGCTCTGTCCGCGATCTTGGCCGCGCTCGATTTTCGGAATTTGGACGAGGACCCAGCCTTCGCCAATCAAAATACCACGACTGAATTCCTGTCACGGATAGTGTTCGAACGTCTGGCAGCGCGAATCGGCGCTGGGGAGCTCGGTCCCGGTTCGGAGCGCTTGGTCGGCCTGCGCGTCACGCTGCACGAGTCGCACGTCGCGTGGGCCGCGTATGAGGCGCCGCTCTCAAGCGGGAGCACGAACGCTGGCGAAAATGGCAGAGTGAACGAATAGCAAACTCTGCTCGCCGGGCACGCCGAGCCGCAGCGGGAACCCGTAGTGACCCGTGCCGCGGTGCACATACAGCCGGTCGTTGCCGCGCGCCCAGAACCCGTGATCCGGTGCGTTCACGAACACGCGCATCATCGTCCAATCGAAGCCCAAGCTGACCAGGCCCACTTGGCCGCCGTGCGTGTGCCCAGACAAGGCCAGATCCGCCTCTCCCTCCGGCAGATCACGGAAGGCGCCCGGATCGTGCAAGAGGACGATCCGCAAATGATCGGCAACACGCGGATGCCGCGCACAGACGCGTGCCAGGTGTTCCTTGCGTCCGCGCCACACGAAATCCATCCCCACGATCTGCACGGGGCCGGCCGGAGTGACGAGCTCGCGCGCGTCGTCCACGAGCAAGGTGACACCAGCGCTCTCGAGAGCGCTGCGAACGGTGTCGGGCGCTTCATGATCGTGGTTGCCGAAGCAAGCGAAGCAACGCCCTGGCAATGCCGCGAGTGGCGCCAGCGCCGCAGCCAAGAGTGCAGGATCGCTCTGCGACTCCATGGTCAAGAAATCACCGGTGAGCAGCACCAAGTCCGGGTTTCGTGCCACCGCACGTTCGCAAATCCCACGCAGGCGCGCCACCGACATGAACGGACCCAGATGCGGGTCGGTGATCTGCACGATCGACAGTGGGCGACCGCTGCTCGGCGCGCGCACCGAATGTCGCTTCAACTCCGGCACGGACTCTCCGTCGGCCACCACCACGTGCACTTGTTCTTCCTTGCTGCGCAGGGACTGAAGCACGCCCAGCAAGGCCACGGCGTAGGGCAGCCACGGGGCGGGCAATTCGAATCGGAACAGCGTGCAGAGCACCCAGGGCAAGGCGAGTAGCGTGCCCGCACCGAAGAACGCACCGGGAATGCTGACCAAAACGCGATAGGGCAAGCCGCCCATGCTGGGGCGAATCAAGACCAGTGATTGCACGAAAACCGCGGCGTGACCGTAGACGAAGAGCGGCCACACGCTGTGAAAGCGTGGATAGAGCGCGCTTGCGAACAACACCTGGAAACCGAGCAACACTGCGCGGAAGATCGCGTACGCGCGAGAACGGAAAGTCCAAGCGCAGGCGACCACGAACAGCCAAGCCGCAACAGACCAAAATGCAAACGGACTCACGATAGGCCGTGTATGCGACCGGCACTGGCACACGGCAAGCACAGGCCCGGGATTCCGTTGTTGCGGCTATTCTGTAGACGCAAACTCGGAGTGCCCCTATGCTGGCCTGCGTGGCGGAAGAAGAACTTTCGAAAACCAACCACCGACGCACGTTGTTGGGAGCCTGCGTGGGCGTCATCTTGGGGTTTGCTGGAGCCAGCGCAGAGGGGCCGGAGCTCGTCAGCTTGTTGTTCAAGCCGCTCCAAGACTCCTTTTCGTGCTCACCGAGCGTCAACCTTGCACTGACGCAGTTTGTGCGACTGCAGCTGACGTGTGCGGTGATCGGCGCGGTGCTCGCCCTGGTGGCCATGTTCTTCTGGCGTCGCTTCTTCCGGCGACGTGCGGAAGCCAAGCAGCAACGCGCAGCCAGCTGAGGCCGACTCGTCTGCTACTTCGCGAAGAAGCGCGCACGGCAAGCGCGACAGCGGTAGGGCTTGAAGCCCAACGTGCGCGCCAAACCGTCGAACAGACCGCGCGAGTACGACCGCCGCACGTCGAGGCCACCACATGACGTGCAGTTCGGAGCGTTGCGCATTTCAGGAGCGTCGCGCGCTGGAGAGGTCCCCGGAGCTGAGCTGTTCTGCGTCACACCCCTAAGTATTGGCATCTCGGCGCGACCCGCAAGCCGCCCCGCAACAACCGCGTGCCGCTAATTCGCCTCGTTTCGCACTGTGACTGTTCGTCGCTGTGACGTTCTGCAGCACCCTCTGCGGTGAGGTGCAGCGGCAACGAGGCGATCAGGTGATCAGGATCAGGCGACGAAGTTGAACTGCACCGGGTCGATGCAGCGAACAGCATAGCGACTGCTGCGGCGCGCCTGCGCTGGCGGCTGAACACCAGCAATTATTTCATGTTCGTGACGGGAGTCGCCGGCAGGTTTGCCCCAGTAACTTGGCCAATAGATCGCGCTCTGATAGCCCCAACTGATGGCTCGGCAGTGTTTGCCCGCGCGGTATGGGACTTGCTCGAACTCGAGCGTGACCAGCGTGCGAATGTCTGTTGGGGCGGCGGTGCTCATCGCGCTCGCTCTACTGCTCGCGAGCAGTTCTGCGCCTGCCTCGGAGGTACCAGTTTTCCTCGGCTCGATCGGCGTGGGCAAAGCCAAACCCGAAGTCGAGCGTGAACTGCGTGCGTTGCTGCGCGCGGAGCTCGCGTCTGCCGAATTCGCTCGGCTCAAGACCAGCCGACACTATGTGCTATCGGCCACGCTCGTGCGCCTGGAGAGCGTCCAGTCGGCGGACTCTGCGCGAGCAACCTGCGTAGTGTCCGTGGCGATCCTCCGCGAAGGGGCCAACTTACACGCGCTCGTCAATGGCCGCGCGACGGCGGAAGAGGCCGATGCGCCCGAGGCACAGAGCGACGCCCTGCGCGCAGCGGTGCACAGCGCCATGGCTCGAGTGTCGAGAGCCCTACGCTGAGTCGCGATTACAGCAGTGACGAATCGCGCGACGCCCGCCGGAGCGGCGGGCTGCGCGGGCGCGCCATGCGCGCCATGCGCGAAGAAGAAGTAGAAGAACCCAACAAAAGTACTAATGCGGGGCTTGGCGACGAACGGCTTGGATTGAGACAGACGTGCAGAGGTGAGACATGCGAAACGCACTGCGCGGCGACAGCTGAGAAGAAACAGGGGGGCGGCAACATGACCTCCGAAAAAAGCCGCTCTGGCGCCACTCACTCAGGCGATGAGCCCGCATTTCCAGCACGTTACGCCGATCTCACAAATGGACGAACTGTGTGGATTCACTCGTCCCGTCAGCCGACTGCTGACGGCTTCGGAGCGACATAACCCCTTGAAGCAACTTGGCTTGCTCTAGAAATAAATTCCGGTGCTGGCCGTATGGAAGGCAAACCTGCGCGAAACTCAACAAACATGAGAAAACGTGGAAAGCCCGAGGACGAAACGCTGGAAACGGCCGGAGCCTGGGGGAAACGTTCCGACGCGAAAAAAGCGGAAAAGCGCCCCACGCGACGAACCCGTCGAATGTGGTAAATATGGCGTGTTCCGGCCCGGGAGCCTTGATTTTTGGATGCCCTTAAGGTAGGTATTTTAGGCTCCTTGTCGCATATTTGCTCACTGGATTTGCGTGCGTTTGGGGAACGTACACTCACGCGCCTCGACCTTGTTTAGCCCGAACACTTGAGACCGAACCTCGTGCAAGCAGCCGCTACTGGCAGCATCATCGCGGACCGCTACTGCCTGCTTCGAAAGCTGGGAGCCGGTGGCATGGGTTCGGTGTGGCTTGCGCACGATCAGTCGCTCGATAGTCAGTGCGCCGTCAAACTGGTCGATCCCGAAAAGGCTGCGGACGAAGAGGTGCGGATTCGTTTCGAGCGTGAGGCAAAAGCGGCCGCCCAAATCCGCGGCGCGAACGTGGTGGACATCTTCGATCACGGGATCTGGAACGGCACGCCGTTCATCGTGATGGAATATCTGGAAGGGGAAGACCTCGGCGCACGTTTGGAGCGCGAGGGCTCGCTCGATACCGAACAGACGTATCAAATCGTCAGTCAGGTGGCTCGTGCGCTGGTGCGGGCACATGCGGCGGGCATCGTGCACCGCGATCTCAAGCCGGAGAACATTTTCCTCGTGCCCGGCGACGATCAAGAGGTCGCAAAAGTCCTGGATTTCGGCATCGCCAAGCACGAACAGTACTCGCTCGCCGGTAAGACCACCAAGACCGGGTCTTTCATGGGCACGCCCTACTACATGAGCCCAGAGCAGGCGCGCGGCCGCGCGATCGACTGGCGCTCGGACTTGTGGGCACTCGGCGTGATTGCTTATCAGTGTCTCAACGGCCGGCCTCCCTTCGAGAGTGAGGCGCTCGGCGAACTGATGGGCATGATCATTTACGATCCCATTCCTCCCATCAACTCCAGCGCTCCCGGCTTGCCCGACGCGCTCGAGCTTTGGTGGCAGCGAGCGGTGGCGCGCGATCGCGAGTTTCGCTTTCAATCCGCCAAGGAGCTCTCCGATTCCTTTGGTGAGGCCATCGAGACCTCGAAGCAAATGCTCGTGCCGAGCATCGCGCCGCGCGTCGCGTTGCCGAGCTTCAATGACTTCGATGGCTTACGCTACCTGTCGCAGCGCTCGCCCCCGATGCCGCACGCCGACCAGAGCGCGCGCTTCAGCTCGCCGGCTGCGTTCGCCGAGCGGGCGCGGCTGGAAGGCGACGAGGGCACCGACGCGCCGGTCACTCGCACGCGCCGTGGCTCGGTTTTGCCTGAACTTTCCTCGCTTCCGCGCAGACAGCGCTTGATCGTATTGTCCGTGGGCGGGGCATTGTTGGCAGTGCTAGGGTTCTTGGTGATTGCGAGTCTGCATACGCCACCCCCCCAGCCACCGATTGTGGCTGCCCGGCCGTCGGCTGCAGTGCCGCCCGCGGTCGTGGTGAAGCCGGTCGCTTCGACCAAGTTTCAACCAGCGCCGATCATCCTGGACCCCTCATCGCTCCCGCTCGAGGAAGAAAAGAAGAAGAAGCCCGGAGTCGGCGCTGCCCCTGCGGCGCCCGCGGCGCGCCCGCCAGGTGGGGGTGGCCCGCGCGACTACGGGATTTGAACGAGGGTCGATGACACGCAAGCTTTCGTTTTGGTCGAGCCTCGGCATGTGCTTGCTTTGGGTGGGGTCGAGTTGGGCCGAGCCGAGCGCGGCTGACCGTGCCACGGCGCGCTCGCTGGCGGGCGAGGGTTACCAAGCACTCCAAGCCAAGGACTACGCTACTGCCGTCGACCGTTTCAGCCGCGCAGATGCGCTCGTGCACGCACCGACCTTGATGATCGACTGGGCGCGCTCGCTGGCCGGACTCGGTAAGTTGGTCGAGGCGCAAGAACGCTATGAGCAAATCATCCGCGAAGGCGTCGAGCCCAAGGCACCCAAATCTTGGCACCGCGCCCTGACGGACGCCGGCGCCGAACTGGTTCAACTCAAGCCGCGTTTGCCTTGGCTCACGATATCGGTCGAAGGCGCGCCAGATGCGCACGTCACGATCGATGGCGTTACGGTGCCGCAGGCGGCGATCGGTGTTCGCCGCGCCGTGAACCCGGGCGCGCTTTCCGTGCGCGTCGTGGCCAAAGGCTTCCGCAGCCAAGAGCGGACCATCGCTCTGATGGAGGGCGCAGAAGAAGCTGCCACGTTCAGGCTCGAGCCGGATCCCGATCAGCAGGAGCCGGTGGCGCCCGTACAAGCACCGCCGCCCGAGCCGACAGCCGTCAAGCGGCACGATCAGACTGCGGTGTACGTGGCGTTGGGCGTTTCCGCTGCGGGTCTGGCCGTGGGCGCCATCAGCGGCGCCTTCGCTCTCAGCAAAGGCTCGGACCTGAGCCCGATTTGCGATTCTGAGCTCCGGTGTCAATCGGCGCAGAGTGACACGGTGACTGCGTACACGAGGTTGTATCGGACTTCGAATATCGCCTTTGGCGTCGCTGGTGCGAGCGCCGCGGTGGCGCTCACGCTCTGGCTCGTGAATCGCGACACGAGCCAGCCGGCGCCGGCAAAAGCGGTCGTGGTTCGCCCGTACTTGGGGATCGGCAGCGTGGGTGCCGTGGGGAGCTTCTGATGAGTCGCTTCGGGATGTGGCAGCGAGTGTTGGGGCTCCTTTTCCTGGTGCTGATCTCGGTCTTCAGCTGCCAGAAATTCTACGGTGAATTCAGGGTCGACGACGGCGCCTTTGGCGCCCAGACCGGGCCAATCCTGCTTTCTCCGACCAAAGGTCTGTTCACCACGGAGTGGGGTGGGAAAGCGACGTTCACGATCGTTTGCGACCACCAGCCGACGGGGCCGGTGACCGTGGCTATCAGGAGCAGTAATACCGATGAGGGCACGGTTTCTCCCAGCAGTGTGACCTTCAGCACGGAAGATTGGAGAGCGCCGCAGGTCGTCACCGTCACCGGCGTGGATGACACGCTGATGGACGGGAGCCGCAGCTACAAGATCATCACCGATCCGGCGGTCAGCGAAGACCCGTCCTACAACCGCAAGAATCCGATCGATCTCGAGCTCGTGAATGTGGACAACGAGACCGCGGGCATCACGGTCGTGCCCAGGTCGGGGCTCGTGACCAGCGAAGCGGGCGGGCAAGATACCTTCACCGTCGTGCTCAATTCGAAGCCGGGCAAAGACGTCAC
Source organism: Polyangiaceae bacterium (assembly GCA_035688655.1). Taxonomy (GTDB): domain Bacteria; phylum Myxococcota_A; class Polyangia; order Polyangiales; family Polyangiaceae; genus PMG-095. The sequence goes on along the minus strand of DASSMT010000317.1, from coordinate 28,863 downwards.
CATCGAGCTCAAGAGCGACACGCCGGACGAAGGCACGGTGAGTCCGGAGAGCCTGCTTTTCACCACCGTGAACTGGATGGCTCCGCAGTTGGTGACGGTTACAGGTGTCGATGATGGCCCGGTCCCGGACGGGCCGCACCCGTACAAGATCGCCGTCACCACCAAGAGCGAAGATGAAACCTATGCCCATGTCGCACCGGTCAACGTCGACGTGGTCAACCAAGACAACGACACCGCGGGGCTGACGGTTGCGTTGCTCAGCGGACTCGATCCGAACGACCCGACCAAGCTCCGTACCAGCGAGCGCGGTGATTCGGCGACGTTCTCCGTCGCGTTGAATTCACTCCCGTCGACGAACGTGGAGATTCAGGTCTATAGCGATACGGAAAGCGAAGGCACGGTCAGCCCCGCGAGCCTCACCTTCACGCCGGACAACTGGAACGCGCCGCAAGTCGTGACCGTGATGGGGGTGGAAGACTTGGAGCATCGGGCTGATGGCGACCAGCCGTATCTGATCGTGCTCAAATCGCCCACTGACGGTGATCCCGGGTACGTTGCGCTGCCCGAGACGGATGTGCCGGTCACCAACGTCGACGCCGACAAGCCGGGTTTCACGTTGATGCTGCTCTCGGGCATCGACCCACAGCACGCGGGCCAGCTGCTCACCAGCGAAGACGGCGCGACGGCGACCTTCTCGCTCGCACTCAACTCGCAGCCGAGCGGTCCCGTGAGCGTTCAGGTGGCCAGTGGCTTGCCCACGGAAGCGAAGGTCAGCCCAGGGGTGCTCACGTTCACGCCCGACAATTGGAGCGCGCCGCAGATCGTGAGCGTGAAGGGACAAGACGATCCCCCGGGGCACGAGCAGGAGCAGGATGGCAGCCCGCAATTCTACGTGACCACCAGGGTCGACCCGGATTCCCTCGGTGATCCGGCGTACGCGCTCGATCCCCCCGACGTTCTGGTGACCAACCAGGACAACGACAGCGCGGGCGTGAAGGTGGTCTTGGTGAAGGGTATCGATCCCGGCGTGCCGAACCGGCTGATGACCGATGAAGGAGGCGCGACCGCGACCTTCACCCTCGCGCTCAGCTCACGGCCGACGGATGACGTGACGATTTCACTGAGCTCGAGCAACATCAATGAAGGCTCGCTCTGGACCTCGACATTCGTGTTCACGCGGGAGAACTACAGCGCACCCCAAACGGTGACCATCGCGGGTGTCGAGGACGACAGTACCGTCGACGGCAACCAGCCGTACGTCATCAATATCGGTCCCGCGCGCAGCACGGATCCGAACTTCGACGGCAAGTTCGCGTCGCAGGTGCAGCTGATCAACATCGACAACGACACGCCCGGCGTGTTCGTCGCTCCGCAGAAAGGGCTCGTTACCTCGGAGGGCGGCAAGAGCGACTCGTTCTCGATTCGCCTGCAATCGAAGCCGTCCGCCGACGTCACGATTGGCATCAAGAGCAGCAACGAAGCCGAAGGCAAGCCGAACGTGAGCAGTGTCACGTTCACGGAAGCGAACTGGAACGCCAATCAGATCGTCACCGTGACCGGACAAGAAGACGACGGCGCTCAGGACGGCGACCAGCCCTACAAGATCGTGCTCAGCCCTGCCAGCAACAGCGCGGACCAGCTGTACAAGAACATCGACCCAGCGGACGTCAGCGTCACCAACCAGGACAACGACAGCGCGGGCATCACCGTCAATCCGACTTCGGGTCTGGTCACGACCGAAAAGGGCGGCAAAGCCACGTTCACCATCGCGCTCAGGTCGAAGCCGGTCGACGCGGCGGGCGCAGGCACGAGCGTGAAGTTCTACCTTACCAGCAGCAAGCCGGCCGAGGGCAGCGTGAGTCCCACGAGCCTCACGTTCACGGCCGTGAATTGGCGCTCGGCGCAAACCGTGACCGTGACCGGCTTGGACGACGACGTCGCCGACGGTGACCAACCGTACTTGGTCAACCTGCTCTCACAGAGCACCGATGCGAACTACAACAACCAATCGCGGGACGTTGCGGTCACCAACATCGATGACGACAGCGCCGGCCTGGTGATCACGCCCACACCGACTCAAACGCCGGCGCACACCACGGAGAAAGGCGGAAAGAGCACGTTCACCGTGGCTCTCAAGTCGAAGCCGGCGGGTGAGGTGTCGTTCATGTTGAGTGTCACGGACTCCAGTGAAGGGAAGGTCTCGCCGGGCACGCTCACCTTCACCTCGAGCAACTGGAAGACGGCGCAGATCGTGACCGTCACCGGCCTGGATGACGCCGAGGCCGACGGAGACCAGGACTACACCGTGCACTTGAGCAACGCCGACAGTCCGGCGGATAAGAACTATGCCGGAAAATTTGCGACTGATTTGCCGTTCATCAACGAAGACGACGACGTCCCCGGGATCGACGTCCAAGCGCCCCCCACTCTGACGACGACGGAATACGGAGGCACAGCCAAGTTCACGGTCGCGCTCAAGTCGCAGCCGAAAGGTGGCTACAACGTGAGCATCGCTGTGAGCAGTAGCATGACTTCGGAGGGCAAAGTCTCGCCGAGCACGCTCGTGTTCACCCCGAGCAACTGGTCGACACCGCAAACGGTGACCGTCACCGGTGTGGACGACAGCGTCGCCGACGGCAATCAAGCCTACGAAGTGCGGCTCGCCAACGCGATGAGCATGGACTCGGACTACAGCGGCATGTTCGGCATGCAGCTACCAGCGCAAAATGTCGATGACGATCAAGTCGGTTATCTGGTCAGCGGTCCTGCGTCGAACCAGACCACGGAAAAGGGCGACTCGGTGACATTCACCGTCGTGCTCACGTCGCAGCCCGCAAGTCCTTCCACCGTGACCCTTGGCATCAGCAGCACCAACACGAGCGAGGGCAAAGTTTCGCCCAGCTCGCTGCTCTTCAGCGCGAGCGATTGGAACGTGCCGCAAACGGTGACGGTCACCGGTGTCGACGACAAGAAGGCGGACGGAGACGTCAGCTACAAGATTACGTTCATGGCCGACCCGGACTACAAAGCCCCCGAGCCATCGCCTATCACTCTGATCAACGTGAACGACGACGCGATCGGCGTAGTGGTCACGCCGACGACCTGCGCAACGACGCCGGGCGCTACGGCGACCTTCAGCATCAGCCTGAGCTCGCAGCCGAGCGCCAACGTCACCATCCCCTTACACAGCGACACACCGACCGCCGGCTTGATTTCGGTCGACTCGGTGACCTTCAAGCCTTCGGGGACCGGCAGCTGGGACAAACCACAGACCGTGACCGTGACCGGTCAAAACGACGGCTCTGTCGGCATGATGACGTCGTATACGATCATCACCGATCCCGCCTCCGCGCCGGGAGAGACCACGGGCTACGACGGCTATACGACGATCGCCGACGTAATGTGCACGAACACGACTCCGTAGCTTCAGTCGGAGTCCGCGTGAACAGCGCCACCCTTCGTTTGCCGCCGCACGCGCACGAAGGCTGAAGGCAATCCGTTGCCAGCCGCCCCGGCGTCCGCGCACGCGGGTGCGTTTTCGGCGAAGCGCCGGGCGAAGCGGCTCAAGAGATCGGCCGTCTCGTCGCCTCGATAGACGCTGAACCGATCGTAGTCGGGGTAGACGCCGCCATGCTCGCTGTCTCTGCCGACCAGCAGCCAGAACATGGCCGCGTTTCCACCGTGCGCGAGCACACGCTCGTTCCAGGCGCGGTAGTTCTCGAGCCGAAGCGGTAGGCCGTCACTGACGCGCCCCAGCCGGTCCCGCGTCACCGTCAGCCCGTACTCTTCGAGCACGCTGGGCTTCCCGAGCTCGCGTGCCACGCGCAGGTGGTCGTCGAGCCAGCGCTCGCTCCAGCCAAACCCGGTGCCCCACGCTTCCGGATACAGGTGATAGGTGCCGTAGTCGACGTTCGGCAATGCGGTCAGCGCTCGGTGATCGATGCCGTTGTCGGCGTGGTACGTCCAGTGCTCACTCTCGCCGTCGAGGAAGCCTTCGTCGCCGACAGCGACCAAGTGGTTCGGGTCGATCGACTTCAAGTAGCTCGACATCTCGCCCGCCCAGCCGGTCACGACGCCACTCGGAGTGCCGACGGAGCCGCGCGGTTCGTTGGCGAGCTCCCAGGCGAAAATCGTGGGGTCCTCGCGATAGACGCGGTTCGTGATGCCGTTCACGCGCAAGGCCAAATGCTCGAGGTACGCGCGGTAGGCCTGACGCACGCGGGCGTCTCGGTAGAAGTCCGAATGTGTAGAGAGCCCGAACCACGCCAGATATTGATCCATCCCGCCGAACTCCGGCCAATTGTTGGTCAACACCAACACCAGCTTGAGTCCCAATTGGCCTGCCTTGGCCAGCGCATAGTCGAGCCCCGAGAGCCCGTTGGGCCCGTCGTTGAAAATCGCGCGCTTTGCCAGCGGATCCCAGGCCTGAAAATAGAAGCCGCGCTTCGTCCCATCGCCGTCGATACTGCGCACGCGGCCGTCGAGCGAGCCGCGGTCGATGAAGCCCCAAGTGCGCACGACCTTCACGCCCATTGCGCGGGCGCTCTCGAGCACGTCGTCCACCATGGGGTGGGGAGCGTAAGCGAGGTAGTAGTTGTTCGCGCCCACGAAGCAAAACGGTTTGCCGTCGAGCTCGAAGTTCGTGGGCGCGTTCACGGCGACCTGCGACGCGCTGCGCGCGGGCGGCGTGTGCGGAGCCGCGCAGCCCGCGCCGACGCATGCGGCGAAGAGGCCGAGCCGGGCACGGCCACGCAAACGCGAGCGGAATGTCATGCGCGAGCCGCCTATACACCGCTTGTCGGGCCAACCCGGAGTTTTCGAGATCGTGCGTCGGGGCCCACTGGCTCGCGGCGAGCCATGCCGCAGCCGAACAGAAGCAACGCACATACCCCGAGTGCGCACAGCCGCAGCCCGGAAAACGTGGGAAATGGGCGGCCCGCAGGGCAAGTGTCGAACGCCAGCAGCGGTTCCCCGAAGCAGCCGTTCAGCCGCGCCGAAAGTCCGAGCATCGGACTCGGCGGGTCGCTCAGCAACGCGCCGAGCCCGTCGCATGCGTCGCACGCCAGGGCGAGGGTGGCAGACACCGCTGCCGTGAGCACGTCACAGAGCGAGGCCAACACACCGTCCCGCGCTACCCAGCCGCTGTCGACTGGATAGCCGAGAGCGACGCCCAGGAGAACCATGCACGCAACACGGAAGCGCTGCGCGCACAACAACTCCAGACTGCGTTGCCAGCAACAGCTGACGGGCCGGCGCGGGTCCTTTTTGAAATCGCGAAGCTCAACGACTAGAGTCATGGGGTCTCGGCTCCGCCTTGCTCTCGCAAGGCCACAAAAGCGAAACGCCCTACCGGGGACCGGAAGGGCGTTCGCCAATCAATGCGATGTTACCCTTCCGTGTTACACAACGACCTTCTTCGTCCAAATGACGGCGCAAAGCGAGCTACGGTGCTCGAGACACGAGAAGGCGGACAACATCCCTGAGGGCCGGATGGTATGTTCGCCGCGGCGGGGTTGTCAACGCATCTCGAGCGGTCTCCAGTAGCCAGCCGAAACCTGCTACGAAACCGGTGACACGAGTCAGAAACATGACTGAAAGCGTCGCGATCCACGGGGCGGCATTAGTTCGTGCTCAGTTCTGGGCAAGGGTTCCGGACTTTCTCGTTTCCTCAAAGTTCAACGGCCGAGCGCTTACGGAAAGCTCATGAAGTTCGACGGTTACGACCCCCAAAACGGTCCGTTCTACGACGAGACATTCGCAGCCCCGGGCGTTCCCCGGCCGGGCTTCGAGCCGCTCGTCAATGGCATCAACGCGCTCGAAAACGGTTCGCTCTTGATGCGCCAGGCCGCCGCAGAGCGCGCGCTGCTGAGCATGGGCATCACCTTCACCCTGTACGGTGATGGCGGGAGCTCCGAGCGCATCTTTCCATTCGATGTCATTCCACGCGTGGTCGCAGCCAAAGAGTGGGAACGAATCGATCGCGGGCTGCGTCAGCGCATCGAAGCGCTCAACTTGTTCCTGTGCGACGTGTATGGCGAGCAGAAGATCCTGAAGGACAAAGTCGTTCCGGAAGAGCTGGTCAAGACGTGCCCGGACTTTCGCCCGCAATGCATCGGGATGAAGCCGCCGCGAGGGATCTGGTGCCACATCGTCGGCACGGATCTGGTGCGCCACAAGAACGGCGAATTCTACGTGCTCGAAGACAACCTGCGCTGCCCTTCGGGCGTCAGCTACGTGCTGGAGAATCGCGCGATCTTGAAGCGCACTCTCCCGCGCGTCTTCGAGCAAATGTCGATCAGGCCCGTGGATGACTACCCGCTCAGGTTGCTCGAGACCCTGCGCTACTTGGCCTCGGATCGGCGTGACGATCCGCAAGTCGTCGTGCTCACGCCCGGGCGCTACAACAGCGCTTACTACGAGCACGCGTTCCTCGCACAACAGATGGGGGTCGAATTGGTCGAACCTCAAGACCTGGTCGTGCGCGATGGCTTCGTGCAGATGCGCACGACCGAGGGCTTCGAGCGCGTGGACGTGATCTACCGCCGCGTCGGCGATGATTTCCTGGATCCGCTGGTTTTTCGGCCGGAATCACTGCTGGGCATCCCGGGCGTGATGGACGTGTTCCTGAACGGTCGCGTGGCGCTGGCCAACGCGCCGGGCACGGGCGTCGCCGACGACAAGGCGATCTATCGCTACGTCGAGCGCATCATCAAGTATTACCTGGACGAAGACGCGATCATTCCCAACGTGCCCACGTACGTGTGCAGCGACGAGAAGGATCGAAATTACGTGCTCGAACACTTGCCCGAGCTCGTGGTCAAAGCCACGGACGGCGCGGGTGGCTACGGCATGCTGATCGGTCCGCATTCGACGGCCGAGGAACAACTGGACTTCACTGGGCGCATCAACAAAAATCCTCGCGGTTACATCGCCCAGCCGACGCTCTCCCTATCGCGCGTCCCGACCATCATCGGTGACCGGTTCGAGAGCCGGCACGTGGACCTGCGTCCGTACGTGCTGTACGGCGAGGACATCTACGTGCAACCCGGTGGCCTCACGCGTGTCGCCCTGAAGAAGGGATCCTTGGTCGTGAACTCATCGCAGGGCGGTGGCAGCAAAGACACCTGGGTGCTTTCCAACGACACCGGCTTTCAGTCCCAATCTCAATCGCAGTCTTGAGCTCTCGTTCCCGAGAGCTCCGTTCACCATCGAACCTCCGAAATCAGAATCTCGAACTAACCAAGACAAAAGATGCTGAGCCGAGTCGCCGATGCCATCTACTGGTCGAGTCGCTACGTCGAACGTGCGGAGAACGTCGCGCGCTTCATCGACGTGAACATGAACCTCTTGCTCGATTCTCCGATCGAGCAGAAGAGCGGCTGGGACAGCCTGGTGATGATCACCGGGGATCACGACCTTTTCGCCAAGCGGTTCGGCAAAGCCACACCGCAATCCGTGACGCAGTTTCTCACCTTCGATCGCGAGTACCCGAACTCGATTGCCTCCAGTGTCGCCGCCGCGCGCGAGAACGCGCGCACCGTGCGCGACATCATCTCTCGAGAAATGTGGCAGGAGCTGAACGAGTTCTACCTGATGGTCAATCAGGCCGCGCGCCCGGACGTGAACCCGGAAGATCTGAATGATTTCTACGGTCGCGTGAAGCGCGCCGGCATCTACTTCGAGGGCGTCACGGACGCGACGCTCTCGCGCGGGGAAGCCTGGCATTTCGCGCGCCTCGGTCGGCTGCTCGAGCGCGCGGACAAGACCTCGCGCATCTTGGACGTGAAATACTTCCTGCTCTTGCCGGCCGGTACCGGCGTAGGCACGACGGTCGATCAGCTCGGCTGGACGGCGCTGCTCAATTCGGCCAGCGCACTGCAGATGTATCGCCAGCTATTTCACGTGACCTCGCCCGCGAACGTCACGAGCTTCTTGCTCTTGAATCAAAACTTTCCGCGCGCGATTGCCTATTGCATTCGCCAAGCGCAGGAGAGCCTGCACGCCGTGATGCGCTCGCCGATCGGTACTTACCGCTGTGAAGCGGAGCGCTTGTTGGGACAACTGCGGGCGCGTCTGGATTACGAAACCATCGAGAATGTCATGGCGGGAGGTCTCCACGAGTATGTCGACCGTTTGCAGGGCGCGATCAACGACATTGGAACAGCGATCCACAAGCAATTTTTCGAGGTTTGAGTAGCCGTGGCCATCCGAATCGCACTTCATCACAAGACCAGCTACGACTACGAGCGAGCGGTGTCGCTCGGGCCGCAGGTCATCCGCCTGAGACCTGCCCCGCACAATCGCACGCCGATTCACAGCTATTCTCTGAACATTCAGCCGCCGGAGCATTTCCTCAACTGGCAGCAGGATCCGCAGGGCAACTACCTGGCGCGTGTCGTCTTCCCCGAGAAGACCAAGCACTTCAGCGTGACCGTCGACATCGTCGCGGATCTCGAATCGTACAACCCGTTCGACTTCTTCTTGGAGCCGAGCGCCGAGAAGTCGCCCTTCTCTTACGAGAAGATTCTGGACCACGAGCTCCAACCCTACTTTGCCAAGGTGCCGGCCGGTCCGCACTTCGAGCAGCTGATGGCGAGCATCGACCGCAGCGAGCGACGCACGGTCGACTTCTTGATCGACGTCAATCGCGCCGTGTACAACGCGGTCAAGTACGTCATCCGTCTCGAGCCCGGCGTTCAGACTCCGGAAGAGACGCTGGAACTCGGCAAAGGTTCGTGTCGTGATTCGAGCTGGCTGCTGGTTCGCGTATTGCGCGAGCTCGGCATCGCTGCGCGCTTCGTTTCGGGCTACTTGGTGCAGCTCGTCGCCGACGAGAAGCCAGTCGTCGGTCCGACCGGGCCAAGCGCCGATTTCACCGATTTGCACGCTTGGTGCGAAGCCTACGTGCCGGGCGCCGGCTGGATCGGCCTCGATCCGACCTCCGGTCTGCTGACCGCCGAAGGTCACATTCCGCTGGCCGTGAGCCCCGATCCGCTGTCTGCCGCGCCGATCGAGGGCGGCGTCGAAAAAGCCGAGACCGATTTCGATTTCGAGATGTCGGTCGCTCGCGTCATCGACGTGCCGCGCGTGACCAAGCCGTACACCGAGGAGCAGTGGCAGGCGATCGTCAAGCTCGGTGATGAAGTCGACCTCCAGCTGGATGCCCAGGACGTTCGGCTGACCATGGGCGGTGAGCCAACGTTCGTGAGCGCGCTCGAACCCGACGCGCCGGAGTGGAACGTGGCGGCGCTCGGCGGTCAAAAGCTGCCCACCGCGGACCGGCTTTTGCGTCGACTACAAGCGGCGTGGCAGCCGGGCTCGCTGCTGCATCACGGGCAGGGCAAGTGGTACCCCGGCGAACAGCTGCCACGCTGGGCGCTGAGCTGCTTCTTCCGCAAAGATGGCATCGCTGTTTGGGAGGACGCGGGCCTGTTCGCGAAGGAATCTTCTCCGCCCGGTCATCAGATCGAGCAAGCCGAAATCTTCGTCAAACGTCTGATCGAAGTGCTCGGCCTCAAGCAGAACGGCTTGATGCCCGCCTACGAAGACTCGTTCTACTACCTGTGGCGTGAGCGGCGGCTACCGGGGAACGTGGATCCGCTGCAGAACAATCTGGCAGATCCGATCGAACGGGCGCGAATTGCCAAGGTATTTCGCCAGAATTTGGGCAGCGTCGTCGGCTATACGCTGCCGCTCGCCTATTTCAACGGCTGGGTGTCCGGCAATTGGTTCTTGCGCGACGAGCACTTGTTCTTGCTGCCCGGCGACTCGCCGATGGGCCTTCGCCTGCCACTCGATTCGATCCCGTGGATGGCGCCGGGGGACTCCGACGCCGAGCCGGAGCGCGATCCGTTCGCCGAGCGTGGCCCCTTGCCCACGGCCTACCGCTTTCCTCCCGCTGCGCCCGCTGCGCGCCCCACGGTCCGCCGCCCACAGCGTCCCGGTTACCCGAACGAACCGTTCACCAACGCCGATCCGCATCTCAAGCCGCTACCCTTCGAGTCGGCCACGGGCCTCACGCGCACGGCGCTGTGCGTGGAGCCGCGCGGCGGCATTCTGCACGTGTTCATGCCGCCGTTGCCGATGCTCGAGTACTACCTCGAGCTGGTGGCGGCCCTCGAGCACACCGCCAGAGAGCTCAACTACCCGATTCAAATCGAAGGCTACGAGCCAGCGCAAGATCCGCGGATCGGCGTCTTCCGCTTGACGCCGGATCCGGGCGTCATCGAAGTCAACGTGCCGCCGGTCTCGAATTGGCAGCAGCTCGTCGCACAGACCGAGAGCTTGTACGGCTGCGCGCGCGAAGAACATCTCACCGCCGAGAAGTTCGAGCTCGATGGCGCTCACATCGGCTCGGGCGGTGGCAACCACATGGTGCTGGGCGGCGCGACCGCCGCCGACAGCCCGTTCTTGCGGCGGCCGGATCTGCTGGCGAGCTTGGTTGCGTATTGGAACAACCATCCCTCGCTTTCCTACTTGTTTTCCGGGCGTTTCATCGGTCCAACCTCGCAGGCGCCGCGCGTGGACGAGGCCCGCAACGACTCGATCTACGAGCTCGAGGTCGCGTTCCGAGAGCTGCCGGAGGTGGGCGGCTACACGCCACCCTGGCTCGTCGATCGCATCTTCCGCCATTTGCTGACGGACGTGACCGGCAACACCCACCGCTCGGAGTTTTGCATCGACAAGATGTACTCGCCGGACGGCTCCGCCGGGCGCCTGGGCTTGCTCGAGCTGCGCGCGTTCGAGATGCCACCCCATTACCGCATGTCGAGCGTCCAGCAGCTGCTCTTGCGCTCGCTCTTGTCGGCGTTTTGGGAGCGTCCGTATCGAGCGCCGCTCGTCAAGTGGGGCACGCTGCTGCACGATCGCTTCTTGTTGCCGCACTTCGTTCGGCAAGACTTCGGCGACGTGATGCGAGACCTGCGCGAACGCGGCTACGAGTTCGACGACGAATGGTTCCGGCCGCACTACGAGTTCCGTTTTCCGTTCTATGGGCGCTTGGCCAAGGACGGCATCTTGATGGAGGTGCGCGGCGCGCTCGAGCCTTGGAACGTGCTCGGCGAAGAGAGCAGCGGCGGCGGCCAAGCGCGCTATGTGGATTCTTCACTCGAACGCTTGCAAGTTCGCGCGCTCGGTCTCACCGAGGGCCGGCACATGATCACCGTGAATGGTTACCCGTTGCCGCTTCAGCCTACGGGCGTATCCGGTGAAGGGGTGTGCGGCGTGCGCTATCGGGCCTGGCAGCCCCCGTCCTGCCTGCACCCGACGATCGGGATTCACGGCCCGTTGCATATCGACATCTACGACGGCTGGAACCAGCGCGCGATCGCGGGCTGCACGTACCACGTGGTCCATCCCGGAGGGCGCGCCAACGAGGTACGCCCGGTGAACGCAGCTGCCGCGGAAAGCCGCAGAATCGCACGCTTCGACCACATGGGGCACGTCCCCGGACGTTTCGCGGTGAGACAGCCGAAGCTCGATCCGCACTTTCCGTTCACTCTCGATTTGCGCCGCATGCCGTGACTTGCGTGACATCCGGCCCGAGTCTCGCGTATGACACGGCGTGGTGGCTGTCGAATCATGGCCGTATCTCGGCGCACCGAACGAGCTCGAGCAGCACGTGACTGCGTTTGACGAATTTCGCGACGCAAGCGGCGCGTTGCGCGCTCATCAAGTCTTGCTCGAGCGCTTTTTGGCGGAACGTTCCCCCGCCGAGCTCGAGCAGTTGCAGAAGTCCGTTCGTTGGCGAATCACCGAGCAAGAGGTGACGTTCAACATCCTAGGCGTGCCTGAGGGGACGAACCGACCTTGGCATCTGGACGTATTGCCCTACCTGGTCGAGCGCAACGAGTGGGTCACGCTGTGTCGCGGGCTACGCCAGCGGGCGCGCCTGCTGAACGAGATCATCGCCGACTGTTATGGTCCGCAACGCCTCGTTCGTGAGGGGCTGTTGCCGGCCGAGCTCGTGCTCGGCCATCCGGATTTCTTGCGCGCCTGTCACGGTTGGGAGCCAGTCGGTCGGCATCGCTTGCACTTGTACGCGGTCGACCTGGGCCGAGATCCGAACGGCAAGTTCACGATCTATTCGGATCGCACTCAGGCGCCGACTGGTGCGGGCTATGCGCTCGAGAACCGGCTGGTCATGGGTCGCACGCTGCCCGATCTCTTCCGCGACTACCGTGTCGAGCGCATTGCCGGCTTCTTCGCCAAGATGCGGCGCACCGTCGAGAGCCTGGCACCGAAGGTCAATGGCGGGCACCCGCGCGTGCTCTTGCTCTCCGCGGGTGCTCGCGACGAGAGCTCGTTCGAGCATGCCTATTTGGCGCGTTATCTCGGCTACGAGCTGGTGGAAGGCAGAGATCTCACGGTCCGCGACAACGTCGTCTATCTGAAGACACTGTCCGGCTTGAGACGAGTCGACGTGCTGCTGCGTCGCGTGGGCGATGCCTGGTGTGATGCGCTGGCTTTGCGCGGTGGGTCGATGCAGGGCGTCGCCGGCTTGGTCTCCGCGGCGCGTGCGGGCAATGTCGGGCTGGCCAATCCGCTTGGCTCGGTGATCGCCGAAATGCCGGCGCTCAAAGCCTACTTGCCCGGTCTGGCCCGCGCAGTCTTGGGTGAAGAGCTGATGGTCGAATCGGTCCCCACGTTCTGGTGTGGCGATCCCTCGTCACTTTCGTTCGTGCTGAGTTCGCTCAACGACATGGTGATCAAGCCCGCGTTCGGCGACCGCCGCGGCGATCCGTTCGTGCCTTCGCAGATGGACGAGAAGGCCCGCTCGCAGCTGGTCGATCGGGTCAAGACACACCCCGGTGATTTCGTGGCCGAGCGTTGGGGCGGTCTGTCGACGGTTCCGGTTTGGGATTCGAGCAGCGTGATCAAGGGCGGCCTGGCTTGGCGGGCGTTCCTGTGCCGGGATGGCGACGACTACGAGGTGATGCCTGGCGGACTTGCGCGAATCAACGAGTCGCCGGACGGTTTGTTTCTCGCCATCCGCAGCAACGCGGTGAGCAAGGACGTCTGGGTTCCCTCGGCGGCCGGCAGCGCCGAACCCATGTTGCCATCGATGCCGGACCGTCGCGTCGATTTGAAGCGCGGCGGTTTGGACTTGCCGAGTCGCTTGCTCGACGACATTTACTGGCTCGGCCGTTACGTCGAGCGCTGTGACTGTACGGCGCGCCTGGCACGCGCGGGCATCGAGCGGGCGACGCTCGAGGCAGCTCCGGACGCGCCGCTCGCGCTGGGCGCCATCTTGGACGCGCTCTCGCGCTACGGCGTGACCCCGCCCGCGCTCGAGCCCAGCGCGGCCGAAGCGCGCCCCGGCGCAAGCAACACTCAGGCCGAGACCATCCTGCTCGGCGTACTGTTCGACGATGCTCCCGGCAACCTGCGCGGCATCCTGCGGCGAGTGCACGAGCTCACGCTCGGTGTGCGCAGTCGTCTCTCGCGCGACGCCTGGCACGTGCTGCGTCGACTTTCGAACTCGCTCGAATCTCTGCCGCGCACGACCCCGGAGAAGCTGGGCACCGCGGTGGATGTGCTGGATCAGATCCTCATCACGCTGGCCGCGGTCAGCGGCACCACGCTCGACAACATGGTCAGAAGCCATGCCTGGGCATTCCTCGACATGGGCCGACGCGTCGAGCGCGGCGCGTTGTCGCTCGTGCAATTGCAGGCGCTCTTGCCACCCGGTGCCTCGCGCGTCCACATGGAGGCACTGCTCGAGGTCGCCGATAGCTTGCTCACTTACCGCGCGCGCTATCTGAGCACGCTGCAAGTCGCGCCGGTGGTGGATTTGCTGCTCACGGACACGACCAATCCGCGTTCGGTCGCGTTTCAAGTGGAAGCGCTGATGGACCACTTCAAGCGCCTGCAGGTGCATAGTGACGTGACTCGCAGTCGCGCGGAGCGTCGTTTGATCTCGCTGCAGAGCACGCTGCTCACCGCGGACGTCGAACAAGCCTGTGCGGGCGATGGCTCTGGCTTGCGGCAATTGCTCGAGGAATCGGCGACCTTGCTGTGGCAGTTCTCGGACGAGGTCGGGCACACCTTCTTTTCGCACCTGGCCCCTTCGCGCGCCGTTTCGCCTCCGGTGTGGATCAACGAGGATCTGGAAGCCAAATGAGGATGTTCAGCGTCAGCCACTCGACGCGCTACGAGTACGAAAGCCCGGTGGTGCACGCCCACCACATCGCGCACTTGGCGCCGAGGCCGCTGCAGTTTCAGCGCGTCTCCGGCCATTCACTGGATGTCTCGCCCGAGCCCGCAAGCCTGTACGAGGAACACGACTATTTCGGCAATCGCGCGCACTATATCGAGATTTTGAGCGAGCACGAAGCGTTGGTCGTCACCGCCAAGACCTACATTGGGCTGCGCGAACGCGACACCCCCGAAGGGCTCGCTGCACGTGTGACTTGGGAAGAGTCCGCCTCTCGCCTGGCCGCCGATCGCGGTCTGGTGGAAGTCAGCGAGTATCGCTTCGATTCGCCGCTGGTTCGCGCGCACTCCTTGCTCGCGGCCTATGCCGCGCCCTCGTTTACTCCCAAGCGCCCGCTGGTGGACGCCGTGCTGGCGTTCAATCGCCAGATCTTCGAGGAGTTCACGTACGATCCGCGCGCCACCGATCTCAGCACCCCGCTCGCGCAGGTGCTGCGCGACAAGCGCGGCGTTTGCCAAGACTTCGCACATGTCGCGGTGGGAGCGCTGCGCTCGCTCGGGCTGGCGGCGCGCTATGTCTCGGGTTACTTGGAGACCGATCCGCCAGTGGATCGCCCGCGGCTCGTGGGGGCGGACGCTTCGCACGCTTGGGCATCGGTCTACATTCCCGGTTTTGGCTGGTTCGATTTCGATCCCACGAATGCAGTCGTGCCTTCGACTCGGCACGTGACCGTCGGCTGGGGGCGAGACTTCAGCGACGTGAGCCCGCTGAAAGGCGTGGTCCTCGGCGGCGGCGCGCACAGCATCGAAGTGGCGGTCGACGTCGAAGCGCTGGGCTGAAGCGCGCCGACGTCGTTGGCCTTGGCTCAGTTCGCCTTCACGAACTTCGACAGCAAGCGAATGTACGCGACCTGATAGCCACAGCTGTTCTCGGTGACCGACCAGGAGTTGATCGGCCAACTGGTGTTGAAATCCTTGTAGGATTTTTGAGCCGGCTGATTCTTGGGTGGGGAGAGCGGCTCGGAATCGCAGCTCAGGCCGGAGCAGCCCGATGGGCAGCAGCCATCGACGCTGTAGCTCGGGTTCGGGCCGCCCGTCAGGTAACCCGGTGGCGGTCCATACTTCGAGACGCCGACCTTCTCCCACAAGGCGCTGCCATGCGCAAACCAGGTGTGGAAGAACGTGGTCACGCCTCTGGCCGCTCCGTAGTCGAACATGTTCGACAGGTACACGAAGCTGAGCGGATTCACCCCGTGCAGGTAGTGGACGTAGCGCGCGGCGAGGCGACGTGAGTCGTCATCCTTGCTGGGGTCGACGCCAAAAGTCACCATGTCGTAGAACATCGAGCCCTGGTTCGACTTCGTGGCATTGCTGCCCCAGGTGTAGTCCTTCATGTAGGCAAAGTATGGGTCGACCTTGCCGTCGTGTGCCTTGAAGTTGCCATCGCTGTTCATGCCCGCCGCGTAGCTCTTCGAGATGGCGCTGCGCACGGCGTCGGTCGCGCCTTCGAGGGACGTGTAATAGAGCAGCGCGGATTGCGTCGCAGCTTCGAACGGATAGGCGAAGTTGTTGTTCGCGATGAGATGCGCGCTCGCATAGTGCGCGTCGAAATAGTCGCGATATTTCGCGTCTTTCGTCAGCTGATACAAATACACGGCGCTTTCGAGCTTCATCATCGAGCGGCCGTAGTCGTCCGTTTCTTGTTGGCCCGAGCCGAGCCCGGCGCTGCCAGAAGCTGAATCGTTGTTCTTGAATACGACGTTCGGGTTGGCATCGGCCCACGTCCATGCTTTCAGGGCGCGGCTCTGTAGGTCGTTCACGTATGCGCCGAGCTCCGCCTTGCCCAGCGAGCCGAGCACGCTGGCGCCCAGCGCATATGCGCCGGCCGTGCTCAAGGTCGCGGAGGTGCTCGCCGGCCCATAGTAGCTCGGATCCTTGGCTGACGAGGGCGGGCTCGCGCTCGCCTCGCCGACGATGCTCAGCACCGAACCGTCGCTATTTTGCAATCGACTCAAATAGTCGAGGCCCCATTTCGCTTCGTCCAAGACATCCGGAATGCCGTTGCCCGATTCGGGAATTTCGTAGTCGTCCCCCCACGCAGCCTTGTTCTCGACATAGGCGCGCAGCAACGCGACCACGTAGCTTGCGGTCCAATTGGTGTATTTGTTGAAGTCACCCGCGTCGAACCAACCGCCCCACAGATCCTTCGCGCTGCTCGCGTCGTCCTTGGCGGAAAATGCGCGGCATTCGTGATCTTGCCCGGGCCCCACGTGCGAGGCGGCGTCGGCCCATTGTGCGCCCGCCCACTTCGCATCTTTGGCTTGGCCCACGCGTTGGTAGAAGAAGGAGCGCACGGCTCGCTTGAGCACTTCGCGGTACACGGACTCGGAGATCTCGAATAGATCCGAACGCACACCGCGCTCGCTGTCGAGCACGTAGTACGTGCCAGGCGCGGTGACCTGGGAGAAGTCGAACCACCAGGCCTTGTCGCCCGAGCTATTGTCCGTGGCGCCGTCATTCCAGCTCGTGACTGGGGCGCTGAATGCGGCCTGGCCCGTGCGTGCGTCGACCAGCGAATAGCTTGGCCCCGGGCTGAAGGAGTCCGCGGCGTCGAAGCCGGTCTGCGGATCACGCACGACCGCGATCTTCTCCGCGTCCGGCAAGTAGCCGAACTGATCGACCACGATGAAGGGGGTTGCTGCGACGCTGGGGATGGGGGCGGCGCCAGCAATCCCGCCCGGGCTCCCCGCTGTTGCCGCAGCGTGGCCCCCTGCAGGGTTGCTGCCGCCGCTGGCTACCGAGTCTGCGCCCGCGCCGGACCCGCCGCTTTCGGTCGTGCCGCCGCTTTCCGTCCCATGGACGGGACCCGCATCGGAACGACTGGAATGGCAGGCCACGCTGGCCGCGCACAGGGTTAACAGCGCTAGAATCGAGGATTGGGGGAAGGTGAGGCGAAACATGCTTGTCCAAGGGAATGAAACGCGCGTTCCGGGCGCAAATTGAGGCCCCCTGAGCGTGACGCTTTTGCGGCCGGCGGTCTCCCCCAAAATCGTCCATGCGTGAAAAATTGCCGAGCCAAGGCCGTCCCGCGCTGGGCCCGAGTACCGCCCGCGTGTATAAATTCGGATCATGGCGGCTGGCAGAATCTCGATCGCAGAAGCAATGGATCAAAGCGGCGTGGCCTTCGGCACGAGCGGCGCGCGCGGCCTCGTGGTCGCTATGACTGACGAGGTTTGTTACACGTACACCCGCGGCTTCCTGCAATACCTGGAGCGTGAGGGAGAGAGCCTACGAGGCGGGCGCGTCGCCGTCGCCGGCGATCTGCGCTTGAGCACGCCGCGCATCATGCGCGCGGTGATGAAGGCAATCGCCGATCACGGTAGCCTCCCGGTCAACGGCGGGCGCGTGCCGACGCCGGCCGTCGCACTGTACGGTTTCGAGCAGAAGATCCCTTCGATCATGGTGACGGGCAGTCATATCCCGGACGATCGCAACGGCATCAAGTTCTATCGTCCCAAGAGCGAGCTGCTCAAGCGCGACGAACCCGGCATGAAAGAGCAGGTCGTCGAGCTGCCGCCGGATTTCGATGCCAAGGGCGCCACTTTGCCTAGCGCGCAACGGGTCGAACCGGCGGTGCTGTCCGAGATCGAACGCCGCTACGTGCAGCGGTACTTCGAAGCCTTTGACGAAGGCGCGCTGAGCGGCGCGCACATCGGCTTGTTCGAACATTCCGCGGTCGGGCGCGACATCGTATTCGAGGTGCTGAGCGGGCTCGGCGCGCAGGTGACGCGCCTCGGCCGGTCGGAAGCCTTCATTCCGGTCGACACCGAGGCAATCCGACCCGAAGACGTCGCCTCCGCTGCGCGTTGGGCTACAGAACATCGGTTCGATGCCATCGTTTCGACGGACGGCGACAGTGATCGACCGCTGGTCAGCGATGAGCAGGGCAAATGGCTGCGCGGGGACATCGCGGGCATCGTGACCGCGAAATTCTTGGGCGCGACCTTCGTGGCTGCGCCCGTGAGCTGCAACACCGCCGTCGAGAAGAGCGGCGCGTTTCGGCGTGTGGTGCGCACGCGCATCGGCTCTCCCTACGTGATCGAGGCCATGAATGCCGCGCTCGGCCCGGGCGAAAAGGTCGTGGGCTACGAGGCGAACGGCGGATTCCTCACCGGGAGCGATTTCGAGCTCGCTGGGCGGCTGCCGGCGCTGCCCACGCGCGACGCACTGCTCGTGCATCTTTCGGTGTTGCTCAGCGCTCGTCGCGCGAAGACGAGTATTTCGCGCCTGCTTTCGAGCTTGCCGCAGCGCTTCACCGCCAGTGACCGGTTGGAAGATTTCCCGACCGCGCTGTCCAAGGAGCGGCTCGGCGCCTTGACGCAAGGTGGCGCGGAGGCGATTGCCGCGGCGTTTCCGGCCTTCGGTGAGGTCGCGAGCGTGTCCACGGTCGACGGCTTGCGCGTGACCTTCGCGTCGGACGAAGTGGTGCATTTGCGCGCGTCCGGCAACGCACCGGAGCTGCGCTGCTATACCGAGGCAGACAGCGAGGCGCGCGCGGTCTCGCTGAACGCCGAAGCGCTGACGGTGCTCCGCGGTTGGCGCTGAGCGCGCGTCAGCCCCGTCCGAATCGAGTCACGAAGCCGCGATGCGCGTCGAGCGCCGGGTCGTCCGTCGTGGCGAGCACTTGTGGTCGGTGACCGGTGCGAAACTCCAGCACGGTGATCGTCCGCTCGAAGGCGACGAAGCGCGCTCGCCAATCCTTCACCGCAATCACGTAGCCGGCGCCCTCTTTGCGAATGCGGCGAAACGCTTGTGGCTCTGGACCAGGCCGGAGCGCCGTCACGAAGCGTTCGCTGAGCTCGAGCGCGAACGCTTCGGCGAGATAATTCAGCTGCTCGCGGGCGAGGGGCGCAAACTCCACCGCATAGTCCGGCTGGGGATCGCTCGGCGCTTCCAACCAGCCGCTGGCCGCGTCCGGCACGCTGTCGGTGTACGCGATGTACGGCTTCAAATCGAGCACGGGCGAGCCGTCGAGGATGTCCAGGTTCTTGACCGAGAGCGTGAGGCCTTCGACTTTACAGAGCTGGACCACGCTCATGCCGATGGGATTCGGTCGATAGGGGGAGCGCGTCGCGAACACCCCGCGCCGGAGGCCGCTCCGCGGCGGCGAGACTTTGGGCTTCCAGGTTTTGTTGAGGTGAAACCAGAACAAGACCCAAATGTGGTCGAAGCCCTGAATGTCCTCCAGCGCTTGGTCCAAATTCCGTCCGCCAAAAAGCTCGATCGTCCCTTCGACACCGCGAGCCAAAATGGGCTGGCGCGGTGCATCGACGCGCTCCTTGAACGGCGAGCGCACCACGCCAATCGGGCGCACATGCAGAGATTCGGTCACTAGCTTCGCAGTCAGAGTGTGCCCAGCACTTCGGCCGCGTGACCTTCGGGCTTCACGTCGCTGAACACGCGCGCGATCTTGCCGTCACGGATCACGAACGTGGTGCGGTGAATGCCTTCTCCGCCGTTCTTCTTCGGCCCCCACACGCCGAACTGACTGGCGACCTCGTGCCCAGGGTCGGAGAGCAGCGGAAAATTGAGCGCGTACTTGTCGCGAAAGGCCTGGTGGCTGGCCACGTCATCCGGACTGATGCCGAACACGTGCGCCTTGTGCACGAATTCCGCGCGCGCATCGCGGAACTCTTTGCACTCGATTGTGCAGCCTGGGGTGTCGTCCTTGGGGTAGAAAAACAGCACCAAGGGCTTGTCCTGCAGGGCCGACAGTGTGACTTTCACGCCTTGGTCGGTGTGCAGGCTGAAGTTCGGGGCAGTCGCACCTTCGCTCAGGATGGGCATGCTGGGGGGCTCCTTTCGGGCCGGACTTTACGGGCAGTCCCGCCGGCAGCTCAAAGGGTTTGAGGGGGGGCCGGCGGCTGGCGGCGTTTTTTTGGTGTCGGGTCCCCTTGTCAGCGGCGGGGGGGATGCACAGTTTCTTTGCGTTCCCGGCGCAAAGCGCGGTTCTCGCGACCTGGCAGATGGCTCCTTTCAGCCACTGCCGGCGGGTGCCTGCCTTCCGGGGCGCAATCGTCGTCCACATCAACAGGAGGATTTGGTCATGCTCGTTCGTTTCAGTGATCGTGGGTTTCCCGCATTCCGGCCGTCTCGTGGCCTGCCAGTAGCGTCGCTCCGCCGCGAGCTCGATCGCTTGTTCGGTGATTTGGAGCGAGCTCCGTCATTCGCGGCAGCGAGCACGCCCGCCGTCAGTTTCAACGACAGCGCCGAGGCGTTGACCTTGCGCGTGGACTTGCCCGGGCTGACTGAAAAAGACGTGGACATCAGCGTCACGGCCAACACTCTGACGCTGAAGGCTGCGCGCAAGGTGGAAGTGCCGGAGGGCTATACGACTCATCGTCGTGAGCGTCAGGGCTTCTCGTTTACCCAGAGTTACGAGCTGCCCGCGCGCATCGACACCGAAAAGGTTCAGGCATCGCTCAAGCAAGGCGTGCTCACGCTGACCTTGCCCAAGGCAGTCGAAGCGCAACCCAAGCGAGTGACCGTTTCGGCTACGGCCTGAGCCGACCCGCATTTCGAGCGAGAAGGGAGAAGCAAAGATGAGCACGCAAACCCAAGAGAAAACCCGTCCGGCGCGCGAGCTGACGCCGAACGTCGACATTTTCGAGAATGAGGCGGAGTTACTGGTCGTCGCCGACGTGCCGGGGCTCGATCCGAACGAGATCGGCGTCCACGTCGATTTGCCGGAGTTTCGCATCGAGGCAAAGCTGCAAGGCTCGCCGGACAAGCCGACGGTCTACACGCGCACTTTCCGCATCGATGAACGCATCGACCCGGAGCGAGTCAAGGCGGAGTACACCAACGGCGTGTTGCGCGTGCACCTCGCCAAGAGTGCTGCGTTTCGCCCCCGACGGATCGAAGTTCAGAGCTCCTGAAGCGACCCGCACGTTTCGGAGTCATGCCGATCCTTTTTCGGGGTTGGGGCCCCAAAACAAAGGCTGGGGCCCCGCTGAATAGCCGAGCGTGCGCAAGGAATTCCCCAGCCTGAACGCGCGGCCCTGCTTCCAAAATCGCGGAAGGCGTGGCTACTCTGACCGGCGATGGCCCTGCACCCTTTGGCCGGTAAACCGGCCCCCGCCGACATCCTCATCGATCCGGAAAAGCTCGTCGCGGCCTACTACGGCGTGCGTCCCGACGCGGCCAATCCAGAGCAACAGGTCAGCTTCGGTACGAGTGGCCACCGCGGCTCCGCCGAAGACGGTAGCTTCAATGAAGCCCACATCTTGGCCACGACGCAGGCCATCTGCGAGTACCGCGCAGCGCAGGGGATTACGGGTCCGCTCTATATCGGGCGTGATACGCACGCGGCTTCGGAACCCGCCGAACGCACCGCGCTCGAAGTGCTCGCGGCCAATGGCGTAGAGACGATCCTTCAAGCTGGCGGCGGCTACACGGCGACGCCGGGGATCTCGCATGCCATTCTGGCGTTCAACGCGGGGCGACCCGCTCGGCTCGCGGACGGCATCGTGATCACGCCGTCGCACAACCCGCCGCGCGATGGCGGGTTCAAATACAATCCGCCCCACGGAGGTCCTGCGGACACCGACGTGACCGGTTGGGTGCAGGATCGCGCCAACGCGCTGTTGCGCGAGAACAACGCGGCAGTGAAGCGCATCGGTTACGAGGCCGCCAAGCGCGCGAGCACGACGCACGAGCAAGACTTTGCCGCCGCCTACGTGGCCGATCTGGTCAATGTCGTCGATCTGGATGCGATCCGCGCTGCCAAGCTGCGCTTGGGTGCCGATCCTTTGGGCGGCGCGAGCGTCGCGTATTGGTCGCGCATCGCCGACAAATACGGGCTCGACCTCACCGTGGTGAACCCTGCGGTGGACGCGCGTTTTTCGTTCATGACCGTGGACCACGACGGCAAAATTCGCATGGATTGCTCGAGTCCGTACGCGATGGCGAAGCTCGTGAGCCTGAAAGACAAGTACGACATCGCGTTCGGAAATGATCCGGATTCGGATCGCCACGGCATCGTCACGCCGTCGGCGGGTCTGATGAATCCGAATCACTACCTGGCGGTGGCCATTCGCTACCTATTCACGCATCGCCCCGGGTGGTCTCCGAACGCCGCGGTCGGCAAGACCTTGGTCAGCAGTTCATTGATCGATCGCGTGGTCGACTCGATCGGACGTCCACTCAAGGAAGTACCGGTCGGATTCAAATGGTTCGTCGATGGCCTCGTCGATGGCTCTTTCGGCTTCGGCGGAGAGGAGAGCGCGGGCGCGAGCTTCTTGCGCAAGAACGGCGGCGCGTGGACGACTGACAAAGACGGCATCATCCTCAACCTGCTCGCGGCCGAGATCACGGCGGTCACCGGTAAAGATCCGGGCCAGCACTATCAGGAGCTCAGCCGTGAGTTCGGGACGCCGTACTACACGCGCGTCGACCAAGCCGCGACGCCGGCGCAAAAAGCGTTGCTGAAGAAGCTGTCTCCAGAGTCGGTGAGCGCGAGCACGCTCGCCGGCGAGCCCATTTTGCGCAAGCTGACGCGCGCCCCCGCCAATGATGCGGCCATCGGTGGTTTGAAAGTCGTCAGCGAAAACGGCTGGTTCGCTGCGCGGCCCTCAGGCACCGAAAATGTCTACAAGATCTACGCGGAGAGCTTCAAAGGGCCCGCACATTTGGACCTGATCCTGGAGGAAGCCCGAAAGATCGTGAGCGCCGCGCTGGGAGCGTGAGCGCCCGGCGCGAAACGCGCCGAAAAAAACCGGGCGAGCAAAAAAAGACCGTGCGGCTGATCGCTTGGGCCAACAATCGTGGTCGCTGACGCGAAGCTTTGATTGGCAGGGCGTCGGATCTCGCTAGAGTTTGCAGAACGCTTGCTCTTCCGGAGGTTTCGATGCGTCCGTCCGTGCTGGTCTTGGTCCTTTCGTTGCTCGCGCTGCCGGCGACTGCTCGCGCTCACTTCACGTTGATCGCGCCGCCACCAGCCTCGAATTCGACCAATGGCGGCAAGGGTGATCCGCCGTGCGGACCCACGGACATGCCTTCCAACGTCGTCACTCCGGTGATGGGCGGCAGCAAGCTGATGCTGAAGGTCAACGAGACCGTGTTCCATCCCGGGTTCTATCGCGTCGCCCTGTCCATCAAGTCGCGCACCGAGCTGCCGCCCGACAACGTGGTCAAGGACGCGAACGGCATGGTCTTGCTGCCCACGAACAAGACCGCGATGTCGGCGACGGCTGATTACGAAACGACTCCGGTCTTCCCGGTGCTCGCCGACAATTTGTGGCCGCATACCACCAGCACGGCCATGTTCTCGGGCGAGGTCACCTTGCCCAACGTGAACTGCGACAAGTGCACGCTGCAAGTGATCGAGTTCATGGCGCAGCACCCCTCGAACGGCGACAAGGCAGGCTTCTTCTATCACCACTGCGCCGATCTGAAGATCACGGCCGACACCAGCAAACCGATTTTCGATCCCTCTGCTGGTGGCGCGGGCGGTGGCTCGAGCGGAGGAGCAGGCAATGCCGCGGGCAGCAGTGGTGTCTCTGGTGCGTCCGCGGGCGGCGCAGGTGGTGCGGCCACCGTCACCGCGGGCAGCGGAACGGGTGGCGGCGCGGGTGGCGCTCCTGGCGTTGGCCTGGGCGGCGGAGGAAGCGCGAGCGTGCCCACGGCGGGCGCGCCTTCCGCCGCAGCTGGCAGCACCGGCAGCAGTGCTTCGGGTGCGAGTGCCGTTGCAGGCGCGACGGGTTCCGCCAACAGCGGCGACAGCGGCGACTCCGGCGGTTGTTCAATCAGTGCTCGCGCTGCTCGATCGCAGCCGCTGCTGTCGCTGCTGGTCGGGCTGCTCGTGCTAGGTCGACGCCGCGCTCGTCGCCGGTAGCGCCTCGCTGTCGAGGTCCCAGCCTCGAAATGCCGGCAGTTCATGGCTCGGCAGGTAGCGACCGGTCTCCATACGCAAACGAGCTGCCGCGACTCGCGGATCGTGCGTAAAAAAGAGAAACTCGCAGCGCTCGACGAGCTCTGGGAAGAGCTCGGCTTTTTCGTCGATCAAGTGTTCGGGGAAGCGGTCATAGCCCATCGTGATCGGCAAGTGCACCCAGGCGCTTCCCGGTACGAGATCGGCCGCAAAGAACAGCCGCGCCAGCTGTCCTAGCACGCGTGCGTGCAGCATCCCTGGAGTGTGACCCAGGGTCTCCCGGAATCGCACTCGCTCACCGAGTAGGGAGGAGACATCGCTCTCGGTGTCGATCAAACGCAACCGGCCAGAGCGCTGCAGCAGGTCGGGCAATTCTGGGATGTAAGATGCTCGATCCCGCAGGTGGGGACGCTGTGCGCGTTCGAAGGCTTGCTTGCCGACCACGAATTGAGCTCGTGGAAACAGCAACTCCGGAGCCGCGCTCGCCCGAAACGGTGCGAGCAGGCCGCCCGCATGATCGAAATGCAAGTGGCTGAGCACCACCACGTCGATTTCGCGATCGCTGATGCCGAGCTCGGCCAGGGATTTCAGCAAGACGTGCTCGGTCTCCACCACGCCGTAGCGCTCGCGCAGCTCGGGTGCGAAAAAAGTGCCGATGCCGGTCTCGAACAATACACGACGCGTGCCGTCTTCCAGCAGCAGGGCTCGGCAGGCGAGGGCGATCCGCCCGGCCTCGTCCGGTGCTGCCCAGCGGCTCCACAGTGCGCGCGGCGCGTTGCCGAACATCGCGCCACCGTCGAGGCGTTGGCTATTTCCGAGCACGCTACTGGCTTTCAACATGGTGTCTCGACTTTGGGCCGGGGCGGACCGTCCTACCAGCGCGGGGAGCGTGCTAGGGATCGAGCCATGCCCGAGACCGTTTTCGACAAAATCATACGAGGCGAAATCCCCTGCCACAAGCTGTACGAAGACGAGTGGGTGCTCGCGTTCTTGGACATCGCACCGCTGAGCTTCGGCCACGCGCTGGTGATTCCGAAGGAGCGCGTCCAAACGCTCGATCTCCTCTCGGACGAATCCAGCGCGGCCATCGGCCGGGTGCTGCCCCGCTTGTGTCGCGCGATCAAGCGCATCACCGGCGTCAGCGCGTTCAACGTGCTCGAGAACAACGAGAGCTTGGCGCATCAGGCCATCGCCCACGTGCATTTCCACATCATCCCCAAGCCGGACGAGAAATCCGGCCTGGGCGTGGGTTGGCCCGCGGGCAAGCTCGACCCGGTGAAGGGGGCCGAGCTTGCCGCGCAGATCGCTTCCGAGCTCGCGCGTTAAGCGCGGCGTCCGGCGCGGTATCGCTCGATCAGCGCGTTGGTCGAACCATCGTGGGCCAGCGCTGGCTCGTCCTTGGCTTCGAGCTCACTGCCGATGCGCTTGGCCAGCACTTTCCCGAGCTCCACACCCCATTGATCGAAGGAATTGATCTGCCAGATCACGCCTTGCACGAACACTTTGTGCTCGTACAGCGCGACCAGTTTACCGAGCATGGCCGGCGTCAAGCGATCGCACAAAAGGGTGTTGGTCGGGCGATTGCCGGGAAACGTTTTGTGCGCGACGAGCTGGGGCGAAACTCCTTCTTTGGCGACCTCCGCGCTGGTTTTGCCGAAGGCGAGGGCCTCGGTTTGGGCGAAGAAATTGGCCATCAACAGATCGTGGTGCGAGCCGATCGGGTTCAAACTCTGGCTGAAGCCGATGAAGTCACAGGGCACGAGCTTCGTGCCCTGGTGGATCAGTTGGTAGAAAGCGTGCTGTCCGTTCGTGCCCGGCTGCCCCCACAGAATCGGGCCGGTCTGGTAGTCGACCGAATCACCCGCGAGGGTGACACGCTTGCCGTTGGACTCCATGTCCAGCTGCTGCAGATAGGCGCTGAAGCGAGCCAAATACTGGTCGTAGGGCAAGACCGCGTACGTCTCTGCGCCGTAGAAGTTGTTGTACCAAATGCCAATCAGGGCCAGCAACACCGGCATGTTCTGCGCGAAAGGAGCGCTCCGGAAGTGCTCGTCCATCGCGTGGAAGCCGCCCAACATGTCGTTGAAGGCTTGGCCGCCGATCGCGAGCATCAGGGACAGCCCCACCGCCGAGTCGTATGAATAGCGACCGCCGACCCAATCCCAAAAACCGAACATATTGGCGGTGTCGATGCCGAATTTCGCGACCTCCTCGGCGTTGGTCGACACGGCCACGAAGTGTTTCTTGACCGCGGCCGGGTCCTTCAGCTTGGCGAGCAGGAAATCGCGCGCGGTCTTGGCGTTGCCCAACGTCTCGAGCGTGGTGAAGGTCTTGGAGCAGACGATGAACAGCGTCTCTTCCGGATCGAGATCATGAGTCGCTTCGGCAAAATCCGTGGCATCCACGTTGGATACGAAGCGAAAGGTGAGGTGACGCGCGATGTAGTGGCGCAGCGCCTCGGTGGCCATGTACGGCCCCAGATCCGAGCCGCCGATGCCGATATTGACGATGTTCTTGATCGATTTGCCGGTGTGGCCTTTCCAAGCGCCGCTGCGCACGCGCTCGGAAAATTCCGACATCTTTGCCAGCACGGCCTGCACTTCCGGCACCACGTTCTTGCCGTCGACCAGGATCGAAGCGCCGGCTGGCGCACGCAGCGCCGTGTGCAACACCGCGCGGCCTTCGGTGGTGTTGATCTTCTCGCCCGCGAACATGGCGTCGATCTTTTCGCGCAGCTTCGCGCGCTCGGCCAAGGCCAAAAGGCCGTTCAGGGTCTCGTCCGTGAGCCGGTTCTTCGAGTAATCGAGGTAGATCCCGAGAGCGTCCACTTTGAAGCGTTGTGCGCGCGTCGCGTCCTTCGCGAACAGCTCGCGGAGCTCGGTTTCGTGACTAGCCTGGTAGTGCGCCTCGAGGGCTCGCCACTCCGGGCTCTGCGTGAGATCAGTGGATTTCGCCATGGCGGCGCGAGGCTACCATGACGCGCTCGGGCGGGGGCGAGGGCTCTCAGGGCCGTTGGCTCTGGGCTTCCAGTCCGACCAAATTCAAATCGGCCACCAAGGGCAAGTGATCGGAAGCTTGTCGGGCGAGCTTGGTTTTGGGCACACTGAGCCCCCGGGCTTCGAGATCGCCACGCACGAACACTCCATCGAGGGGACGCACCGGCAGGTAAGCAGGAAACGTGTTCATGAGCGACCCGCAGCGACCGAAGCCCGCGGGCTGCAAGTAGCGCGGTCCGAGCGAACCCCAAACGTCGTTCAGGTCACCGCCCAGGACGACGGGAGTGCGGCGCTGCAAATGCGCGAACGGTTTCGACGCGAGGAAACGTTCTAGCTGCAGGCCGCGTTCCGAACCGGCCAAGCCGAGGTGCATGTTGATCAGCACCAGACTCCGCTCGTGGCCGAGGCCGTGCACGTGTGCGCGCGCGGTCAGCGCGCCGCGCTTCTTGCGGGTGCCGATGGTCAAATCGACGCGACTGATGTCGGTCAGTGGCCAACGGCTCAAGATGGCGTTGCCGTAGCCGCCCATGCGAAAGCGGTGTTCGGGCCCGAATGCCAGGTGTTTGATCTCCAGCGCCTCGGCCAATGCCGAAGGTTGATCGTGGAAGTGCGAACGCGGCATGTCCTCGGCGACTTCCTGGAGCAGCGCGACGTCGGGGGCGAGGACCTGGAGCACCTCGATGATTCGTTCGAGTCGGTAGCGACGGTCGGCGCCGCCGATTCCTTTGTGGATGTTCCAACTGACGACGCGAATTTTCATGCGGGGCTCGGTATTGGGCGCGCTTGGGGCTCAGCCGGCCCCACTTTAGCCTCGTTTGCCGGGAAATTCCGAACCGGCCAAGAGCTTTGCTAAGCTGTGGCTTTCGCACGCCCCTGCCGATGACCAACTCGCCTCCGCCTGACTTCGAGGGTAAAACGATAGCCGGTCGCTACCGGGTGGAGCGTTTGATCGGTCAGGGCGGTATGGGCACGGTGTGGGCCGGCCGCCACGTCAGCTTGGATCAGCTGGTCGCAATCAAATTCGTGCATCCGAAGTTGGCCGGCAGCGCGGAGGCATTGAGGCGTTTCGATACGGAGGCCAAGGCAGCGGCTCGGATCAAGAGCCGCCATGCAGTCGCGGTCTACGATCACGGTGTCGAAGGCGGGCAGCCGTACATCGTGATGGAGTACCTGGAGGGCGAATCGCTCGAGCAATCGCTGGCCAGGCGCGGCAAATTGCCTCTGCACGAAGTCGCGGAGATCGTGCAACAGGCCGCCCGTGCGCTGCACGCGGCACACCAGGCGGGCATCGTGCACCGTGACTTGAAGCCGGACAACATCTTCTTGGCTCGCGATGGCGAGGCCGGTACTCGTGGCTACTCGGTCAAGCTGCTCGACTTCGGAATCGCCAAATTGGTGCATGAAGAAGCCGCGGGGGGCGCTTCGTCCACTCAAGCGGGAATGGTGCTGGGCACGCCGCATTACATGAGCCCGGAAGCTTTGACGGCCAGCGCTCCGGTGAGCGCCGCTTCCGACATTTGGTCTTTGGGTGCTTGCGCGTTCTCGGCGGCGTGCGGGCGCGTTCCGTTCGAAGGCGACGCAATCGGCGACGTGGTGCTGAAGGTGTGCGCAGCGCCGTTGCCGGTCCCGTCGCAGATCCAGCCCTCGCTGCCGAAAGCTTTCGATGCGTGGTTCGAGCGCGCATGTTCGCGCGATCCCAAACGCCGCTTCAGCTCGGTGGTAGAACTGGCCGACGCGTTGGTGCGGCTGGATGAGTGGGCACGCGCCCAGCGCGAGCAAGTG
>DASSMT010000214.1:0-7063 GCA_035688655.1 Polyangiaceae bacterium | reverse complement strand
ACCCAGGTCCTTGAACATCGTGCCGGCAACCCAGATCACCAGCGAAAAGGGGATGCCCATGGCCACGTATAAGCTTGGCACCCAGGCGATCGGGCTTTTGACCCGTTGAACATTCTCGGTCATGCCCGTCTGCTTATGCAGAATGGCGGCAGAAACCAAGCTCCGTCGTCAGGGTCGACCAATTAACGCATGTCTCGAACTCGGACCGTTCGCGGACAGGGGTACTTTTCTGCCGGATCGGAGCGATGCCGGTGTCAGGAAAGACTCTTGACAACGCCCGGTGCGATCAAAGAGTGCTCCAACCCGTCGGGCTGCTGAGGGGCCAACGAGGGCCGAACTTCGCGAGCAGCAGCCGAGCGCGTCAGTAGGTGTGTCGGAGCTCCAGCATGATTTCACGCGGCGGCAGCGGGTATTCGAAGCCGGAGAAGCCCGGGTCGGGGCCGCCGGCGTTGAGTAGGTTGTAGACGCGCAGGGCGATCACCGATTCGTGCCCCGGAATCAGGTACAGGTCGCGCGTGGTGAGAAACACGTTGGCCGTCGCGTACGCCTTCAAGTCGAACTGCGCGCCGTTCGCGAGCACGCTGGCGTCGGCGGCGTGACGCGGCCCGACGAACATGGCTTCGACGCCCGCGGTGAGCGGCACACTGGGTACGCTGGGCAGCGCCGCCGAGGCGCCGAGGCGAGCGATGTACGGCGGGTAGACGATGTTCGCAGTACCGACCAGATTCGCGGCATAGCCAACCTCACCGAGCTCGCGCTTGGAGCGCACCAGCTCGAACGAAGCGTAACCGGCGTAATCGTCGTAGTGCTTGGCGTCGGCGCGCGTCTCCCAGGTGAAGGTCTTCTGGCTGGCGGTGTTGCGCGCGGCTTGGTTGATGCCCTGTGGGCTGAACTCCGCCTTGTCGTACAGCCAATTGCCGGACACGCCCGAGCTGAACCCGAAAAACTGGTTTGGCCGCAGCGAGAGCTGATATTCGAGCGTGCGGATGCGCTGCGGTTTGAGTGAATCGTTGCCCACGACATCGCCCGGGCCGAGCGGGTTCGCGTACAGCAAGTACGGAGAAGGCGCTTTGAAGGCGCTGCCGTACAATAGCTTCATGTTGAGGGCCTTCGTCAGCCGCGAGGTGATCCCGGCGCGCCCGGTGATCTGACTGCCGTAGGTGCTGTGGTTGTCGTAGCGAATACCGCCCGTCAGCTTCAGGTAGCGCTCGACCAGTGTCAGGTTCGAGCTCACGAAGATGCCCACGTTCATCAAGTTGACGCGCTTGTCGTTGGCGGCGCTGTCCGGCACGGTCTCGCCCGTGGCGCGAATGATGCGCTCCGGGGCGAGCAACGCTTCGTGATCGTACACGGTCTCGACGCCGGTGATCAGGTTGAAGCGCGCCGAAGGGATGTAACGTGCCTCGAGCACGGAATCGATGCCTCGGTAGGACGTCCGGCGCTTGGCGTAATACAGGGCGCTGCCGACCTCGATGCGATCTCCGGGCAGGATGCCGCCCTGGAAGTAGGTCGCTTGCAACGACAGATCCAGCTTCTTGCTGGCGTGCAGCAGGCCGTCGATGTTGGCGCGGAATTGGCCCTGTGAGATGACCGTGCCGTATTGATTGCCGCTCGCGTCGCTGCCGTTCGTGAGCTGGGCCCAGGGCGCAAAATCACCCCCGCGGCTGAAGCCAGAAGCGTACGCGCTGGCCACCAGCTGGCCGACCTTGCGGTCGCGGTAGCCAATTCGAGCTTGTAGCCCGAGTGAGCGGCGATCGAGATTGTTCGCCGTTCGCCGAGCACCGACATAGTTCGGAATGTTCGGATCGGGGGATTCGCTGGGCATCGCCAGGCCGCTGCGGCTGCCATATTCGCCGACGGCGCCCAACATGAAATCGAACTTGCCGTGCTGACCGCTGGTCACCACGTCGAACTGCCCGCTCGGGTTGCTGCCGGTCGCTCCGACCAAGACGCGCCCTTGCACCGGTCGCGAGTCCTCTGGACTTCGCGTGACGATGTTGACGACGCCCAAGAATGCGTCTGCGCCGTACAACGCCGAGGCCGGGCCGCGAATGATCTCGATCTGTTGAATCGATTCGAGGGGAATCAACTCCGCTCCGAGCCAGTTGCCCGAAGTCGTGCGATAGGCGACGGAACGACCGTCGATCATCACTTTGAACACGCTGCTCTCTGCAGCCAGGCCACCCGTCACGCCGCGCACTGCGACGTTCGGCTGAATGTGATCATCGACCGAGTAGAAGCCGACACAACGATTGAGGACTTCGGCGACGTTGCGGTAGCCCCAGCGGTGAATGTCGTCGCGAGTAACGACGGTGATCACCGCGGGCGCGTCGTCGACGCTCTCGTTGGTCTTGGTGGCGGTGGAGACCTGCACGTTGAGCAGCTTGACCAAGTCCAAGTCGTCTTCCGAATTCGAGCTCTCTGCCTCTTGCGCGTGCGCGCCGCGGGCCAAAGTCGAAAACAGAACTACGGAGATGATTGAAAATAGTCGCTTCACTGCTCACTCACGCGCACACCTTCGTGTACCGGTGACGCTCGGCATTGGGCCGATTGCAACGGTTGTAGCGGCGCGGTCTTGGTCTTGATTAGGGGGCGGACGACCGGAGCTCCAGAGATCGTCCGTAACCATGTCAGTCATCAATGGGATATTCAGAAAGTGGAGCTCCGGTCAGAGTCTCGCGAGCGCTCGTCTCAGTTCGAGCTGCCGATACCGAGGTTGTCGAGATAGGTGTAATATGCGTCCAACTTGGCTGCCGGAATGACGTCCAAGCCGGTGTTGAAGCGGTAGTCGTCGACCATTTGTGGCTTCAAGATGGCTTTGGTGGCCTCCTTGCCCAGCGCCTTGAATCCGTACAGAACGTACGGCGTCAGGTAGCCCATGTAGTACTGGCGTTGAGCGTGGGTGGCCTTGATCATCCCCGAGCGCATGTACTCCACCAGCTTGGGCTCGAAATCGAAGCCGGCGATGGCAATGTCGTCGCCGGTCTTTCCGACCGCTTCGGCCGCCATCGCACAGCGGTAGGCGTTGGAGAACATGCCCATCATGCCGACCACGGGCGGATCGGCCGCGACGATGGCGGCGGTCATCGCCTCGATGTCGGCGTCTTCACCCGTTTCCGACCAATCCGTCTTGCGGATGGTGACGGTGAAGCCAGCGGATTCCAGCACGCCCTTGGCACCCATGGTGCGAGCATAACCGTCCGGCCACCCCGGGTCGTCGTGGCCGAGGAGAATCACCGTGCCGGAGTTGACCGTGATCAAAGAGGTGAGCGTCGTGCCGGCGGTCTTGCCAGCTTCGGCGTTCATCGTGCCGATATACAGATCGCGCTTGCTCTCCGCCAAATCACTGTCGATGGTCACGACCGGCACTTTCGAGTCCGCCGCGCTGTCGATCGGGGGCTGGTTGCCTGCCTCGAAGGGCGCGACGGCGAGCGCGGTGTAACCCGAGCTGAGCTGCGCGTTCATGATGTCGTTCTGCTCGTTCACTGCGGCGTCGCCGGACGAGGATTGGGGTGCCACCACCTGCCCGGGCAAATTCAACTCGCTCATCGCGCGGCTGGCGCCGGTCTGGATGGGCAAGAAATAAGTGTTCAATTGCTTGAGCACGACGGCGATCTGGAGCTCGACCGGCGCGGTATCGTCGATCTTGTTGACCAACGCATTGACGGTCTTCTCCAAGTCGGTCGGTTGGAATTCGCTGTCCGAGATGGAAGTGCGCGTGATCGTCTTCTTGCCTGCAGCGTTGTCGTCGCCGCTACTGCAAGCAGAAACTCCGAGTGCGAGTCCGACGATCCATGCCAACGGTTGCAGTCTGAGATTCATGTGTTTTCGTGGTCCCTTTGTGTGTTTGGTGGTTTGGTCATTGCCGAGTGTGGCGAGCGCTCATCAGAGCGGATTACACTTTGCGTAGTAGGAGCCGGTATCGATGAACGACTGGCCAGAGACTGTCCAAGTGTCGAACACCACGTGCTGTGCAGCGCCGTAGATATCGAAGTTGTACTCGGCACCAGCGCCGACCAAGCGCAGTTGCTGGCCTTCATCGAGCGCTGAAAACGCCGATTTCAGATCGGACCAATGCGCCGGCGGGTCGTCGCCGTCGTTCAGATCGACGATCAAGTCGTGAAGCTCGGGTGCCGAGGGGATCTTTCCGCTCGTCGCCACCGCGTAGCGCATACCCATGGCGAGCAGCAGCACGGCGTCGTAGTACAGGCGCGACGCGGGAAACGGCTCGGTTCCGCCCCAGCGCGCCGCAAAGTGTGCGCTGAAGCGCTTGGCGTTGCCGCGAGTGCAGGGAATCGCGCCATGATCGTAGCCCGTCAGCGTGTCGCACTCGCTCGTCAAACTGAGGGAAGGGGAGATCCCCACGAAGCCATCGAGTGAGCCGTAAGGCACGTTGATCAGGAACGCGTCGGAGCGCAAGAGTGGGCTCAAATAGAAAGAGCCACGACCGTCGCCAATCGCCCACTCGGTGACCACCTCCGCCCCCGTCGCGGGGTTGGCGTTCAACATCGTGCGCTGGGGTTTGAAGTTCAGTGTGTCCGCGATCGCCTTCGAGTAGGAGGGTTCTCCCGGATCCACGGTGACCGAGGGCAAGGCGCGGCCGTCCTCCGAGTATTGTTGATTGAACGAGCTGGCGAGCGTGCCGTTGTAATCGTCGCTCATCGACAGCGCATTGGCCGAAGTGACACCGTCGTCTTTGGCGTGCCGGGCGAAAGCGCAGCCAATCTCGAACGCGGTGGGTGCCAAGCGGAACCAGGAGCCCTTGACGCTCGCCCGCTGGATGTCCGGAGCCGCATATCCGGGCAGGACATTGGTGATGTTCAGGGCCTTGACGTCGCGAACGATGTCCTTTGCCAGCCGGTTTTCCTCGGGGCCAATCAAGTATTGAACTTTGTCGTTGTAGATCAGGTTCAATAGCTCGTTCAGGCCGCGATCCGAACCAGAGTTACTGTCTCGACTCACCACTTCGATGGGCGTCCCATCGATGCCCCCGGCGGCGTTCACGTCTTCCATCGCCAGCAACATGGCTTGCTCGATGTTCCGACCGAGCGCCGCTTCTTTGCCGGTGAATGGCAGGATGGCGCCCAGTTGAATCGACTCCGAGGGAGCGGTCGGGGTCGTGCTGCTACTGCAACCGAGTGCGGTGAGACCAGCCAATAGGCTGGCCGTGATCAAGCTTCCGCGCGTGGCGAAGGGACGGTTCATGGAGCGTGATATGGCCGAGAGTCGAATGCCGAGATTTGCCGAAACAGCGGGGGGCACCAATCTGTCCGTACGACGGGCATATCTTGACTTTAAGTGTCCGGCATTTTTATCGTGGGTAACTGGTAGTCGATGTACGACGGCGGGCTTTTTGCGCGACAAAGGCCAATTCGATGTCTGATCTCGAATAACGAATCGGAGGCGGCTCGAGCACCCGCGCGCACTCGCTCACACCGCGCGCAGCGCGTCAGGCAGGGCGCTTCGACGCTTGCCAAGGCGAGCGATCGCCCGCGTCGCCATCGCGCACGCTCATGCGCCGCTGCTAAAGCGAGCGGCGGTCCGCGTCGACCAGCCGCACCCGCGGAAATTCCCGCACATCGCGAGCGGCGCCGGGGAACGTGAGCACGAATTCGCGCATTCGACTGCTGGGTACAGAGTGTCGCAAATTGGGAGGGTCAGGGCGTCATCGTCGGCAGGCTGCCATCGGCGTTGCGGCTGAGCTCCATCACCTTTACCGAGCGCTGGTTGTCGGCGCCAGATAGCGAGTCATCATGGTAAAAGAGGTACCACTTGCCGTCGTATTGGACGATCGAGTGGTGCGTCGTCCAGCCGGACACGGGGGTCAGCAGCCGGCCTTGGTAAGTGAACGGGCCGCTCGGTGTCTTGCCCGTCGCGTACACGAGGTAATGCGTGTCTCCGGTGGAGTAGGACAAGTAGTACACGCCGTTGTACTTGTGCATCCAGACGCCCTCGAAGAAGCGGCGCTCGTTATCACCCTGCACGAGCGGCTTCTGCTCGCGATCCAAGATGCTGAGCTCCCTCACTTGACCCTCGAAGCTCAGCATATCTGCGCTGAGCTTCGCGAACCTCGGCCCGAGCGCGTTCTCCCCGCTGCCCGGTAAGGTGCCGTGCGCGTCGAACCCGCCGGTTCGGAAATTTTGCAGCTGACCGCCCCAAATCCCGCCAAAATACAGATATGCCTGGTCGTCGTCGTCGACGAAGACTGCGGGATCGATGCTGTAACTACCCGGGATTGGCTGAGCTTCCGGGGTGAACGGGCCGACCGGAGAGGCACTCTTGGCGACGCCGATCCGAAAAACGCCCGCCTTGTCGCGCGCAGGAAAATACAGAAAGTAAGTGCCGTTCCTGAATGCAGCGTCTGGTGCCCACATCTGCTGCGAGGCCCAGGGCACGTCCTTCACGTTCAGCGCCTCGCCATGGTCCACGAACTTCGAGCAAGCACCGCGCTCGAAGGACAGCACGTGATAGTCCTTCATCCCATAGTGGTCGCCGCTGTTGTTGGCTGGCGGATTGTTCAGCAAATCATGGGATGGGTAAACGTAGAGTGTGCCGCCGAACACGTGCGCCGAGGGATCGGCGGTGTAGATGTTCGTGACCAGCGGTGCGCGTAACGGAAGCCCGTCCTTCACGCAGGAACTGGCTTCGGTGGGCGCTGCTTCCAAGCTCGTGGACCCGTGTGCCGTACCGGCGGGACCGCCGTGGTGGCAGGCAGTAGAAAGCGAAGCTGAAAACGCGATGCCGATGAGCAGCGAGCGACGGCGAAACATCAGCGGCAAGCTACACCGCTTCACGGTCCTTGGCCAAGGTCTGGGCGCGGTGTCTGGGCTATCTCAATCACCCCAACTGGGTTGGGTTAACACGCTGCCCAATCTCCTCCCAGACTCGGAGTTGGCCGAGTACGTGTGTCGCTGCGTTTTTTTTTTTTTTTCGCTCAACTCCCGAGACTCTGCGCGTCTGTAAATTCGATTCGACGCTCTGCCGAGCACTCGCGGAGCAAACGCGCGAGCTGCATGCAGGTCATCGCGTTCCCCTTGATGATGAGCCCTTTCGCGAAGGGCAA
>DASSMT010000277.1:0-26598 GCA_035688655.1 Polyangiaceae bacterium | reverse complement strand
GGTTTTCGTCACCTCGGCGCGCCGAGCGGCCGGGTCCACGAAGCTCAGCGCATCCTGGCTGGGATCCTCGCGGATCACTTCTTCGTCCAAGCGATTTGGGTACCGGTATGGCGCGCGCAAGAGGGAAAGCGCGGCAGCGTGCTTGAGATCTGCGGGTCGAACGAAAATCTCGAGCTGGCCGAGTACGTGCACGCGTTTCTGAATGTGACTGCCGAGCGGTTGTTTCGCGAATATCGGCGATCACCGTCCGGCAGGGGCGCCAAGCGGCTCACGTTCCAGGCCGGTGTGATGTCGGGGTTTCGCGCGCGCCTGGAGCGCGAGCGCAAAAAGTCCAAGGCCGAGGGGCTGGTGTGGGTGGCAGACGCGGCACTCGACGGTTTCTTTCGCAAGCGGCATCCGCGCATCCGCTGGACGCGCTATGCGGTCGGCCACGGCTCCGAGGCGTACGCCCACGGTCGCGAGGCCGGAGAAAGAATTGTCCTACATCGGGGGGTGAGGGCAAATTCCAGCGGCAAAACGCCCCGACTCTTAGGGGAGGGCAAGCGCTCGCCGTAGTCCTAGACTCTCGGTGCAAAGCTTTCCAGAATACGAGCCCGTGAGCCCGCGCGACGACGAGCTGAGCGCTGAGCGCGATGCACTGCTAGGCACCCTGCTCGCTGGACGCTACCGAATCGAAGCACTGGTCGGCAGTGGCGGCATGGGCGCGGTCTATCGCGCTGCGCATGTGCACATGCGCAAAGCCGTGGCGGTCAAAGTCTTGCACAAGGAGATGACCGCCTTTCCGGAGGTCGTGGCGCGCTTCGAGCGTGAAGCGGTCGCTGCCGGCCGCATCGAGCACCCGCACGTGGTCTCCGCCACTGACTTTGGTCAATTGGAGGACGGCTCATTTTACTTGGTGCTGGAGTTCATCGAGGGCCAAAGCCTAGCCAGGCTCGTGAGCAAGACGGGCGCGTTGTCGCCGCTGCGCGCCTTGCGCATCACGCGCCAAATCGTAGAAGCGCTACAGGCAGCCCATGCGGTGGGCATCGTGCATCGGGATCTGAAGCCCGACAACGTGATGCTGGTCGACAAGGACGGGGATCCGGATTTCGTCAAGGTGCTCGACTTCGGCATCGCCAAGGTCAAAGTCGAAGAAACCTCCGAACAACCGGTGCTCACGCAAATTGGCACGGTGTTCGGCACGCCGGAGTACATGTCGCCCGAGCAGGCACGGGGCGAGCTCGTGGACGCGCGCGCCGATCTCTACACGGTGGGCGTGATCTTGTACGAGATGCTGGCCGGCGTGTCCCCGTTCAAAGCGGACGATCTGGTCGTGGTGCTCACTCGCCACCTGACCGCTGAGCCACCGCCGTTGCCGAGCGGGATCGACCCCGCCATCGTCGCGCTGGTGCAGCTGCTGCTGAAGAAAGAACGCGAGCAGCGCGTGCAGAGCGCCGCTGAGCTGATCGAGCGCATCGACGTGATCCTCGGCGCAGCCGCAGCAGCGAGCTCGGCCGGGAGCCCGGCTTCGGGCGTGATGCGAGCAGGCGAGGGCCTGCGCTCGAGCGCGGATTCGAGCTCGGCCAGTGCCACGGCGCTCAGCGAGGCTCTCGCGCCCACCAGTTTTTGGGGCGAGACCACGGCGCACGCGCTGTCCCTGAATCAGCTGGCTGAATCCCTGCTCAAACGTCAGATTGCGCTCGGCAAACGCCGCGTCCCGCTCTGGCTCTTCGGCGCGGGGGCGCTGCTCTCGGTGCTGGGCATCGCCATGCTGACGATCATCGCGTCGATGCTGTTCGGCAGGCACGAAGCCGCGACGCTGAAGGACGACGCCTCGAACACCACGATCAGCAAAAATTCGGAGCTTTCCCAGCTGATCACCCGCGCACAAAACGGCGATCAGATCGCGCTCGGCGAGCTCGGCGCTCGACCCGAATCGATGCGCGGCGAAAAGGAGTGGCTCGCGCTCGGGCACGGTCACGCGAAGCTCGAGCAGCTCCCGACGAGTCTCGCTTTCTACCAAAAGGGTGTGGCGCTGAAGCCGGAGCTGGCGGCCGATCAGAACTTGCTCACCGACGTTCGGCGCGCGGCGCTCGACGCCACCACTTCCGAAGCCGCCCTCAAGTTCGCGATCACGGCGCTGGGCGCGAGTGGGGTCGATTTGACGTACGACGTTTGGGACTCCTCGAAGGCCGTCCCGGGTCGCGCTGCCATCTCCAAACTTGCGCGGAGCTACCTCGATGACGACGCCGTCCGGGCCAAGGCATCGCCGGCGCTCAGGCTGCTCTTGGAGCTCGGCAAGGCACAAAAGGAAGGCTGCGCGAGCGTGAAGCGCTGGCTGACGCGTGCCGCCACTGAGGGTGACGCGCGCGTGGTGCCCGCGCTCAAGCGTTTCGACGAGCGCCGCGGCTGCGGCTTTCTCGGCCTGAGTGATTGCTATTACTGCCTGCGTTCCGGCAAAGATCTCGGCGCAGCGGCGAACGGCGCTGCCGCACGTCCGGCGCCGAACTTCGACTGAGACCCCCGGCCCGGGCGCGTGGGCCGCTATTTGTGGGAACCCTGCCCGCGGAGCTGCTAACTTCCCGTGCGCCATGCAGCTCTTGCGCGTCGCGGCCGCGACCTTGAACCAGACTCCGCTCGACTGGGACGGAAATCGCGCAAACATCATCGCGGCCATCGAAGAAGCGCGCGCCGCGGGCGTGAGCGTGCTTTGCCTGCCTGAGCTGTGCATCACTGGCTACGGCTGTGAAGATGCCTTCCTCGCGCCGGGAACGCAGGCCATGGCACTGCAGCTGCTCGACGAGTTGCTGCCTTACGCGCGCGGCCTCGTGGTCAGCGTGGGCTTACCCTTGTTCCACAACAAGGCTCTGTACAACGCCTGCGCGTTGATCGCGGACGGCAAGCTCATGGGGTTCGTCGCCAAGCGCACGCTCGCCGGCGACGGCATTCACTACGAACCGCGTTGGTTCAAGCCCTGGCCCGCGCGCACGCGCACCACGATTTCCGTCTTCGGTCAGGACGTCCCACTCGGCGACATCTTCTTCGACTGTTCGGGCGTGCGGATCGGCTTCGAAATTTGCGAAGATGCCTGGGTCGCACAGCGTCGCGGCGCCGAGCTCTCGCTGATCGCGGTCGACTTGATCCTGAACCCGAGCGCGAGCCATTTTGCGTTCGGCAAGCAAGAGGTGCGACGCCGCTTGGTGCTCGAGGGCTCGCGAGCCTTCGGCGTGAGTTACGTGTACGCCAACCTGCTCGGTAACGAAGCTGGTCGCGCCATCTACGACGGCGATGCCTTGATCGCTACGGCCGGCAAGGTGATCGCGCAAGCGCCGCGCTTCAGCTTCGCGAACCACGTGCTGATCAGTGCGGTGATCGACGTGGATCTGACGCGAATGCAGCATGCTTCCCTGAGCGGCTCACAGCCCCATGTGGTCAGCGCGGCCGGTGAATGCGTCGAGTGCGAGTTCACCTTGCCGAGCGCGCTGGCCTTGTCCGAAGGTTCGGAGCCGGTCGACTGGGAAGGTTCTCCTGCCTTGAAAGAAGAGGAGTTTGCGCGAGCGATTGCGCTTGGTCTGTTCGACTATTGCCGCAAGAGCCGCTCGCGCGGGTTCGTCGTGTCCCTGAGCGGCGGGGCCGACTCTGCTGCCGTTGCCTGCTTGGTCGCGTTGATGGTGCGCTTGGCGGTGCGTGAACTGGGCTTGGACGGCTTTGCGCAGAAATTCGAGCATGTCGAAGGTCTGTCGCGTCTGATCTCGGAGCGTGAGCTGACGCGCGTGCTGCTCACCACGGTTTATCAGGCGACTCGGAATAGCTCGAGTGTCACGCGCGACGCAGCCGCCGGCGTGTCCCGCGCGCTCGGCGCCACGCACCTGGAGTTCGATGTCGAACCCTTGGTGTCGGGCTACGTGTCGGCGGTCGAAGCCGCGCTCGGCCGAAAGCTCGAATGGCAACGTGACGACTTGGCGCTGCAGAATATTCAAGCGCGAGTGCGAGCGCCTTCGGTTTGGTTGCTCGCCAACCTGAACTCTGCGCTGCTGCTTTCGACCAGTAACCGCTCGGAAGCAGCGGTCGGTTACGCCACGATGGACGGAGACACCGCGGGCGGGCTCAGCCCAATCGCCGGCATCGACAAGGCCTTCCTGCGGCGCTTCTTGGTTTGGCTGGCAGAACACGGACCCCGAGAGTTCGGTCCGATCCCGGCTCTGCAGGCCGTGAACGTGCAGGCACCCACCGCTGAGCTGCGCCCGCCGTCTGCGACGCAAACGGACGAAGCCGATCTGATGCCCTATGAGGTTCTGGACGCGATCGAACGCGCCGCCATTCGCGACAAGCGCGCCCCGCGTGAAGTGTTGCAGCTGATCTGCGCGGAGTTCAGTCAGTACGAAAAAGACGAGTTGTGGCTCTGGCTCGACCGCTTTTTTCGCTTGTGGAGCCGCAACCAGTGGAAGCGCGAACGCTACGCACCCAGCTTCCACGTCGACGACGAAAGCCTCGACCCAAAAACCTGGTGCCGCTTCCCAATCCTGTCGGGCGGCTTCACGCGCGAGCTGCGCGAACTGCGCCTCGAGCTCGCGCGCGAGAAGTAGGAGCGATTGGCGTCGCGTCGCAAAAGTGACCGGTGCGGCGTGTCGCGGGGCGTGAGCTGCGCTCCCGACAGCTTTGGGGTTGGGGCCCCAAAACGCCAAACGTGATGGCGTGGGGCCCCGCTCCATTCCCCCCGTCGGGGATCGCGAAGCGCGTCACTCGAGCGGGGCGTGAGCTGCGCTCCCGACTAGCGATGGAGCACGACCAGCGTCGACGGGCCGAGCCAGGGGAGCCAGCGGACGCCGTGCCAGCCGGGGGGGAGCTCGGGTTCGGTGAATTCGAACAGGGTGCGGCCGTCGATTGGCGAGAGATTCACGCAGCCACCGCTTTTGAATTCACCCCAGCTGTCGTGCCAGTAGGCGCTGTGCAGCGCGTGTGGACCGCTGAAGTTTTGCGTCCAGGGAACGTCCGAGTGGATCAACTCGCCCGGGGCTTCCATGGTCGCGGTCGCAAATTTGCCGGAGATCGGGAAGGTGCCGGTCGGTGTGAGCGCGTGTTCGATGGGATCTTCATCGGGCTTGGCAAAGCCGCCCCGGCCCGGTGAAATCAAAGTCGTAAACACCGGCTTGGTTCCTTCGTACGCGATCAGATAGCCGGCGGTAACCGCCACCTCCAGCCAGGTTGCGCGACCCTTGGGTGCATGGCCCGTGTGGTCTTCGGCTCCGACATCGGCGCCCCAAGGCGTCTTCGACTGGGGGATGGGGAGTATCGCGTCACTTTCTTTCAGCCAAAGCTCGCCGCGCTTGGTGCGTAGGAAGCGCTCTTTGCCGACGAGAGCCTGCTCACCGCTCAGCTCGACGAAGCTGAGTCTCGAAAAGCTATCAGCCGTTGCCGAAAACTCTCCATTTGGGCTGCGTGTGTAAGCCGGGCGATCCTTGGCTCTGAAGAATGCGAGTGGTAGCTGCGCGTCTTGCCCCAGTTTCAGGCCCTGAAACTTGACGATCGGATACGGAGTGACGCTCGCTTTGGGCAATAGTTGGTAGTCCGCGCTGAGCAAGAAATCGCGCCCAGCCACGCTCAGCTCACGGCTGTAAGCGACAGTCGAGCGCCGGTGTAGCTCATTTCGCGGTTCGTGGATGGCGTTTGGCAAAGGTGGAAAGCCCAAAACGGAACCGTTCGGGACGACCTCAGTCTTGAGTCCGAGCGATTCCCCATATAAGTGTGGCCAAGGCGAACTCAGGTTCGGCGCGTACGGCAGGACCGCGCGGTACACGGGATCGCGCTCATCCAGCGTTGCCCGGCTGCCGTCGACGCACACGTAGCCTCGAGGTTCGATCGCATACCAATTCGTGCAGCCCGGCCCGTACACCGGTTTCTTGCTCTTCAATGCGACCGAACCACCGGTCCAAAGATAGCCAATCCACTCCTTCGCACTGTCCGGCTCGGGCCGGATCCAGACGTAGCGTGTCCGCGCATAAACGCGCGCCGGGCTCGCCGTTTCCGGCGTGCCGGCCGCGATCTGCGGTGTGGACGGAGCAGCGCTGGCCGCAGGCGCGGCGCTGTCGGACGGCGCGGCTATCGCGGATGGCGTCGTGATCGCTTGGACTGGCACGCTCGCCACACTGAGCACTTGCGGAACCTGGCGCTGCGCAGTGTCGGGTTTCGATGTAGCGCACTGTGTGCTGCAAAGTAGGCAAAGCAGCGCGCCGGGAGTGCCGTGCTGCGATTTGGTAAAGCGGTGCCTCACATGCGAACGTTAGCGCATTTGCGTCAGCGCTCTGGTTTTTTTGCATGGACTTGGAAACGGTGGGGGTGATCTGATAGCGGTGGTTTCGTTAAAGGGTGCGTCTAAAAGAGGGTGTTCTGAGTGGCGAAACCGCCAAGGGTGAAGAAATGTCTAAGCCGCTAACTTGTTGGGTTGTCTGGGGCTTCAGTCTTACCGCCGCGAGCAGCGCGTTCGCCCAAAACGCGGACACTTCGGCGTCGGTCTCGGTGTCGAGCAAAGACGGAGCCAAGAGCGATGCTTCCGCGAGCGCTGAGCCGCCAGCGAGCGAGGCCGCGCCCGCGCCGGCGCCGGCGAGTGAACCCCCCGCGCAGAAGCAGGAGCAGTTCGAACCCTATGAGGCGGGCTTCCCTCCCGAAGGCAATGTGCTCGAGCTGGGCATTTCTGGCGGTGTGATTTTTCCGAGCTCCGATCACAACTTGCGCTACGAGGCCTATCCGCAAAAAGCGTACGCCATTGGTCCGGAGATCGCCGCGCGCATCGGTTACTACCCGGCGTCGTTCCTCGGTATCGAGGGCGAGGTGATGGGTGCCGGGAGCAAGATCAAGGATACCGACACCTCCGCGATGTTGTATGCGCTGCGCGGGCAACTCGTGCTGCAAGCTCCGTTGCCCTACGTGACACCGTTCATCTTGGGTGGCTTCGGGAGCCTGGGCGCGATCAGTCGCACCATGGCGCACGATGCCGACCCCGCGTGGCACTTCGGCATCGGTGCCAAGGCGCCCATCACGCACGCGCTGTCCGTGCGCCTCGATCTGCGCGACAACCTCACGCGAAACACGCAGCAAGACGGCCAAGCACAAACGTTCGAAATCTTGCTCGGGCTCTCGGCGACGATCGAGCGCAGCCGCAAGGCACAGCCGCCTCCGCCGCCTGACACCGACCACGACGGTTACATCGACAGCGAGGATCAGTGCCCGCAAGAGCCAGGCGTCGCTCCGCGCGGTTGTCCCGCCGATACCGACTCGGACGGCGTGCTGGACAAAGACGATTTCTGCCCGCGAGAACCTGGGCCGGCTCCGAAAGGTTGCCCGGATCTCGATCCTGATCACGACGGCGTGCCGCTGCCCTGCGATCAATGCCCGAAGGAAGTGGGCGTGAAGCCCACCGGTTGCCCGATCCGCGATACGGACAACGACGGCATCTTCGACGACAAGGACAAGTGCCCCGACAAGCCGGAGACCAAGAACGGGTTCGAGGACGAAGACGGTTGCCCGGATACGATCCCCGAAGCGATCAAGAAGTTCTCGGGCGTAGTCGAGGGGATCTCCTTCGACAAGAACAAGGCCACGATTCGACCGCAGTCGAAGAACACGCTGAACAATGCGGCCAAGGTGATGAAAGATTATCCGAGCATCCAGCTGGAGATCTCGGGTCACACTTCGAGCGAAGGTGATCCGGCGGTCAACCAGCGTCTGTCGCAAGAGCGCGCGGAAGCAGTGAAGCAATGGCTGGTCGACAACGGTGGCGTGCCGCCCGAGCGAATCAAGACGCGCGGCGCCGGTGCCGATGAGCCGATTGCCAACAACAAGACTGCGGCCGGGCGCGAGAAGAATCGGCGCATCGAATTCAAGGTCTTGCAGTAAGCAAGCGCGCCCTTTGCCGAGAAACAACCGCCCCCGCCCCACCGTCGGCTTACTGCTCGACGCGCTGTACAACGAGTACGCGAGCATGGTGGTGGGGGCGTTCGATGCCGAGTGCGCCCGGCGCGGCCTGGATTTGATCTGCTTCGCCGGCGGCTCGCTCCATTCTTCGGCGGGCTACGAAACACAGCGCAATCGCTGTTTCGAGCTCGCCGGTCCGGAGGTGTTGGACGGCCTGGTGGCGCTCAACCTGAACACCTCCGCACAGGTGATGAAGGACTTCCTCGATTCCTTCCACGGCTTGCCCGTGTGTTCGGTGGGGATCGAGGTCCCCGGTTACTCCGTGGTGCAGGCCGACAACGCGACCGGCATGCGCGATGCCGTGCTGCACCTGATCACGGTCCACAACCGGCGCAAGATCGCGTTCCTGCGCGGTCCCATCGACTACCCGGAAGCGGCTGTCCGCTTCGATGC
Organism: Polyangiaceae bacterium; assembly: GCA_035688655.1. Lineage (GTDB taxonomy): Bacteria > Myxococcota_A > Polyangia > Polyangiales > Polyangiaceae > PMG-095. The sequence continues at coordinate 18,255 of DASSMT010000277.1, read as the reverse complement.
GTATCGTGAGGCGCTCGCGCAATTCGGGATCGGGTTCTCTCCCGAGCGAGTGCTCAGCGCCAACTTCAACGAAAAGGAAGGCTACGCGGCGATGACCGAGCTGCTCGATCGGGGGATCGCGATCGACGCCGTGGTCGGAGCCAATGATCGCTCGGCGCTGGGCGCGATGCGCGCGCTGAAAGAGCGCGGCATTCGCGTGCCGGATGACGTCGCGGTGGTGGGTTTCGACGACAGCGAGGACGCGCGCAGCGCTTCTCCCAGCTTGGCCACGGTGCGTCAGCCATATTGGGAAATCGCCGAGTGTGCGATCGAGTTCATCGTGGACTCGTTGCGCGGAGAGCTGGCCTTTGGCAGCCGGCTATTGGCATCGCACTTCGTCAAGCGCCGCTCCTGTGGCTGCCTTTCGGAGGGAGCTCCGTCCGAGACGCAATACATGCTCGATGCAGACCCCCTGCCCTTCGACCAAGCCTTTGCCCGGCGACGGCAGGAGCTGTCCGCGGAGCTCGCCCGCGCGGAGCGCGTTTCGCGCGTGGTCGGCCCGGACGGATGGATTGACCACGCGCTGGACGCCGTGCGCGCGGCCACGCTGGGCGCGTCGGATCACGAGCTCTTGTTCTTGCTCGACGAAATGCTGGCGCGGACGGCCGCCGCTGAAGGGGACGTGGGCGCCTGGCAGCACGCCGTGTCGGTCATCCGGCGACGCGTCTTGCCGTGCGTGATGAACGATCCGCGACGCTGGATGCGCTTCGAAGACGTTTGGCAGCGCGTGCGCGTCATGATCGCCGACGCCGTCGAACGCGAGCAACGAGCGTTGCGCGGACAGGCCGAGCGCGCCGCAGGCATTCTGACCGACACCAGCGAGTCGTTGATCACCTCTTTCGACGTCGAGTCACTGCCTCGCGCTTTGGCCGATCGCTTGCCGGCGCTCGACATCGGCTCGGCATACGTGGCGCTGTACGAAGGGCGGGGCCTGCCCTCGGTCGAATCGCACCTGATCGTGGCTTACGAAGATCGACGGCTGCTGGAGATCCCGAGCGCGGCCCGTTACTTCGAGACCGCGCAGATCGTGCCGACTGAGCTGCGCGGTGAGCGCCGAAAATCGCTGGTCATCGAGCCGTTGTTCTTCGAAAGTCGACAGCTCGGCTACGCAGCGCTCGAGCTCGGCCCGAAGCGACGGGTAGTGTATGAGCTATTGCGCGAGCTGATCAGCGCCGCCTTGCGCGGTGCTGAGCTCGTGCGCCGTGTGGCGGAAGAGGCCAGCAACCGCGAGAAGGCCGAAAAGGAGCGGCTTGAGCAGGAGCTCGAGATCGCGACCCGCATTCAAACCTCGATTTTGCCGCGCGATCTGCGGGTCGAGAACTTGGAGATCGCGGCCACCATGGTGCCGGCCACCGAGGTCGGCGGTGACTACTACGACGTGCTGCCGGGGCGGGGGGGCTGTTGGCTCGGGATCGGTGACGTGGCAGGACATGGGCTTCGCCCGGGCCTGGTGATGATGATGATGCAGAGCATCGTGGCCGCGCTCGGACGCGAGAACTTCGCTACCGCGCCGCGCGAGATGGTCAATATCGTCAACAGCGTGCTGTACGACAACGTGCGCAATCGTCTCGGTCAAGACGAGCACGCGACTTTGACGTTGATTCGCTATTTTGCGAACGGTGAGCTCGTTTTCGCGGGGGCGCACGAAGATCTCGTGATCTTGCGCGCGGCGACCGGCAGGTGCGAGCGCATCGAGACGCTGGGTACCTGGGTGGGGGCAACCCAAGACATCGCGGACGCCACCGAAGATCAACGCGCGCGCCTGGAAGACGGCGATGTGCTCTTGCTGTTCACGGACGGCGTGATCGAAGCGGCGAACGCGGCCGGCGAACAATACGGCATCGAGCGCCTGTGCGCGGCGTTCGAAGCGGCAAGAGGCGGCACGGTGATGGAAATCCGTGATCGCCTGCTCGCTTCGGTGCAAGACTTTCTGGCCGTGCAAGACGACGACATCGCGCTCTTGGTCGCTCGCCATAATCGCCCCGCCGTGTGACTATCCCGCGCGTGGCACCCGAAACCGAAGCCGAGCTGCTGGCCCGCGCCCGGGCCCTCGCTGGCACGACGATCGCCGAGGTCGCCGCGCGATTCTCGCGCAGCGCGCCGCTGGATTTGCGTCGGCACAAGGGCTTCGTCGGCGCGCTGATCGAGCGTGCGCTGGGGGCGACCGCCGGTTCGCGTGCCGCGCCGGACTTCGAAGCACTCGGCATCGAGCTCAAGACCTTACCCGTGGACTCTCGCGGGCGCGCGCTCGAGTCGACCTTCGTTTGTACCATCCCGCTGACCGAGATCGGAGAGGTCGAGTGGGTCTCGTCACGAGTGCGGCGCAAGTTGAGGCGCGTGCTCTGGGTTCCCGTGGAGGGGGAGCGGCAGATCGCGGTGCCCGAGCGGCGCATCGGCGAGCCACTCTTGTGGTCGCTCGACGCCGAAAGCGAGGCTGCACTGCGCTTCGACTGGGAGGAGCTCGCTGGGATCATCGGTCGCGGCGACGTCGAGACCATCACCGGCCACATCGGTCGCTGCCTGCAAATTCGGCCCAAGGCGCGTGACTCGCACGCGCGTCGGCGCGGTGTCGACGTGGACGGCGCGCGCTTCGCGGCGTTGCCGCGCGGCTTTTACTTGCGCGCGACGTTCACCAGCGAAATCTTGCGCCAGAACTACGTGCTGTAACGGCCGAACTTTCGCGCTACTCGACTTCGTCGGGCAACGGCGAGACACCGATGTGCACGTGGTCGTGATGATCGGCATTGTCGTCGGGCGTCAAATATTCGTGAAATAGGCCGCTTTTGTGGAAGCGCGTGGCGATCGCATTGGTCACCGGCGCGTCCGCGTTCAGCGCCGTGCCCAAGCCTTTGCGGAAATCGCGCTCGACCTCGTAGTGTCGACCGTCGCGCGTGAAGCCATGCATGTCCAGGGCGAGCCCATAGGCGTGCAAGCTGACGCGCCCCTTGGCGCTCAGGCGATACACGTACGCGCCCGAAAATCGCACATCGGTCACGCCGTAGGCCGTCAGTTCCGCGCCGACCAAGGCCAGCGCCAAGACCAACCGGCAATCGGCGATCAACGGCGCGCTTCCGCCGGTGTAATAGCGAACACCCGCGATCGGTCCATCGACGGCAATGGGCGTGTGCACGCCCAGCTCGTGTTCGAGCGTGCGAAAGTGCACGCCGCGTGCTGCGAGGCGCGCCAGGCAATCGATGCTCCCCGGCAAGACCGCGCGTAACTCGTTGCGCGTGCGCGGCCGTGGCACATCGCCGAGCGTCTTGGCAAACACAGAAGAGGGCGCGCTCGCGCCGGGCGTGTGCTTGACCGATTGCAGGGTCAGGCCCTGCGTGCGACTCGTGTCTGGCGTTCCGACTCCGCTGCCTGGGTCGCGAGTCCTGGCGGCGGGCGGCCAGGCGTAGCCGGCGGGGACCACCCACCCGGCGCTCGCGGCGTACGGGGACGCGGCTCGCGGGCCCTCGTGCGCGCAACCGCCGAGCCCGAAGGCGAGGGCGGTCAGCAGCAGTAACCCGAGGACCCGGCAGTTCACGCGCGAAATTGTGGCAGGACCGGGGCGGCGGGGGCCAAGATTTGGGCGCTCTTTCGGGTCGAAGCCGGCAACAGGCCAGAAATGCGGCGTCGATTTCGCAGGTGCAGGGAGCCCGATTCGTCGGTAGCGCGGTTTCGCGAGCGCTTCCCGAGGCCGAGCTTCATGACGCTCACGGTGGCGGCGGCGTTGCTCGTCAGCCCCAGCGTCGGACTCCTGGCGGCCGAATTGCGTGACCCGAACGCGGAGCAGGCCCGCATCGCAGTCGAGGCAGAGCAGGCCCTGCGCGACGACTGGGTCGACCACGGTCTGGCGGCCGCCCCGCACGAGAGCGCCGCGGCGGTTCGCTTAGCCGCGCTCGGAATCGAAGTGTTCACGCCCGAGCGCCCGTTTCGCTTGCCGTCCGGCCGCGCCTGGCTTGCCGGGCAGCCCATTTCCGAGCAAGACCGAGAGCGCGTGCTGGCCACTTCGGCAGATGAGCTCGCCCGTTATCCCGCGCAGTTTCTAGCACGTGCCAGGCTGCGGCGCTTACTGCTGTGTGCTCGGCTCCAGGAGGGGAGCGAACCCATCCCGTCGCTACCGAACTATCACGGCGCCATGTTGCTGGATGTCGATGCCGACGCGCCGTATCTGCGTCGCTTGATCCACCACGAGGTCTTCCACTTTGCCGACTTCGCGGACGATGAGCAACTCTCGCTCGACCCCGCGTGGCTTCTGCTCAATGAGCCCGATTTCGCGTACGGCTCGGGTGGGCGGTTCATGCGCACGCCGGGAGTGGGCCGTTTCAGCGCCGAGATCCCCGGCTTCGTCTCGCGCTACGCGACCTCCGCGCTGGAAGAGGACAAAGCCGAGACGTTTGCCATGCGCATGTCCGAGCCCACGAAATTCGCGAAACTCATCGCCAGCGACGCGGTCTTGCGCGCAAAATCAGCCGCGCTCGACGCGCAACTCCGCAAACTCAGCCCAGCGTTCGCGTCGATCGACCAACCCTGACGTTGGCGACGTTGCTCATACCTTGACCAACGCCGCTTTGGGGTCGAGGCGAGCGAGATCGTCGAGGTCAGTCGTGAAGATGGCACCGCGCGTCTGGCGCGCGACGATGACGACGGAGGCGTCGATTACATCACTGGTTCCGCTCGATGCGAGCAGCTCACCGCAGGCACGAGAAAGTGTTGCGTCGAGTGGAACGACGTCTACTTCTGCCGCGCGTACGAAGCGCGCCAGAATTGCCTGGGTTCGACCATCCCGCCAGGCCTGCCCGAGGGCACCTGCGGGTACGTGCAGGCGCCCTCCCTGCGTGGCGATTTGGTCGAGCAATGCGATCATCCGTCGGTCCCCCCGATCGATTGCGATGAGCGCGCCGGCGTCCAACGTTACTTCTGGCGCTGTCGTGCCAGTGCGCGCTTTGCCCATGCGATTTCCCGTTTGCCGGGAGCTCCGTGTTGAAGTTTCAACTCGTGGACCAATGCGCGCAGCGATTCGCGCTGCTCCTTCTCGGCCACGGCGCTGGCGATGTAACCGGACACGGAGCTTGCCTCTCCGCTCTTCACCGCGCGCTGCACCTTCGCCAGCTGTTCACGGGGCAAAGTAATCGCGATCTTTGCGGCTGTCATACCAGAATCATACTACGCGCTCGGTCTCGGTGCAACGGGGGCTCATCCGGCGCGCCCGGTCTCTACGTGACGGTTGCGCATCACGCATCAGTGCCGGCCCGCGCCACTCGTCTGCAAAGTCGCGCAGGCGTGGCTGCTGTGACGCGCACGCGGGCGCTATGGCTACCTAGTGCCGGTGCGCGCCGGCAGAGCGCGCCCGTTCCAGTGGGCGCGCCCCAAAAGCAATCTTGAATCAGCGGCTCAGCTCGCTCACCAGGCTCGCGGCTTCGTCGCGAGCGATCTCGAGCACGTCTGCGGTGTCCAAGATCAGCTCGCGTTCGCTGGTGTGAATGATGCCGTCGGCGGCGGTGACTTGGATGGCGAGGGACAGAGCGACGCGCCGTGAGCCCTTGTCGGGCAAGCGGCTCTTCACGCTCAGCAGACGCGCTTCGCGACCTTCGCGCTGGAGCGCGTCGCTCGCTTCGGCGACCAGCTGGGCCAAACGGGCGGTGGGCAGGCGCCCGTTCGTGAGTGACTCCATCGTCTTCAGGAAATGCGCGCGCTCGATGGTGCTGAATTCACCGTCTGCCGAAGCGGCCAGGTACATGGCCTCGATCAGTGCCTCTAACTTCGCTTCACCCAGCGCATGCGCATCGTTGCCGCTCATGAGCGGAGACTATAGCGAGTGTCGCGCAAGGGGCGCATCAGGAATCGCTACCGCGGTCGGCCTCTTCTACCAAGAACGAAGCCTGGGTGAATTGGCGAATCACTTCGGTCGCATAGCTCCCGGAAGGGAGCGAGAACTCGAGCTCGAGGCGGCCGACTCCAGCCCAGCGCAGCTCGAGATCGCTTACTTTCGCGATCAGATCACGCCGCGCGCCGGGCGCCAATCGGGCGAGTTTGTCGAGCGCGGCGGGGTCGAGGCCGAGCTCGGCCAGCTGCGCGCGTTCCAGAGCGGCCGCGTCGGCCGTGCTCGGGCGCGCCTTTGGTCCGAAGATCGGGCCGGTGAGGTGAATGTCGCCGCTTTCGAGACGCGGTCCTTCACGGGCAGTGTCCTCGACCGTGAACATCGCGCCCGCATTGTTCAGGCGCACGACCTCGCCGAGCAGGAGTCGCTCGAGGCCGAGCGCCCGTCGCGCGGTGAAATAGCGGTTATACACCTCTGCTTGGATCACGCTCGGGTACAGCTTGGTCAAGAAGCGCGGCAGGCCGTGCAGCTTCGCGCCGCCGCGCAGCCAAGCGAGCGCTTGGCCCAGACCGTCACCCTTCCGGCCGAAGCGCTGACCGCCGTAGTAGTTGAACAAGCCGCGAGCGCGTAGCCGCTCCGCCAGCGGTGTCGCTTTCTCGAGCGCGCCGAGATCGGGCGTGACGAGCGTGATGCGGAAGCGGTTGCCGAGCAGATGGCCAGTTCGGAGCTTGTTCGAGTGGCGCGCGTGCTCGATGACGGCGATGCCTTCGGGCAGCTGCCATTCGCTCGGCGGTCGCGCCTTGGCCGGAAGCGAGAGCCACTGCCGGGTGACGGCGTGTTTGTCCTTGAGCCCCGCGTAACCCACGTCGCGCTCGTCCACGCCCGCTGCGCGGCTGACCGCGCGCACCATGGCCGGCGTGGTGTAGCCGCGCTTCTCGACGCGCACGTACAGGTGTTCGCCTGCGCCGCTCTGGGCATAGAGCGGGATTTCGTCGACCACGAAATCCTCTGGGGTCTCGCCGATCTTAGCCTCGATGGCGGGCAGGTCTTCGAACATCAGCGGCGGAGTGTGCGGCGCCGGCGCTGTGAAGCTCTCCGGTTCAGACGTCATTTGCGGCTCGGGCCGACGAGCATGTCGTCGAGTGCTTTGAACAGACCGTCACTCGCGCTCTCTCTGCCCTCGCTCAGATCGAGATCCTCGATGCCCAGGATCAAGAGCTCTGGATTGGAATGGTCCAGATCGCGCGGTGGCGGCACGCTGTCGGCGGGAAGCGCGAGCTGATGGCCGCCTTGGCAGTGCAGCACCAGCGCTGCGATGTTGTCCGGTCCGCCTGCGGCGTTGGCCAACTCGACGAGATGTGTCGCGATCTGCTGCGGCGGTTCGTCGCGTCCGAGCGCCTTCGCGATTTCTGCCGCTGGAACGGGCCCGCTCAGCCCATCGCTGCACAAAAGATAGCGATCGCCCTCGACGACCGCGTAGGAGCGCAGCGAAACGCGCAGCTGCTCGTTCATCCCGAGCGCGCGCGTGACCACGTTTTTCGGCAGCCGCTCCAGCACTTGATCGTCGAGCTCCGGGCGTTGCTCGATCACATCAGTGAGCAGGGAATGATCCTGGGTCAAGAGCTCGAGGTGCGAAGCTCTGAGTCGATAGCAACGACTGTCGCCGACGTGCGCCACATGCATCAGCCCCGAGCGCGGCGAAAAGCACGCCGCGACGACCGTCGTGCCCATGCCTCGATGCGCCTGCGACGAACGCGAGATCTCCACGATATCGCGGTTCGCCTTGAGCACCGCGGCGCACAAGCGGCGCGCGCCATGAGGAATGCCGAAGCCATTGAACTCCGGGCTCTGATGAGCGCTGCGGATCGTGGCGCCGAAATAATTCGCCATCGACCGCGCGCACAGGGCGCTCGCCACCTCACCGGCATTGTGGCCACCGGCGCCATCGGCCACCAGGTACAAGCTCAAGTCGTCGCGCACCAGCACGGCATCTTCGTTGTGCGAGCGACGCTTCCCAACATCGGTCGCGCCACCCGCTTGGAGCAGCAGCTGTGCCGTCATCGCGAGCTAGCGAACAGTGTCGCAGGATCGCGCACCTGCGGAAAGCGGGCGCTGCGAACCTGCCAGATAAACCCCGGAAATTGCTGAAAATCCGGCCAGCCGCTCGATCGCTCGCGCCGAGCCTGCGGAAATCGTCGGCCTTTTCCTTGCGCGTGCCCGGAGTACGCCCGAAAGTTGATCAGTAGTGAGTCGTGATACGCCGCGTGTAAAACCGAAGACCGGACTGGTGCTTTCCGGCGGCGGAATGCGCGGCGCCTACGAGGTCGGAGTCGTCGCGGGCATCATGGAGGTCCTCGATCCCGACCCTCAGTCGGGATCCGTGTTCCAGATCTTCGCGGGCACCTCCGTGGGCGCGATCAACGCGACCTACCTGGCGTCCAACGCTTCGAGTGCGGACCACGGCGTCGAACGTCTGGCGGAGGTGTGGAACAGTCTGCGCTTGGAGGATCACGCCCGCGTGCGTCCGTTCGGCTTGGCGCGCTTGCCGGACGCGCTCGCTCGCTTTCGGGCCAAGCCAGACCAGCCGCTCGGCACTTCGCTGCTCGACTCGCGCGGGATCGAAGTGTTGGTCCGGCGCACCATCAATTGGGAGAAGCTGCACGAAAATATCGATCTGGGTGTGATTGACGCGGTGATGGTCGCCGCGCTGCACGTGGTCTCCGGACGCACGACGATGTTCACCGAGCACGCGCCGGGCTGTCATATCACGCCCACGCGCGATGAACGCCGAGCGACCGCCTTCGAACGCATCACCGCCGATCACGTGTTGGCGTCGGCTGCAATCCCGCTCCTGTTCCCGACTCGGCGCATCGGCGCGCACTACTATTGCGACGGCGGGCTGCGCTTCAACACGCCGATCGCGCCGGCCATTCGCGCGGGGGCCGAGCGCTTGGTGATCGTGTCCGTGCGCCACGAGCGCTCGCAGCGCGAGATCGCGGCCGTCGAGGCAGCGGATGTCGGTTCGGGCGGCGAGCTGAGCCCGGTGTTCCTGGTGGGCAAATTGCTGAATGCATTGCTGCTCGACCCGGTCGAATACGACTTGCAGGTGCTCGAACGCCTGAACCAAGTGATGGAAGTGCTCGAGGAGACCCTTGACGCGGATGATCTAGAACGCATCCAAAGGGTGTGGATCGAGCACCGCGGGGCACCGTACCGCCGCCTCAAGAAGCTGGTCTTCCAACCCTCGCGGGACTTGGGCCGCGTCGCGGGCGACTTCATCAAGCGATCGCTCAAGACCACCAACCTTCGCCCGGTTGCCAAGTACCTGATCGAAAAGTTTGCCAGCGACGCACCGGAACCGGAAGCAGACTGGGCTTCGTACCTCTTGTTCGACGGCAGCTTCGCCCACGAGCTGATCGAGATTGGCCGCCAAGACGCCCGGGATCAGGCCGAAAAGATTCGGGAATTTTTCAGCTGACCGCCCGCTCGCACTGGGAATGAACGCTGCGAAGTGGGTGTTGAGGACGCACGTGGCGGTACCATCCGCTCGCCTTCGAGGAAAAGCTATCGATGATCACTCGCCGATTGACGACTCCGTTGCTCGCACTGGCCACCATTGCGGGCGTTGCGACCGTAGGCTGCGCCAAGTCGGGTGGCTCGCCCCACCCGGAGATCGCCGCCGAGACGCGCGCCACCACGACTCCGGTTACAGTGCTACCGAACCCAGCTTTGACGCGCGTGGGCGCAGAGTCGATCGCAGACATCACCGAGCGCGTGTTGCCTTCGGTGGTGAACATCTCGATGACCAAGGTGACCAAGATGAGTGCGTCACCGCTGCCGTTCATGCCCTTCTTCGGTCCGCAGGGCCAGGAAGATCGTCGCGAGCAGGGCATGGGCTCGGGCGTGATCGTCTCCAAAGATGGCTACATTCTGACCAACAATCACGTCGTCGCCGACGCCCAAGAGATCAAGGTCACCACCTCGGATCGCAAGAATTACACGGCGACCATCGTGGGCACGGACCCCAAGAGTGACCTGGCCGTCATCAAGCTGAAGGGCGACGTCGCCAACCTGACTCCGGTCGAGTTCGGCGATTCCGGTCGCCTCCGCTTGGGTGACGTCGTGCTCGCGATCGGCAACCCCTTCGGTGTCGGTCAAACCGTGACCATGGGCATCGTGTCGGCGAAGGGTCGAACCGATCTCGGCATCGAAGCCTACGAAGACTTCATCCAGACGGACGCGGCCATCAACCCCGGCAACTCCGGCGGCGCGTTGATCAACGCCGAGGGCAAGCTGGTCGGCATCAACACGGCGATCCTGTCGCGCAGCGGCGGCTATCAGGGGATTGGCTTCGCGATCCCGAGCAACATGGCCTCGCCCATCATGGAAAGCCTGAAAAAGAACGGCAAAGTGATCCGCGGCTGGCTGGGCGTCGCGATTCAAGACGTGGATCAAGAGCTGGCGGATGCAATGAAATTGCCGGCGGCCACCGGCATTCTGCTGTCCGACGTCAAACCCGGCACTCCGGCCGCCAAAGCGGGGCTCAGCCGCGGGGACGTCGTGCTCAAAGTGGACGGCAAGGTCGTCGACACCAGCGGCCAATTTCGCAACCAGATCGCGGCCAGTGGTTCGAAGCGCACCGTACACTTGGATCTGATCCGCGACGGCAAAGCGCTGGCGACGGACGTCGAGCTCGGGGAAATGCCTGAGCAGGACAGCGTGGCGTCCAAGGGCTCGAGCTCGAGCCAAGGCAGCGCGCTCGACGGCATCACGCTCGAGAATCTCAATCCGCAGACTCGCCAAGCCTTCGATCTGGACGACTCACTGAAGCAAGGGGTGGTGATCACGCGCCTCGACCCGCAGAGCAACGCCGCACGTGCCGGTCTGCGACCCGGCGACGTCGTGCTCGAGGTCAACCGCGTCCGCATCGACAGCCCGCAGCGCTTTCAGGAGCAATACTCCAAGAACAAGAAGAGCGTGCTGCTCTTGATCAATCGTCGCGGCAGCACGCTCTACTTGGTCGTCAAAGGCTGAGTCCGGGCCGCGCCAGGCGCGGCTCGCGAGCGAACGCGCGACCGCTTGCCCACGGCAAATGGGCGAGCCGAATGGCGTAGATAGGCCGCAAGGCCGCTCTTCCACGGCTGTAATGGTGCTTAACTCGGCCCGGGGTTGCCCGTACCCAGGACACAGTCGAAGCGCTAGCATGGCCTAGTCTTGGAAGCCGTCATCGCACCCCCTCGCAGCTCGCAGATCAGCCAGGCTGCAATCAACCCGCGGGTTTGTCCGGGTTGCGGCGCGCGTTACCCGGCGGATTTTCGCGTCTGCCCACGGGACGCGACGCCGCTCGAGGACGCGCCCGACGACGAAGATCCACTGGTCGGGCAACTGCTCGACGGCTCATATGAAGTGCTGCGCGTGATCGGCGAAGGCGGCATGGGCCGCGTGTACGAAGCGCGGCACACGCGGCTACACACCAAGCGCTTCGCCGTGAAGCTGTTGCATCACGAGCTCGCGCGGCAGCCAGAGGTCGTGACGCGCTTCCAGCGCGAAGCCGAAGCGGCGAGCGTGCTCACGCACCCGAACGTGGTCGGCGTCTATGACGTCAACACCAGCGCAGACGGCCGCCCGTACATCGTCGCGGAGTTGTTGCAAGGCGAGGACCTCGGCAGCCATTTGGAGCGCGTGGGGAAATTGCCCACGACGGAGGCCGTGCACATCGTGCGTCAGGTCTGCCACGCGCTGGGTGCGGCCCACGCGAACGGCATCGTGCACCGCGACGTGAAGCCGGAAAATGTATTTTTGGCCGAGCCCAACGCGACCGTGAAGGTGCTCGACTTCGGCATCTCCAAGATCCTCGAGACGAGTGACGGTCTGACCAAGACGGGCACCGTCATGGGCACGCCCGATTACATGGCGCCCGAGCAAGCCCGCGGCGATCGCGTCGATTCGCGAGCAGACATCTACGCGGTGGGGGCGATCTTGTATCGTGCACTGACCGGTCACAAGCCGTTCGAGGGCAGTGACGCGATGTCGATCCTCACTGCCGTGCTGACGCAGGAACCGGAGCGTCCGTCCACGCTCGAGCCGAAGATCCCGCTCTCTCTGGAGCTCGTCGTGCAGCAGACGATGGCCAAAACGCCGAGCGAACGCTTTGCCAGCATGGAGGCGCTCGAGCAGGCCTTGGCACCGTTCGATGCCCCGGATGCGCATCTGCCCGCCGTCACCATCAAGTCGACGATCGATCCCGCGACCTCGGCCACGCCCGCGCCGACGACCTTGCTGCAGGCGGCCGCACGCACTTTGCTCGCAACACCGCCCAGCACCTCGATCCGCGATGCCATGGAACAGACCGCTCGCGACGTGCGCTTGGCGCGGCCCGGTCTGGTCTTCTTCACTGCATTCGGCCTGTTTTGGGCCTTCGTCAATGTGGTGGTCGTGGCTGCCGCGTTGGTGCGCCTGGTGCGTGGCACGGACCTCAGCACGGCCGAGGTCACGCTCTCGATCGTGGGCGTGCTCGCGACCTTTGCCAGTCCCGCGGCGATTTGGGTTCGACACGTGCGGAGCGACGTTTGGCCCAGCACACCGCGTTCGATGGAGATGGTCGTGCGTCTGCGGCGCGCCGTCCTGTACAGCGCGGCGGCCTACGGTCTCGGTGCGGTCTTGGTGCAACTCTTCGAAGGCGTCGTCGGTCGCAACGGGCTAGGCGTCGCGCGACCGGGTTGGTCGCTGTTCGTGTTCGTGATCGCGCTCACGGTCGGCGGGCTCACCTGGCTCGGCTCGGCGCCGCGCGGTCGCGAAGGCAATCAGCCCTGAAACGCCGCTTTCCGCCGCTCGGCCCAGCTCAGGGCTTCTTGGCAGCCTTGATTGCGGCAAAGCGCGCCTTGAGCTTGGGCGCGTAGCCGAGCTTGTTCTCCTGCTTGATGCGGCCGAGCGCGAGCGCATCGTCCGGCACGTCGCTGACCACGGTCGTGCCGCTGGCAACGTACGCACCGCGCCCAACCGTGACCGGAGCAACGAGCTGTGAGTCGCTGCCGATGAAAGCGTCGGCACCAATCACGGTCTTGTGTTTGTTGAAGCCATCGTAGTTGCAGAAGATCGTGCCCGCGCCCACGTTCGCGCGTTCGCCGATGTCCCCGTCGCCGAGGTAGGACAAGTGGTTGGCCTTGGCGCCGCGGCGCACGCGCGTGTTCTTGGTCTCCACGAAGTTGCCCAAGTGCACTTCGGCCTCGATTTCCGACTTTGGTCGCAAGTGCGTGAACGGACCGAGCTGCGCGCCGTCACCGACGTTGCTCGACGTGATGACGGTGTACGGCTTGAGCAACGCACCGTCACCGATGTTCGAGTCCTCGACCACGCAGCCCGCGTCGATCTGCGCGCGCTTGCCGACGCGCGTGTTGCCGCGCAGCACGACCGTGGCTTCTATCAGCGCGTCTTCTCCGATCTCCACCTGATCGTCGATGCGCGCGCCGCCGCGCACGGTGACGCCATTTTTGGCATGGCGAAGCCGAATTCGTCGCAGCATCAGCTCTTCCGCTTCGGCCAACTGAGCGCGATCGTTCACGCCCAAGAGCGCGTCGGCATGACCGGCCACGCCGGTCACGAGACTTTGGCGCGCGACCAACGCTACGACGTCGGTCAGGTAGTATTCACCCTGGGCATTGTTGGGTTGGATTTGGGCGAGCGCGTGCCGGAAGACTTCGGTTTTTCCGGCGTACATGCCGGCGTTCACCTCACGCACCGCTTGCTGCTCGGGGCCGGTCAGATCGCGCTGTTCGCGCACCTCAGTGACGTGACCTCGTGCGTCGCGCAGGATACGACCATAACCCTGCGGTACATCGAGCACGCAGGTCATCAGGCTCATTTCTTCCGCTCCGGGTCGGTCGAGCGCAGCGACCAGGAGCGCGAGCTCTTCTGCTCGCACGAGCGGCGTATCACCACACAAAATCAGTACACGCTCGGTATCCACGCGCGCGACGCCGATGCGCGCGGCGTCGCCGGTACCGCGCGGCGGGTCTTGCACGACCGTGCTCACTCGATCGCCGAAGTCCTGGGCCAGGAGTTGGTCGATCTGCTGGTGTCCGCTGGTCACCACGATGGCTCGCTCGACGCCCGCGTCGAACGCCGCGCGCACGGCGTAATGGAGCAATGGGCGACCAGCAATCGGGTGCAACACCTTGGGCAGCGCGCTCTTCATGCGCGTTCCGAGGCCAGCGGCGAGGATCACTGCGGTGAGGCTGGGCATGGCACAGCATGTGGCCATTTGTGCCCGAGAAACGCCAGATCTTAAGCTAAGAGCAGGGCTAGGCCGAGCACGACGGGCGGCGAGCTGGCCGACAGTCACGAGAGATCGGCTGCCGACGACCAGGCCTATTGGGATAGCCTCTAAGGCGCGCCGACTTCTGCGGGCTTGAGCGTCGCGTTCGCGGTTTCCGAGAGCTCCGGACCGGGCGCCTCCAATGCGGGCTCGAGCGGCAGCAGTGTGCCGCTCGCGACGTCGTCGTCGGGACTCGGCTTGCGTGGCGTGACCGCGCGTCCACGCTCCACGTACACCACGATACTTTCGCCTGCGCGTAGCTTGTCGGTGCGCGATCGGCGATTGATGCGCTCCATACTGCCCACGGTCATGCCGTAGCGCTTACCCAGCGTCGCCAGCGTGTCGTTCTCGCGCGCGCTCACGACCACGCGCTTTCGGCCATTTTGGCCTTCGAAATAGTCGTAGAACTCCGGGCTCCCCGCGACCAAGACCCGCGTCTCGCTGGGGTTGATGGTGCGCGCGGAGAAGGCCTTGCGCTTGTCGACGAACAGCTGAAGCGCCATGCCCGACTGTAGGCGCGCGTTTTCGTCCAGCGCATTCCACAGCCCGATGTCGGCGACGCTGACTGCAAACACGTTTGCCACGCGGCTCAGCGTGTCGCCGGAAATCACGCGATAAAATAGCCGTGAGCGTTCCGCGTACGCGAATTCCCGCGGGGGAACTACGACCACTTCTTCGTTGGGCGCAGCGGTTGCCGCGCGTGCGCTGCGCGGCACGAGCAGCACGGTACCCGCGGCGAGCTGCTCTTTGGGTTCGACGTGATTGATCGCGCGCAGGCGTGCTTCGCTCACGCCGTGCGCATTGGCGATCGATTCCACGGTTTCGCCGAACTTGGTCAGGTAGGTCTGGAATGGCTCTTCGTCGCTGGCGATCCGCGCCAGCGCCGCGGTGCATTGTACGCCCTTGCCCACGGGCACGTGCACGCGCCAGCTCGGTTTGCTCGAACCTGGCGCCGCAGGCGGCGTGCGACCCGAAAGGAACGCCGGGTTCAAGGCGATGATTTCGGCTTCGGCCACGCCAGCCGCGCGCGCGACCTCCGCAAGCGGCACGCTCGGCCCGACCTGCACCACGTCGAAGCTGTCCGGCGCATCCATCTCGACGCCATCGAGCCCGAAGGCTCGCTTGTTGTTCATCACGATCGACAGCGCGAAGATCTTGGGCACGTACAGCGTGGTCTCCCAAGGCACACCGGCTTCGTAGCGAACCAGCTCCCAGAAATCGTTGCTGTTGAACTTGCGGATCGAGCGAGCAAGGCCTCCGTAGCCCATGTTGTACGCGGCGATCGCCAGCTCCCAGCTGCCGAAGCGGCGGTACAAATCACTCAGGTAACGGCTCGCGGCCTGTGTCGAGCGCTCGGGATCGAGTCGCTCGTCGACCCAGCGATCCACGGTCAGGCCATAGGTGCGGCCCGCGTCCGGCATGAATTGCCAGAGCCCGGCGGCGCCGGCGGGTGAAACGATGCTCGGGTTGTGTCCGCTCTCGATCATCGAGAGCCAGACCAGCTCCGTGGGCACACCGGCACGGGCGAGCTCGGCGCGCATGGCCGCGGCATATCGCCCGCTCTTCTTGGTCCACACGCGCGCGATCGATTTGCCGCTCGGGCTATCGCGATAAAAGCGCAGGTACTTGATCACGAATTCATCGAGTACGATCGGCAGGCTGGGCATGGACAGGCTCTTGAGCCAGACCGCGTCCGGTGCACCTTCGACCGCTTCGCGTCGCGCCCCGCTCGGCCGCAGGCTGGGAGCTCCCTGGGTGATCACCTCCGGGCCAGCTTTGCTCACGGCCTCCGGCAGATCCCAGGACCAGCCAGGCTCCACGCCGGTCAGGGGGCGCGGGAAGAGCACTCGTTCGGCCGCCTTCAGCGAACGCAGCTCGGGATCGTCTTTGCCGGCGCGCAGATCCTCGTCCGTCGGTCCATCTGCGATTTTTTGGCGTGCGCTGCGATCGGGCTGCGCGCGCTGGGCATTCGCGGGCAGCGTCGGCGCCGGTTTGTGCGGCGGTTTGCCTTTTTGGTGGCTCGCGCGTGCCTCGGGCTTTTCGGCCTTGTTCGACTTGTCCGGCTTGTCCCCGCTCGGCGGCTTGGCCGTCGGGATCGATTCGGATTTGTCGTTCGGCGTTGCCGCCGGCAGAGTGCCGACCGAGCGTGTCCCGACGCCGCGTTGCGGGTCGGGCGGCGCAGCGGGTCGTTCGCTCGCAGCAGGCTTGGCAGCGTCGGTGGGCTTGGCCGCGACGTCCGTCCTGCTCGTCTCGGGCTTGGGCGGCTCGCTGTGTTTTGCCGGGTCTGCTGCGCCCGAGTTGGCGGCCGGTTTGGGCCTTTCGGGCCTGCCGGACGTGCGGGATTTGGGGTCGGCCTTCGGCTCCGGTTTGGGCTCTGGTTTCGGTTGAACTTTGGCTTCCGGCCGGGGCTCGAGTTTGGCAGGCTTGCTCTCTGGGGCTTTGCCAGCTTCGGCAGGTTTGGCAGAGTCCGCAGTTTTTGCCTGAGGTGCGGCCTGAGCCGGGACCGCGCTCGAGCCGACGAGCGTGGCCAACGTGGCCAACGCGGCCAACGTGACACGGGCGACGGGGCGGGCTCGGGCCATGTCCGGGGTCCTTACCGATCTTGCCAAATTTGGTCAAATCCGCGTGAAATTTGCCGAGGATCTTGCTTCCGGCGCGGGTCTTGTGCAGGTCCTCGCCCCATGAGCGAAAAGAGCACCCGCACCGAATTCGACACTTTCGGCCCGATCGAAGTCCCGGACGATCGCCTTTGGGGCGCTCAGACCCAGCGGAGCCTGCAAAACTTCGACATTTCGGGCGAGCGTATGCCTGCCGCGCTGCTGCGCGCGCTCGCGATCGTGAAGAAGGCGGCCGCGCTGGTGAACATGGATCTCGGAACCGTCGACGCGCGCCTCGGCAACGGCATCGTCGCTGCTGCCGACGAAGTGATCGCCGGCAAGCACGACGCGGAGTTTCCGCTCGTGGTTTGGCAGACCGGCAGCGGTACGCAGAGCAACATGAACATGAACGAGGTGCTCGCCAATCGCGCTAGCGAGATCTTGGGCGGCGTGCGCGGCGAAAAACGTCTGGTTCACCCGAACGATCACGTGAACCGCGGGCAATCTTCGAACGACGTATTCCCTGCCGCGATGGCGCTGGCTTGTGTGGACGCCGTGCGCACGCGCGTCTTGCCTTCGGTCAAGGCCTTGCGCGACACGCTCGCCGAAAAATCTTCGGCGTTCAAAGACGTGGTGAAGATCGGTCGCACGCATTTGATGGACGCCACGCCGCTGACCTTGGGCCAAGAGATCAGCGGCTGGGTCGCGCAGCTCGATCATGGCCTGAAGCATCTGGAAAGCGCGGTGCCGCACCTGGGTGAGCTGGCTCTCGGCGGTACCGCGGTCGGCACGGGCCTCAACGCACATCCGGAGTACGCCGTGCGCGTCGCGGCGAAGGTGGCTGAGCTCACCTCCCACCCGATCGTGACCGCGCCGAACAAGTTCGAGTCGCTGGCCGCGCACGACGCGATCGTGTTCGGGCACGGCGCGCTGAAGACGCTCGCCGCGTCACTGATGAAGATCGCCAATGACGTTCGTTGGCTGGCTTCCGGCCCGCGCTGCGGCTTCGGTGAGATTTCGATTCCAGAGAACGAACCCGGTAGTTCGATCATGCCGGGCAAAGTGAATCCGACCCAGTCCGAAGCGATGACCATGCTCTGCGCTCAGGTCTTCGGCAACGACGTGGCGGTCAACTTCGGCGGTGCCAGCGGCAACTTCGAGCTCAATGTGTACAAGCCGCTGCTCGCCCACAACTTCCTGCAGAGCGCGCGCCTGATTGCCGACGGCTGTGAGAGCTTCCGCAAGAACTGTGCGGTCGGTATCGAGCCAAATCGCAAACGCATCCAGGAACACCTGGAAAATTCGCTGATGCTGGTGACCGCGCTCAACCCGCACATCGGCTACGACAACGCCGCCAAGATCGCCAAGAAAGCCCACAAAGAGGGGCTCACGTTGCGCCAATCCGCCGAGGCCCTGGGTTTGGTCTCGTCCGAAGACTTCAGCCGTTTCGTGCGGCCCGAGGAAATGCTCGGACCGAAGGGCTGAGCTCGGCTGAGCCC
>DASSMT010000161.1:0-35786 GCA_035688655.1 Polyangiaceae bacterium | reverse complement strand
GCCTCCCACTCTGCCGATGAACAAGCGAGCCGTCCGGATGTAGCCGTCGGTCGTGTCGTACTTCTCGTGACCGGCCGCTTGCTGGATCTCCGGACCGTAGTCCTGACGTAGGCATCGCCAAGTGATCCCAGTCGCTCGCAGGTCGTAGAGCCGAACCTGCTTGTGCGTCTCGGTGTCGGCGAACAGCTCGGGACGGGTAATGCCGGCGCGCTGCAAGTGCCTCCGGAACGTCTCCGCCCAGTCCTCGTCCGGCGGCATCGAGGCGACCACCCTACCCTTGCCGCCGGACTCGGCGCGCAGCACATCGAGCAGCGGGCGCAGCGCGAGCTCGATCGGAACGAACCGCACACCGGCGCGGGTTTTCGGCCCTTTCACCTTAGCTCGCGGGCTGTCCCAGGCCTTCGTGATGTGCACGGTTCCGCGCTCCATGCTCACGTCCGACCACTCGAGCACGCGGAGCTCGCTCGGCCGGACGTAGAGGTACGCGAGCAGCGCGTACAGCCGTCGCCAACGAAGCGGGACCTCGGTGCATGCAAGGAGCTGCACCATCTCGTCGGGAAAGAGCCACTGCTTCTCCTTCTTGTCGCCGCGGTCCGGACCCTCGACACCCGCGCACGGGTTGTCCTTGCGCACGCGGAGCCCGTTCGGTGATTTCGCCGAGCACGTCACCTTGCACGCGCGCGTGAAGAAGCCCCAGACGTTCGCCGCGGTCTTCCAGGAGAGCTTGCCCGCAACGACCTTCGCGTCGAGCTCGCGCACGAGCTGCTCGCAGTCCTCGCGCGTCCAATCCGCCGGCTTCTTGTCGCCGAGCACCGGCGCGATGTGCGCGTTGTACATCGAGCGCACGCTGGCTTGCCCCTTCGCCTCGCGGTGAGCGAAGTAGGCTTCCCACCAGAGTGCGCCGCCGCTGACCTCACCTTTGCGCTCGGGGCGCTTCAGACCGAGCTCGATTGCTTGGCGCGCGTAGACCGCGGTTTTCTCGCGGGCCATGGCTTCGCTCGTGCCCTTCTTGAAGGCCTTGAGGCGCTTGCGCGTGCCGTCGGCAAGCGTGATCACGGGTTGCCAGAAGCCGAGCTTGGTTTTGACGATGGTGCCCGTCGGGGGCTTCGTCTGTTTGCGGTCAGTCATCACTTCCCCCACCCGTGCCAAAGCTGAACGATCGCCGCGAGGGACTGCGCGATGGCGGCCACTCCGACAATCACTGTCCAGGTCTTCATGCTTGCTGAAATCGCGAGATTGGTGCTCGTCAACTGTGCAGCGCTTTCCGCGTCACGAGCGCGTGCCGCTTCCTGGTAGAGCAGCATGTAAGTACTGATAGCTTCCGCAGCCTCGTCACGCTGGCGCTCGAACAT
Organism: Polyangiaceae bacterium; assembly: GCA_035688655.1. Classification (GTDB taxonomy): domain Bacteria; phylum Myxococcota_A; class Polyangia; order Polyangiales; family Polyangiaceae; genus PMG-095. The sequence continues at coordinate 34,434 of DASSMT010000161.1, read as the reverse complement.
TTCTTCGAGCTGTCGCCTTCGCTGCCCTGTCTCACGATTCACGCCGAGGTGAAGATTTTTCAGTTCCTCGCGAGCTCCCTCGTAGCTTTGCCGCGCCGCCAAGAGACGGGCCCAAACCTCCGAAACGTCCAACTTTTGATCAGCCATTCTGCCCCTCGCTCTCCGTCAGCGCGTTGATCACGTCAACCCGTACTGCATTGGCTTGTCTACGCAGCGTGCCAAGCTCGTCGCTCATCCGGCAACCTTCCCGGTTCGCCGTCGCCCGATCAACTCTCGAACTTCACGAACGCAAGCGGCCGCGTCTCGGTGCACCTCCATGCCCGTGAAGCGGAGCACCTGCCAACCGGCGGCCGTCAGCTTTCGGTCGCGGCTCTTGTCGCTCTGGACCTGGTACGGCGTCGCCTCGTGCCACTGGTGTCCGTCAACCTCGACGGCGAGGTAGAGGCCCTCGGCCGTGTTCATGATCGCGAAGTCGAGGCGGTAGCGCTTCTCGATGCTCGGAATCGTGACCTGCTGCAGGAGCAGCCCGAATGGCCCCGAGCCGACCACCACGTCGGACGGAACCACCAAGCGCTCGAACAGGCCGGACGTGAAAAACGCTTCGAGTAGCATGGCCTCGAGAGGCGATTCAGAACCGAGCGCCGGCAACGTGAGCTGCGGCGCGCGATCGGTGCGCCACGCGCGCAGCCGACGATCTGCTTCCACCGAGCGGAATTCGTCTTGCTCGCTCGGCGTGCCGTAGGCGCCCGACAGGCGGCTATCGACCCACTCCTCGAACTCGGCGTCAGGCATTGCAAGCAAGTAGTCTTCGCGCTGCAACGAGCCAACCGGCTGCCGGCTCTGCGGGCCTGCTTTGCGAACGGAAGGGCCGAAGGCGCCCGGAGGCGCCCCTTTTCCGGATTGATCAGCCATTCGAAGTCACCTCGTCCGCCGCGATGCGAGCGGCCATCCTCATGCGTAGAGAGATGCCCAGCAACGCTCCAACCGTTTGCGCGACGTCGCTCGATGGGTGTCGGATCGCCGCCGTGATCAAGTCGATTTCGTCGGCGCACTGAAGGAGCGTCGCGCACGCGAGATCGTAGTCGGCGTCATACAACGACCCGGCGGCCGCGACTTTTTCGATGCTTATGACAGTTTTAGACATTCACTCCCCTCGCCTTCGACGGCAGCCATTGGTTGCACTGACTTCCGCCCACTCCACAATCACGAACTGCTCAACAAACTCCTTCAGTGCGTCGATCCTGCGCGAGAGCGCAAACTGCAGCACACTGCTCGGGTCCATGTCCGACAGCGCATCGGCCTCTGCGTGAATCGATTCGAGCACGATACCGATTGCCGTCTTCGCGTTCGGCTCCGCAGGACAACCAAGCGCGCGCAAGACGAGGTTTCGATCGCAGCTCATAATGCGCCCCCCGCCGTCGCACCAATCACCGTCTCAGCATTGCGCAGATGACGCAGTACGCTCAGCACTAGCCGATCACGCTCCGCCCCGGCCGCGAAGAACTCGGCCTCGAGAAATTCTTCGAATCCATTCCGGATCTCGTCGATCGCAAGATTGATGTCGCCGCGCAGGTACGTGACGCGCTCGCTGTCATAGCGCTCGGCCTGTGTGAGCCCCACCCGCTCCGCGGGCCTCTTGATTCCGGCGGCAACGGGCTGCTCTTCGCGCTGGGCCTTGGCTAGCAAACGCCGATCGCGCGCGCGTTTCTTGTTTGTCGCGCGCTTCTTCGCTACACTGTTCATGTTCGATACCTCCACGGTTTTGGACCACGCCCCGAGCTGTTGACGCAGCGTCGGGGTTTTCTGATTTCTACTTCTTCGCGCGCTTGGCTTTCGCCTCGCGAGCTTCTGCTGAGTTGTATTTGGGGCGAACCTCCGGCGGCTTCTTTTTGCCGAAGCGCTCCGTGTAGGCCTGCTCGATCAGCTTTCGCAAAAGCTCGCTTTCCCTCATTCCCGCGTCATCGGCGAGCGCTTGGAGCTTCCCGCGCTCCTCGGGCAGGAACACGCAGCTGAAGCGGTTCACGTGGGTGCTGTTCTCGTTGATCGGCATATTGGGCTCTCTCGACACCGCAGCCCCTCGGGATTTCTCCGTCGGGGCTGGGGCGCCCGTCTTTCCAGGCTGTCAGGGCTGCGTCCGCCTTCTCGACCTTGGGTTCCTACCTCTTACCCTTGCTGCTCCGGCTGTCTTTCCAGCTGTCACCCTCACCGATTCGCCGTGAGCTTGTTCTCGCTAGCCTCGAGTCTCCGTGCTGGGCATCACCTGGACCGTTGCGCCGTCCTCGCTGCTGATGAGTTGATAGATACGCGTCCGGACACGCGTCCGCAACTCCATTTTGCGAGCACTGCGGTTTTGGACGCGTATCCACGCGAGATCACGCGTGATCTTTTTTTCGCAAAAATGATCGAGCCAATTTTGACTCGGTCGGTGCGTAAGATCGCGAAAACGCGTCTCAATGGGGCATTGAAACCTTTCAGCTCGAGACGCGTCTTTCGCTACATGACCAAATCGATCGCGGCGATGCTCGTGTGCGTGATGCTGTTGGGGTGCGGAGACGCGGCGGCCGAAGGCCCGTCAGAGCCGGCGCCTGGCGAGCAGTGGGCCCCTTGCGGATTCGACAAACCGAAACCGGAGTGCGGCAACGGGCTCGAGTGCTTCGGGGTCTGCAGCTTCGAATGCGGCATGAAGTACTTCGAGCACGAGGACGGGTCGATCTCGTACGGGCTCGATGTGGCCAGCGTGGAGCGGTGCACCGCGATTGGCGGTGAGTGTCGGCAGATCGAAGGCGTGCCGATCAACGTGTGCCAGCGTCACTGACCCCCGTCTATTGGGGCGAACGGCGCCTCCATTGCCGTTGTCGAACGCCTCTGGACTTGACGCGCCGTGACGGGGGCGGAACTTATCCACGCGATGGCAAACAGCGAAGTCGAACAGAACTTGGAAAGCGCCGCGGGTCGACTGTACATGATGAATGCGGTGGAAACGGAGGACTCTCGCGTTCTGTTGTGCTTCAAATGTGGCGCGTTTTGTAGATGCCGTCAGAGGTCACCGGTTGGCCTCGAGCATGTTTTGGAGCAAGCAACGCGCGGCAGCACTCAGTGTCGAATTTGCGGCGTGCGAGTTGACCTCCACGAGTGCTCGATGATCTCAGCATTTGGCGCTGTGGAAGCGTTGTTCGGCCTCGAACGTCTTATGTTCACCAAAGACATTCCCGCAAGTCAGCACGCACAGTGCATTGTGGTTGATCCGCTGCCTGAGGTGCCGTCCGATTGGACGCTCGTCTATGCAAACATGACGCCCGTCAGCAAGAGCGGGTTTTCTTTTTCCGAGTTGCCCAGGCTTCTCGCTCCTCAAAACATGCATCAGACCTGGTCACCGCACCTGACGGTGTTCGTTCCGGCTGGAGCGGAGAGACAGATCAACTTCTCGCTTGTGCTTCGCCCCCCGAACATTGAGCGTGTTCGTGACCTCGCACTGCAAGCGTGTCAGAACCTGCACCGTCACGAGCTTGGAATCGCAAGCGTTCTTTTGTGTGCCGCGGCGGAAGTAGCCATGCGCGAGCGGCTGGTGCAGGTGTACGGGGGACGAGGGGTTAGCTTCGATGCCGACAAGGCGGGATTCAGTGGCCTGTTCGAACGCGCTCGAATGCTGCTGTCGCCGGCATTGGGAGCGGACCTCGTTGGCGCCTTGAAAGCGCTCGCCAAAGAAGGTCGAAATCCGACGGCTCACGGCGGGTCCGCGGTCCTGACGCACGATCAGGTGGCTAGGTGGATGGTCGACGTTGCGATCCTCTACGAATGGACGCTTCACTCCGCAGAGCGCTGACGTTAGCTCTTGAAAGCCGCAATGGTCTCACCCCCACCAAAACACCCGCCGCCCGACCCTCTCGACTCCGAGTTGTTCGACATGGCGCGCGCCGAAGAGCGCGGCTGCGTGCGCTTCCCACCGCCACCGCCGCTGATGGCGCGCGCCGAGCTCGCCAAGGTCACGCCCGAGGCGCTTGCGCGATGTCGAAAGCCGCTCGACGCGATCCAGGTCGCGGCGCGGGCTTCGATTTGGATCGCGCTAGTGATCGTCGTGCTCTCGCTCTGGACATTTCTGAAGTAGCTACCGGTCGAACCACGGCGGCACCCCGACAACGCGCTCAACGGCTTCAATGCGCACGCTCGGGTGCACGATGACCTCCTGCTCGTTTCTCGACTCGACGACGCCAAGGAAGTTTCTTGTCTCGATCAAGCCAAGGACCTGCGAGGGCGGAACATGCGTGCGGAGCACGCGACCAGCTAGCCCCAAAAGGGTACCGGTCGTGATTGCCCGTTCTATCACCTGCGGGTTTCGCGTCCACGATAGTCCGAGCTCTCGACCATACTCGACTCGCCACACCTGAAGGGGTTCCTTCGGCGGCAAGTTGCCGTTGTCACTGACGAAGCCCGCAATGGCGAACCACTCGAGCCAGGTCGCTCGGGGCAAGGCTCTGCACGGATACCCAGCGAGGCAGAAGATCCGCAGCAGCACGGAGCGCAGCTGCTCGTCGTCAATCAACCCGGCGGCGCGCCACTCTGCGAAGGTCGTGGCGGCCAGAGGGCCATGCGGAAGGATGTCGACGGCGCCTTTCAGATCGCCCTGTCGCATCCGGAACGTTGCTTGATAGACCGAGCTCGCCTGTTCTTTTTTTGCGCGCTCGAAGCGATCTTGCTCGAGCTGCGAGGCGATTGCCTTGATGCGCCGCTGGCGCTCGAGTGTGGAAAGGTCGATGCCGAAGAGTTTCACTCGCCCGCCTTGAGGAAGTCCTCGCGCTCGGGCCCAACACGCGGCCGGCGCCCATTTCGCCGCTTCCGCCACTTCAGCGCGATCGCGATCGTCTGCTTGAGCAGCGCGTTCTTCACGCGCGGCCCGAGCTGCTCGAGCGCGATCCAGTCTTCGGGCGAGAGCGACTTGCAGAAGTCGGCCATCGCCGCGCGTTCGATGCCGTCGCTGGGCACGAGCTCGACGTGATGGGTGATGAGCGGCTCGCCGCGGTTGTCGTCGTCGAAGGGCATTTGAACCTCACGCGGACAGAGACGCCGGACCGATGTAGCTCGCGTAGTCGATGTATTCGAAGCCTTTTGGCACGACGACTCCGTCTTTGATAAAGCTCGCGCGCGTTGTTCGGAAGTAAAGCTTGTACTCGCCACCAAGAGGAGGCGGGCCCTTCAAGAAGGGAACGCGAGCCGCCTCCTCAGTCTCCTTCTCAGCTGGTGAACGCGTGTCGGGTTCGCCCGGCGGCCAACCGTAGGGCTCGTACATCCATGGTTCGTGTAGACCGCACTCGACGATCACTGGCCAAACATCTCCAATCGTCTCCTCACGTCGGATGGGTTTCGGTGCCACCCACACCATATCGACGGCGTAGCCGTAGAGTACGATCGTGCTGTAGCGGCTTGGCCGCGACGGGCTATTCAGACTGATTCGGCCGTTGGCGAATCGCAACGCTTGCAACATAAAAACAACTCCAAAGGTTGGGAGAAAACGCCGGCCCGCCGCCCACGAAGTCGATCCGTGAACGGGGGCAGCGCGAGTTGAGACAGGGCGCTCGGCGACGGGGGAGCACCGCGCGATCAAGAACGGTGCTCAACCCCGTCGCCACTGCGCTGCGTTCGGATCAGCGTTGCTCTCGCGGTCAGTGAACGAGAGCGCGCCAGCACGTCGGCTTCCGCGCTTGCCAGCCATGAAAGGAACCGGCGATCCGAAGAATCTGTCAGCCGCCAGCGAGGAGCTTCTTCTCGGCGGCGAAGTCGGCCTCGCTCATACCGACTAGCTTGCAGGTCTCGCGCTCGCTGGCACTCAAACCGTAAGCTCCGCCGGGCAGCTTCTCGCTGAGCTCGCGGTCGCGCTCTGCTTTGAACACCTCGGGCGTGACGCCCATCTTGGTGCACAGGTCGAGCTGTTCGGCCGTGAGTGGCGCGGCCATCTGTGCGGTGAGCGCTTGAGCGCGTTCGGTTTCTGATTGGTTCATGTTCTTCCTTCCGGCGCTACGCGCGCCCCATGCTTTGGGTTTTCGTGATGCGGTCGACGACCATCTTCCAATCGACGAGCGCGAGTAAGATCTCTGGCCCGCTGCTGCGCCCCGTCAGCTTCTGGATCTCGCGAAGGCCTGCAGGTGAAAACGTCGCCTCCGTCTCGCATTCCGCGCCTTTCTTGACGCTCGACGCATACGCTGCGCGACGCTGATCCATCAGATCGGTCTCGGTCTCTCCGAGTTGCTGCCCGAGCAAGAGCAGGCCTGCGGGAAGCGGAAGCAGGTCGATGAGTCGAAGGATGCGATCGTCGTCAACATCGAGACTTTGCATTTTTGCCCGGACGGTCGCCTCCATCCGGATCATTTCGTGCCATGCGATCGCGCTCATTTTAGGCAGCCTCCTGCGGTCCGTCGTCGTGCCCGCTGGGGGTACTCTTTCGTGCACCCTGGCGACGGTCGAGCTCTGCGAGCTGCGCGTCGATGTGAGCGATGCGCTTGGCGTCGAATTCGTCGGCATCACGCCGCGACCGTTCGCCACCACCGAACGTGTTGTTGAGCACGATCTTGACATGCGCCTCGGGCATCCCCTTGCACCGCTGGCGCATCGCCTCGACCTGCTCCTCGTGCTGCTTGTGCCGATAGTCGCGCTTCTGCACGATCTCGGCGCGCTCGCGTTGGAGCTCGGTGCGCACGTTCGGACTGTCCGACACGACCACGCGGCGCGGGCGGTTCAGCGCGGCGAGGCTTTCGGTCGCACCGTCGAGCGAGATCTCGGCGATGCGCACGGCTTCGGCCAGCTTGGTGACGTTCTGACCGTCGATCGCGCTGCCGGTGCGCTTCAGTGTGGCAGTGGCAAACGCAAGGTCGCGGCGGGCCGCTTCGAGCCGCTCTCGGCGCTTGTTGACCTCGTTCGTGAGGTGTTGGCGTTGTTGTTGCTCTTGATTGATCATCAGCGTGGTTTTCCTTCCCAAAATTCGCGCCCCGGTGCTCTCGCGGGGTCGTAGTCTTCGAGCTCGCCGTTCACTGAGCGGCGGAGCTTTTTGTAGAATTGCTGGCGCGCTGCATCGGCGGCAGTGAGCTGTGCGACCGCGGCCGCTTCGGCGATCGGGTCATGTGCTGCGCGTGCTTGGTCGACTGCTGTCGCGGCGGCGCGCACGGCGGCTTCGTGGATTCGAAGTTCATCGACGATGCTCATCGGTATTCCTTCGGCGGCAGCATCCAGGGGTCGATGCCGTTGCGCGAGCCAAACGCGGCGCGCGCGGTGCTGTACGCTTTCGAGTGCTGGCTCGCTTTGGAGTGCTTGATCGCGGCCACGATCGCCGGCGCGAAGTCGCAGTGCCGGCCGTCGTTGCTCCTCGGCAAGACGATGGTCATGCCGCCCTGTGTGGCGCGACGCTTCACCGCGAGCAGGTCTCGGCGCACCGCGCGATCGGGCGGGAGTTCGACGGCATCGGTGTGGAGCAGCGTCGCGAAATTCGTGAAGTCCTCGAGCTTCGAACCGGCGTTCGTCTTGTCGACGTGCAACGCCAGGCCGTAGCGTTTCGCGAGCGCGACGCTGGCCGAGGCTGAATATTGGTCGGTCCAAGCGTCGTGCAGTCCGTACGCGGCGCACCGGGCGGCGATGGTGCTCCACAGCGACTCGAGGCCGAGCCCGCGGAAATCCTCGGTGAACGCGACGCGGAAGCGGTCCGAGTTGTGAATCATCTTCTTCGGCTCGTACTTAACGATCGCGAGCGTGAAGCCGTTGCCAGCCTGCCCGCCCTCGCTCGGGTCGATCGACGCGCAGTAGCGGGCACCGCGCTCGGGCGCGAGCTGCAGCGGGGTCTCGCGTGTGTTGCGGTGAATGGCGATCGGCGAGAGCAGCCCCGACTCGGGTTCGATGAACTCGCCGAGCGCATTGATTCGCCACGCAACTTCGTCCTTTTCGCGCAAGCGCTCGAGCCGTTCCGGCGTCCAATACGCTGGGTTGCCCGCGGGCCCGGTCGTTCGCATCACCACGATGTCGGCCGTGGGCTTGCCGAAGTACTGCTGCACGACGTCGTACACGGGGCCGCTCGGCGCCCACGGCGAGCCGATGCACTGGATCTGAGCGCCAGGCAGCAAGCGCTCGCGAACAGCGCTCAGAGCATCGCTCAGGTTAACCACGCCATCCTCGCGGCCCGTCATGCGCGGCGCTTCGTCGAAGATCACGCCCGCGAGCCAGCGAGCAACGAGGCCGGAGGCAGCGCGACCGCCGGCGACGACCGCGACCTCGACCAGTTTGCCGCTCGGGTGGCGAATCGTGAGCGTGTCGGCCGTCTCGTCCACGAGCAGCGGCTTCAGCACCGGCGATGCCCGCATGGTGTCGACGATTCGGCGGAAGGGCACGTCGGTGACGTCGAGCTTCAGCGAGACGATGCTGATGCGGGAGATCTCGCCGTGCCCGAGTCCGGACAGGTCGACGCTCTGGCTATCGACGATCGCGCTGGCACAGGCAAGGCCCGTCTTGAACGTGCGGGCGCTGGCCACGTTGAAGAACTCGGTGGGCTTCACGCCGCGTTCGGACGGCAGCACGGCCAGGGCTTCGGAGCCACCGAAGGCCGCTTGCACGTCGGGGTCGTTGGCGAGCTCGCCGAGCGGGCGGCCGTCACGGACTCGAGCGCCAGCGCGCTGGACGGGTGTCGCCTTCGCCAGGTTGAAGCCGATGGGCGAGACCATCAGCTGTTCGGTGTCGATCACTTGGGGTCCTTTCGACCGAAGGCTTCTTCGAGAGCGCGGTGGGCGGCTGTGGGGTCGACCGGGCGGGCCTGGGCCTCGCGGGCGCAGAGCTCGTGAGCGGCGAGCAGGTTCTGACGGCTGGCATCGGCGAGCCTTGAGCCGAGCGCCATGTCGCCGAGCACCTCGAAGGCGAACCGCGAGCCGGCGAGCTGCAGAGCGGCGCTGGCGATGATGCTGGCGGGCGCTGGGCCGCAGTACCCACCGCCCACGGTGCGCGCCAGCGTGGTGACGTGCGCCTTGCGGAAGCCCCGGGCCGCCGCTGCGTAGCTCTCGAAGCGCGGGTCGGAGAAACTCTCACCGAGGCGCAGCTTGCGAGCCAGGCGGGTGTGCCCAGCGCGCGCGCGGCCGCCGGCAGCGGCGATGGAGTTACCCTCGGCAAACATTCCGCGCTCGCCGCGATCGGTCGGGCTTTCTGCGCGGGCATCCGCCGGCACACCAGCGGACAGTTCGTCGACGGGTGGGGTCTCGATGCGGACGATGGCGTTGACGCCGTTGCCGTGCGCGGTTCGTTGGAAGCTCTTGTCGGTCATTTGTTGTTGCTGCCCCGTGGCGGGGGCATATTCGCGTCGGGAATCGGATAGGCGGCTCGGCAGCCATCGAGCTGCAAAACGATGTTGGCGCCCCGGCTGAGCGCGAGGGCGAGCCATGCGTTCCACTGCTCGTCGCTCAGCTGCGGGTTTGCCTGCTGCGTCCGGCGCTTCGCTTCGGCGTGAAGTTCGGCTTCGGTCATGCGGGTGCAACTCGTTGAAATCGCGTCGAGCGAGTCGACGTTCAGCGACGGAGATTCGTAACAACGCAGGGTGAGAGCGCCGGATTGCGCTGTTTTCCTGCCGCTTCGTGAGTTTTCTGAACGGGACGCTAGCCCGTTGAACTGATCGCTCTCGAGAGCTTCGAGTCTCACGCGCGTGCGCGTCCGGTGTGAGGAATTGCGACTCGGTCACTGGGCCGATTGAGCAGCGATTGGTGCGGGCCGAGGGCTCGCGCGATCGGGGTCCGGAAACTTCTTCTTCCGGGATGCGCGCGAGGTGAGTTCGCCGCGGGATCCCCTCACCCGAATTGGATGATTGCCTGCCGCTCGTCGTCAGGGGCAGCAGGGCCACCAAGGGTCACGTTCTCCCGAGAGCCATCCATGTCTGCCTTATAGGAGGCCTCTGGGGAGTTGGGGTCCCTTCCTGACCCTGGTGACCCTTCGACCGGCTCGGTCAAGCGGACGCCCGACCACAATTTTTTGCCGTTGGACTTCGCATCCTTGCACCCGCGTTCACGCAGTCGCGCCGCAAAGACTTTCCCGGCCAGTGGCGTCCGGATACCGTTCTCCTTGCACCACTGCTCGTACGAGATCCGCAGCACGTTGCGCGGCACGCGGTAATACTCGCCAAATTCGCAGCAATCGTCGAAGAAACCCGCGATTCGGTCCATGTCTTTGCGGTAGGCCTCGGTGCTGGCTTCGATGGCTTTGGCGGTGCCGAGCCCGTGGGTCTGCCAGTCCAGGCAACCCTGAACCGCCCACGCAAGCACTGCCGCGCGAACCTCAGGCGCGGCGAGTTTCTGCTTCAGTGCTCTGTCCTGTTTCTCGATTGGGATGATGTGCTCAAACGGAATCCTCCGAACGCGCGCCCAAGCGCCCTCGTCATCGTCTCGGATCGCGGGCGCGTCGTTGGCTGCGAGCCAGAGCGCGAACGATGGCCGAAACGTGATCTCTGCTTCGAACTTCGCGGCCGCGGTAATCTCGTCGCCGCCGGTCACGGCCTTGATGATCGCTTCGTCGAACTTCGCGTCCTTGCGCACTTCGACGCTGGTGACGAGTCGCGCGCTCGCGAGGCGCACCAGATCGCCACGATTGCCCCCGACGTTGGTTTGCTTGAGCCAGGTCTCGAAACTGGCAGACTGGTGGTAGTCGCCGATAGCAGCTGAAACAGCATCAATGAAGGTGGATTTCGCGGTGCCCGGCGGTCCCATCAAGAAGAAGAACGCGCGCTCGGTGGCGGTGCCCTGCAGGGCGTAGCCGACGGCACGCTGCAGATACCGCGCGAGCTCAGCGTCGCCACCGGTGGCCTCGTTCAGAAACCGATCCCAGAGTTCGCACTTGGCGTCGCTCGAGTACTTGACGGGCGCGAGGCGCGTAATCAGATCTGCGCGAGCGTGCGGTCCGAGCTTTCCCGTGCGCAGGTCGAGCGTGCCGTTCAGCACGTTCAGCTTCCAAGGGTCCGAATCGAGTGCGCTCGGCAGCACCGGCACGCCCTCCTCGGATTGCGCGAGCGAGATCATTGCGTTGACCTTTTTCGCTTGCTCCGAAGCGTGCGCGTGCTGCGCGATAGCCTTGCGCCGATCCGAATCGCGCTCGGCGGCCGCTTCCTCGTACATCGCACGCACCGTTTCCTTCGCACGGCGGTTGATCTCCCCGATCTCGTCCCAGGCCCAGCGCTTTCCGTCCCAGACGAGCCAGCGCTTGCGCGGCGGGCAAAACCGAATTTGTCCGCGGAACCGCGCGACCAATCGCTCAGCATTGCCAAGATCGGTGAGCTTGAAGAGACCCGGCGGAATCGAAACCGATCGCGTGCCCTCCCGCGGGTCCTCTGAAAGCATGCCTGCGCGGTGCAGATCTGATTCATCCAAGCGTTTCACCCGGCGTTCTCCATGAAGTGCTGACGAAGGCGAGCGCGTGCACCATCGTGGGTGATCGCGCCGACGCGGAGCTGCGCGTCGAGTTCCTGCATCACCCGGATCAGTTCGCGTTCTAGCCAACGGTCCAAAATCTTGGCGACCTCGACGCTGAGCAGCGGCACGCAGACGAATGGCGACGCATCGCGAATCAACGTGAGCTCCTCGAGCACCGGCCCACGCATGTCGAGCAGGTCGATCAAGGCCGGCAGCTCGCGCTCCGCTGAAGTGCAGAGCACACCGAAGAGCCGAGCGTTGAACGTGCTGTAGAAGTGGCGCGCTTCGAGCGGTTTCACGTCCTCGATCGTCGCGTGCCCGCACAGAAGCGCCGAGAGCACAACCTGTTCGGAGTCGCCGTCATGCGGGCCTACTGGCTTTACGTCTTCGCGCGGTAGCGTCATGGCGAAACCACGAACTTCAGTTTCGATCACACGCTGCAGGCGATCGAAGAGACTGCGATTGGGGGCGTTCACGCAGCGCGCTCCGTCGCTTGCTTGTGGACCCGGAGCAAAATGCGCTCGACCACATGCGCTGCATTGCGCGCATCTCCCGCGAACCAGACCGGCACTTGCCAATCGCTCGAGAACTTGATCAACGTGCCGAGCACGCTCAGCGGGTGAATCTCGGAGCGGTAGGCCTTTGAAAGCACACCGTCCAGGTCAGCCTCGATAATCAGCGCGCGCACCGGATACTCGCGCAAGCGCTCGACTTGCTCCAGAAAGCGCTCCCGATCCTTGCCACAGCAAGTCGCAAGTTCGTCGAGCCGCTTGCGTTCGAGCGCGACGGTGTCCGTGCTGCCGGCGACGCTGTAGTCACCCGCTGGCAGAGTGACCACTTCGACGTCGACCGCGGCCGAAAAGCGGAGAGGGATCTGTTCGCGCGTGTCGATCAGGACGACGGGCTTCATGTAGCCACCTCGCCGCACGCGTTGTGCGCCGCCCTGCGGTTGTCGCGGTCGTACAGGATGTCGGCGCCAGCGGCGAAGCGACCTCCGCAGACCGAGCAGGCGCCAGGAAAGCGGCTCTGCATCGGCAGTCCAACGAAGCCGCCGGCCTTGATCGCGACCTCGATTTCTCGCGCGCCGGGCACGATGGACACGTGCAGCTTCCCCTCGAGCAGCGCGATCTCGCGAACGAATTCGAGCGCTTCGTCGGCCTTGCCAAGGTGAGCGATCGAAACGACCGTCGGCCAGAAGCGGTTCAGCAGAGCATCCTCGGGCAATGGGCGCGCGGTCACTTGCGGCCTCCGCGCACCAGCTCGCCACTGCGCAAAGCGTCCGCCAGGGCGTCGCCATCGTCCGGCTCTTCGACGCGGCGCGGGCCCGGCTTGTACGGGCGGGCGCGCAGCCAGCGGTCGACCTCGGAGCGGGAAACGAGAATTTTTCCGCGCGCTCCGCGGGTCGCTGTCAGCTCTCCGTTGGCGACGGCGGTTTGCACAGTGCCGCGGCCGATCCCGTACTCAGCCAGGAGTTCGTCGACGCCGAGCAGCTGGTCGTTTGCGGGAGCACGTTCGTGTTCTTCCAGCTCAGCCTCGAGCAGGGCCACGGTCGTGCGCGCGGCGAGCAGCGCAGCGTTCAGCTTGCGTTTTGTGTTGTCGTCGGTCATATCGTCTCTCGTCGGTCTGCAGCGCCTCGGGACTCGTGACCCCGGGGGCGTTGCCTTTTTCAGAGCACCGCGCGAAAGCGGTCGAGTTCCGCCTTCTTGTCCGCAGGCATGTTGGAGCGTGCCGCGTCGGCCTCTTTCCAAGTGCGGCCGAGAAAATCGCGCTCGTCTTTGGTGAGGTGGACCGGCATGTGGCGCACCCTGGGTTCAACACCGTCCGCAAACGAGCATGCGGCCCGCTTGGCGCCATCGCGTGCCTTGCGAGCCTTCCTCTCTGCGGTCGTCTCCTTCACGCGGCCACCGTGCGCGGGAAGCGCTGATAGATTGCGTCCAGGCGGGCGCGCTTGCGCGGGTCAGTGACAGCGGCGGGCGAAAGCTCGTACTTCTGAACGAGGCCGATCGAGCAGCCAGCCTCCGCGGCGACCTGCACGAGCGTGGTTTGCGCGGACATCCGCGCGTCTTTGAGCGACAGACTTTGGGCCATGGGCGCACTCCTGCCTTCGTTACGAAGGTCGAGACCATCCGAAGGGGCGATACCGCTTCGTGCGATATCTCCCTTCTGCCTTAGTAAAATACGAACAGATTTCTCGAAAAGACTGACAATTGGTGAGTTGTCAGTCGCGGCGCACGGCCGATTGAATCCAGCCTCGGGCTAGTCGTCGATCGAGCCCGTAGGCGACTAGAACCGCGACCACAATGTCTTCGGGATCCTCGCGTTTTTCGAGCGCTTTGGCGATCTCGGTGTTCGCTTCGCGAATGAATGCCGTCATCACCGGCACCTGCAAAGGAAGCGGCGGCCGCTTGCGCATCGTGGCGACAAGCCACGGCATGTACGTGTAGGTCGGGTGGACCATCATGTTCGCAACCACGGCTGCGCGGACCTTCCATCGCGTAGTTGCGAGCGCACGTTGCGCGTAAGCCAACAGCACGCGCATCAGTTCGTGCCGCGTCGCGGTGATCGGCAAAACCGTCCGCTGGCGACGCACTTTGCTCATGTACAACCGTGCCGCTGTCTCCATCGCCCGCAGCGCGTTCGAATCTCCCGAACTGGCGGCATGCCAGAGCGCGTCGGCTACCGTGGCGATGGCCCGAGCATCTGCGTCCCCCCGGCCTGGGTTGAGGCAGGCGTTCCACAGAGTCTCGAGCCCTTCCTCGATGTTCGATCGCTTTGGGTTCGCCATCGGGTTCGAAGCTATCGCCAGCCGCAATCACCGTCACGGGGCGGCCCCTGACACCCTTGGTTTCGTGCTAGATCCGACCCGAATCCAAGCCCCCGGCGGCACTCGAAACACGACCTGAGGCACCGCGCGCCACTGCCGATTTGGGCGCACGATTCCGGCGATCACCTCACCATGGTTCGCGGACTTAGCTACGCCGAAAGCGAACCGAGCGACGGCGCTACCTTCACGAACCGGCTTGTTTTCTGCTGGTTCCGCGTTTTCAATTCGGTTCGAATCCCCTTGGGGACGCTAGAATCGCCCCACTCCCGCCGCTGAGCCGCCGGCTCTCAGGGCGGGGGTGGTGGGAACGACGCGCGTGAATACGGAGCGCTTTCGTGCCATGGCCGGAGGGTTCATTGGTTGTCCGCCGCGGCCGCAGCCTTGCCCTGGTGGCTATGACCACCGGATTACGAGGTGGGTGCCAACTCGCCAACTCGTGGTGGCTCGGTGGCTTGATGTTTGGAGGGTCCGGACGGAGCGGGGCAAGCGCGTGGGCGGAGCACTGACGGATCGGCCTATGAGATCCGCGCGCGATCGCTTCGAGCGACCAATTGTGCCAGCGGTACGACGTCAACTCTGTCGCCGAGCGCATAGCGCTGCTCGCCGGGATACACGACCAATAGACGATCGAGCTTCAGATCCGTGAGGGCGATTCGCATCGACGGGGTGAGTTTGGGAGCGTCCATCCGCTTGCACTCGACTCCGATCCGTTTGCTGTCCTTGAAAAGAAGGAGATCAATTTCGGCATCGTTATAGGTCGCCCAATAGTAGGCGTCGTCTGGCCGAAGTGCCTTCAACACTTCTTCGATGGCGTAGCCTTCCCACGAGGCACCGACCTTGGGGTGATGGTCGAGATCGCGCGCGTTTGCCACACCCAAGAGCGCGTGGAGGAGTCCGCTGTCGCGTATGTAGATCTTCGGGGCCTTCACCTGGCGTTTTCCCAAGTTTTCGAACCAAGGGGGCAACTGTCGCACCATGAACACGCCAGTCATAAGGTCCAGGTAGCGGCGGACGGTGGACTCATTGACGGACAGAGCCCGGGCCAGTTCGGCGCCGTTCCATGTCTGGCCATGATAGTGGGCTACCATGTTCCAGAAGCGCCGCAGGGCGAGCGCAGGGATCTGAACCCCCATCTGCCGCAGATCGCGTTCAAGAAACGTCTGCACGAAATTTCGTCGCCAGGCGAGCGAATCCACCTCCGAACGCGCGGTGAAAGACAGCGGGAAGCCTCCTCGCAGCCAGTGCCGTGCTTGCGCTGCTTCACCAACGTCGGCGAGTCTTAGACCTTCGAGGGGAACGGTCTCGAGGCGCCCTGCCAGAGTTTCGGATGATTGCTGTAGGAGGTCGGGTGAGGCGCTGCCCAAGATCAGGAATCGAGCCGGCAGCGGACGTCGGTCGGCCAAAACGCGCAGCAACGGAAACAGATCCGGTCGTCGCTGAACCTCATCAATGACAACCAAGCCCTTCAGGGGACGCAATGTGGTGGCGGGTTCTTCCAGTCGGGCCAGACTCTGGGGATCTTCCAGGTCGAAGTAGTTCAGAGACTGCGGCCGAACCAACAACCGGGCCAAGGTGGTCTTGCCACACTGTCGTGGCCCCAGCAGCGCCACCACGCGGCTGCGCCGCAGCGCCGCTTTCACCAGGC
Source organism: Polyangiaceae bacterium (assembly GCA_035688655.1). Classification (GTDB taxonomy): domain Bacteria; phylum Myxococcota_A; class Polyangia; order Polyangiales; family Polyangiaceae; genus PMG-095. The sequence continues at coordinate 18,554 of DASSMT010000161.1, read as the reverse complement.
GGACATCCGTGGCTCGATCAATCAGCGCCCGCATGCTGGTTCTTTATACCATGAATATCCCGCTACGAAGACGGGATATTCATGGTTGCAATTCACTCTGTCACGCGTTGATCCCGGCCGACGGGCGACTGCGTAGACCGACGCCGGAGCCGCGCCGCAAGGGCGCACCTGCCCGTGTCGGTTCAATGCCCGTAGGCCAACCAACCGCGGGCGCTCGAACAAGCTGCTCCGCTGCTAGGCGACCACAGCCAGTGGAATCGCGGGCAAATCCGTCGGGTTCACTACCGTTCGAATCCCCTTGGGGACGCTAAAAATCGCCCCACTCCCGCCGCTGAGCCGCCGGCTCTCAGGGCGGGGGTGGTGGGAACGCCCCGAAGAGCGAGCCAACCGCCGCAAGGCACGGTTGCAGGCGGCGCGAGCTATTTCCTGGGCTGGCCTTGGCGAATATTGGTCAGCGGCAGGACAAGCTGCCGCGTTTCTGCGCTCAGTGTGGTGAAACCGTGGTGCTCGTAGAATGCCTCCTCCTCATCATTCTTAGCATCGACGACCACTCCGTAGACGACAACCTCCGATCGCGCCGCGCGCTCGATCGCATCCCACAACAAGGCTGCGTCGAGCTTTTGGCCTTGAAACTTCTGACCGATAGCAAGTCGGCCCAACCGCGCGACGGGCACGTCGGGGTAGCGCGGCAGTTTCTCCGAGAGGGTCTGCGGCATGCGCGTCAGCAAGACCGAACCGGCAGACAAGGTGTAGTAGCCGGCGATTGCCTTGGTGGCGAGCTCGAGAACCACGTAGCACGCCGCAGCTCGTCGACGAGCGTCTTGGCCGGCTTGCTCTCGGAAGTATCGGTCGAGCGGCTCCACGCCGCACGCAAACCCCTCCCTCTTGTGCTGCGAACCTAGGAATTCGATCGCAAACGGTGGCGACACGTCAACGCTTGATGAGCTTTGTATGGGCGGCAGCGGCACGCTTCAGCGATTTGTTCGGCTTGCGCGGCTCGAGCAGCCGTGCGACGAATTGGCGCTGCTCCTGTGCTGATAGCCGAATGATGTTCTGCTCTTCGAGCTCGCGAGCAGCTACTTCGCGGGCAGCGGCGACGACGAAATCACTCAGACTGCTTCCTTTCGCCTCGGCAGCGCGCTTGATCAGGTCGAGCGCCTTTGGTGCAATGCGCGGTTCGAGGCGGTGGGTTCGAGGCTCTGCGGTGTTCTGTCGTGCCATGGCGATCTCCGAGATTCGACAGTGTACGGTAGGTAATATACCGTACACTGCAATCGCGCGAATTCGACAGACAGGACGATTGACGGCGCCTTTCAAAGCGCCGATCGCGCCTTCGCCACCACGCCAGTCGCGGTCTGGAGGCCATCACCGGATATCGTGTGCCGCACGAGGCCACGAGAATCATCGGAATCGCTGCCCATTCAGGTAGGTTCACTACCCTTCGAGTCCTCGTGGAGACGCCCGAAACACCGCTGATTGTCGTTGCTCGCCACCTTCGCCCCCCTCACCGGGGGCAGCTGAGCAGAGCCGCTGGGATGGCCGCATGATCCAAGCCAACTTGCGATAGGGGGACACGGCTACGGCGGGCGTGCCGACACGAGCAGCAATTCCGTGGCAAGCTCTCGCCTGAGGTGGCTTGATTGAACGCATGGGCCGTATTGCTGGTTTGCTTGTCCCCCATCATTGCGGACTGCGGTGGTCATGGGCTGAGCGGTGCTTCGGGCGGATCGAGTGGGGCCGGAGCCGCTGGTATTCCCTCCGGCGGATCGAGTGGGGCCGGAGCCGCTGGTACTCCCTCCGGTGGATCGAGTGGGGCCGGAGCCGCTGGTACTCCCTCCGGCGGATCGAGTGGGGCCGGAGCCGCTGGTACTCCCTCCGGCGGATCGAACGTTATTCGGAGCTCGGTTCCGACGAACCATCGCCCCGAGGAGGTCGCTTGCCCCCAGGAGCGCGGCCCCGGCAAGGCCACTGTAATAAAAGACTGCAGTCAAGACTCGGATTGCACCGACGGGACGAACGGCCGTTGCATCAGCCCCAACATCGTGGGCCCTTTGGGCGGGAGCACCTGCAGCTACGACAGATGCCTCAGCGATGAAGACTGTGCTGCCAACGAGCCGTGCAAGTGCCGCGAATCGGCGGCGCTCAACACTCCAAACATCTGTATCGTGGGCAGCAATTGCCGCATCGATTCTGATTGTGGGGCCGGTGGTTTCTGTTCACCGAGCTTGTTCTACATCGATAGCTCAATCTACGGCACGTCGACGTCCGGGTCCGGGTCCGCGACCTTCGGCTATTTCTGTCACACGCCCGAGGATAGTTGCATGATCGACAGCGATTGCGCGAACGCAGCCCGGTGCAAACCCGAGAATGGCTGCGGCTGGATCGCTTGCGGATACAGCTCGGAAAACCGTTGGGATTGCTTCAAGGTGGGCACCCATTGATCGCCCGCGGTGTTTGCCGCTTGGGGCCAACGCGAACGACCGGCGACAGTGGCCGAAGTGCTCCCAATGGACGGCCTCCTGACATCGGTTCGCCAGCAGTGCAACTGCGGCTCGCTAGCAATCTGGAAGATATCCGTGCCTCCCCACTCATCGGTCGTGTCGGGACGAGCGAGGAATCGGGCGAACGCCTGGCAGTCATCGCAGTAGCAAACCACCCTACAACCCGTGCTCGGCCCGGCGCCGAGCGCAACTCCAGTCAGTGTTCCACAGTCGCAGCGCAGTGGAATGTCGCGAGGCATTGGCACGTACGCTACTACACTTAACGGTCAGAAGCCGTACCGACAGCGGCAAATCATCGATCGCCAAATTCGAACTACTTCGCTCTACGGAACGCGCTGGGCCTCGCGACGCGAATGCAGAGCGCAACTGCCGTCGATGCATGACCCTTCGGTAGACTTGCCCCGCAGCTTTGCGACGACGGTTTGCACCAAGCCGACCGTCCAACACGTTGGGCAGCCACGGAACGCGATCAGTGTAACGGGAAGCGCCGCGAATGGAAGCCACGGATGGGCCGCGGCTCCGGAAAGGGCAAGCGCCATTGAACCCAACCCCACCGCGCCGCGCACCAGATGGGCCGAGAGAGTCTTGCTGGCAGACATTTAGTTATGGTTCCTTTCGGCGGCTCGTTTCGACTGGTCCATCAGCTCTCGAATCTGCTGCCGCGCCCGGTGCAGGCGAGTCTTCATCGCGGCGGGTTCTAGTCCCAAAGCCTGGCATGTTTCTTCACCGCTCAGCCCTTCCAAGTCGCGCATCACCACGACTTCGCGATACGGGCGCGGGAGGGCGGCGATAGCGGCGTGGACCGACTGCATCAGCTCCCAACGCTCGAGCGCCTGCTGCGGGTCGAGCAGTGGGCTCGCGACTTCTTCGCTGGCGCCCGCCAGTTCCCCCAAACGACGATCGCGCAGAAACGGGCGCAGCATGCGCAAGCACGCATTTCGAACTGTCGTCATCAGCCACGAAAGCGCGCCGCTGTGCCGCGCGACGTCGGGGCGCCGCGCGAGTGCAACGAATGCCTCTTGCACCGCGTCGTCGGCATCGAAGTCATCGCGGCAGACGCGTCGACCAAACCGATAAACGCGGTTGTGATACGCTCGTACCAACAGGGTGAGCGCCTCGTCGTCGCCGCTCGCCGCTGCCGTGACGATGTTCGAGTGGGCGCCCGGAATCATACCTGAGCTCTGGGAGGGCAGCTGGACTTGCCCATGATTGCGTAGCCGGCACAGGTCCCGACCAGCGCTGTCATCAGCAGATACACGCCCCCCGCGCCAAGAGCGGCAATGCGAACTGCCAGCGGCAATGGCGCCAGAAAGCTGCACGTCATGAGCGACGCTCCGCCGAAAGCCCGCGCGATGCGATCGCTGGTTCCGATATTCTTCTTCATGTTGATTTCCCTTCAATGGGATAAGGTCGCCCGGCAGAGAAAGGATTCAAAAAATCTGTTCGAAGTGGGGTAACCGCGCGGGTTCAATAGCGGAGCGGCCCGTCCGAACGTCACGCAGAACGTCCGCAGCGCGGCCGTGCGCAAAATAAACCCGAATTGGTTCCGGAGCTGGGCGCGTGGACGCTAGCCGTTCGCCCCCCCTCGCTTCCAAGGGCACAGCGCCCTTCGTTTGGCGGATCCCGAAGACGCCGAAGGCCAGCCGCGACATCCCGAGCAAGCAATGTGACTTTTTGAATGGTCACTCTTCTCGTCCGAGATAGGCATAGCCTTCGGCGTCTCGCTGGCTCCGGCTTCCCCGTCCCGGCTATGCTCTCGACCCATGGCGCGAGGACTTCCCCGGCCACTCAAAGTGACCCTGCTGCTCGCGGGTGTCGCCACGTGCGTGGCTTTGGCGCTCTTCGCGCTGACACGAGAAGCACGGCGGGAGCTCGCCCATTACCCTTCCCCCGACGGCCGCTACCACCTGCTGCTGTTGCAGGGTGAGCGCGATTGGCGCGGTTTTCCGTTCGCGGTCGGCTGGCGCTACTTCTTCTACGCGGGCCAGGAGAGTCACGCTCCGAGCTACGGGCATCATCTGGACTTCGAGCTGCACCCCGCGATGGCTGGCTACTATGACAACGACCTCGCGCCGTACGTGCGACGTGCAGTCGTTACTTGGTCGGACGCAGGCGTGTGGTTCGAAGAGGCGTCGGGGCATCGCCTATTCATTCCGAAGGCCGCGTATGAGGGTGGGAGGTAGCAGAGAGATGGCGACATCGGACCACTTTTTCGTGAGGCAAGCCTTCGGCATCTCGTGGTCGCCCGCGCTTTGCTTCGGAGTCGCCGCGGCAGGCACGTTCCTCGTCAGCGCCGTCTCGTTCGCAATCCTGTTCAAGCACAAGAAGGGCGCCGCCCGCCGTCTCAGCCCTGAAGAGGCGGCTCGCGTCGCTTATTCCGAGCCAGCGCGAGCGGACGCCGTGGAGCTGGAATGGGCAACGCGAAGCAAGGCCGTCGGCGTGGAAGTGCAACTCGACATGAACATCGACAGCCTACGCAACGCAGCACGGCGCGGTGACTGGCTGACGTTCTGGCTGTCGCCGCTCGTATTTTCGAGCTTTTTCACGGCCGGGTTGTTTTTCTCGCTCGCCGTGATGCTGGCCTTCAGCGCCCCTCTCTCGCTGCTGCTGATTGTTGCAGCGTTCTTGGCACTTCCCGTGCTCATCATTTGGTTCATGCCTTGGGCAGCGCTGTATACGAAGATCGATCTCGGAAAATCCGACGAGTAAAGCAGCCGGGACCTAGCGGTCTCTCGAGGACGACGCTTCGCGCTCGCGGCCGGCTCAAGGCCCGGGCGCGGGCGCGGGCGGGGTCGTGTTCACGCAAGCGACGTCGTCCGCGTTGAAGCCGTTGTAGTTGGAGTCCATGGCACTGACGGCGGCGGCGGTCACGATCTTGTAGGTCGTCATGGTGTCCGTGGTGCCGTCATCCACACCGGTGACAGTGACCGTTTGGGCGTTGTTCCAATTCGCGGCCGTGAAGCTGAGCGTGGCTGGCGTAACTTTGCCTTCGTTGGTGTTGTCGCTGGAGAGCGCAATGCTCACGGGGCCGAGCGGTTGCGATTTGAGTACGACAGTAAACATCTCGCTCGTCCCCGGGGTGGTCGCGCAGCTCGTGGGCGCTACGGTGATGCCGACCTTGTCGTCGTCCTTGTTGACGATCGAGACGGTGCTCGCGGCGAGCTGCGCATATTTGGTGTCGCTTCCTGAGGCTTTGAGGGAGACGGTGAACGTCTGATTGCCGTCGGCAACACTCTCGTCCACGCCGGTGACAGTCACGGTTTGTGTGCTCGACCAATTGTTCGCGGTGAACGTGAGTGACGCGGGCGCAACCGTGCCCTCGTTGACGTTGCTGCTCGTGACTGCGATTTTGACGTCGGCCGCGGGCTGCGAGTTGAGAGCGACCGTGAACGTGACCTTGCCGCCGGCTTCCGTGGTCTGCAGATTGGCGGCCGCGGTGACTTTCAGGCCGGCCTTGTCGTCGTTCGTGTTGGTGAGCGTGAGCGTGGTCGCGGCGTACTGGTAATCCTTGTCCATGGTGCCGGTGCCCTTCACTGCAATCGTGTAGGACACGTCACCATCGTCCTTGTCGTCATCCACGCCGGTGACGGTGATGTTCTGTGACTGGGACCAATTGCTGGGGGTAAACAGCAAGCTCATCGGAGCCACTTTGCCTTCGCTGGTGTTGGAGCTCGCGAAGGTCAGCGTCACGTTGTCGGTCGGCTGCGAGTGCAGCGTGATGCCGAAGGTGGCCGTACCGCCCTTTTCGGTGGTCGTCCCGGAGTAGCCCGGCGTCGGGACGATGTATGCCGAATCGTCGTCTTGGTTGGTCACTTTGACCGTCTGGCTCAGCCCCTCGTAGTTCGCGTCGCCCGGACTCTTCGAGGGCCCGACTGTGACCGTGTAGGCTTGGTTGCCGTCTACTTTGGAGTCGTTTTGGCCGGTCACGGTGACGACTTGAGCCGTCATGTAGTTGACGGGAGTGAACGTCAGCGTCACGGGCATGACTTTGCCCTCCGCCGTATTGCTGCTCATGACTGGCACCGTGACGTCCGCTTTGGGTTTCGAGGTGAGTGCGATCGAGAACGTCGCCGTGCCGCCGTTTTCGGTAGTGATTAGCTTGTTGCCGCTGTCGATGCCGGACAGGAGTTTGGGCGGCGTGATTCCGGCCACGTCATCGTCGACGTTCACGACTTTGATGTCGACCGGGCTGAGCTTTTGATAATTGGGGTCGTCCGCCATGAGGACGCTGACCCGCACGGCGTACAGAATATTGCCATCTTTCGTGTTGTCGTCGTTGACGCCGGTCACGGTGACGACTTGGGCGGTGTTCCAACTGTCCGTGAAATCCAGCTGGCCGGGACTGACGGTGCCCTCATTGCTATTGGTGCTGCTGACCAGGAACCGCACCGTTCCCGATGGTTTCGAGGTGAGCGCCACCGAGAACTTAGCAGAGGCGCCATTTTCACCGGTGAGCAACTGACTGGCATCATTGGGATCGATGCCGGTGAGCAGGGTCACCGCGAAGTTTGCGCTGTCGTTGTCGACGTTGATCACGTTTACGGACGGCAGATCCGCCGCGGAGAGCTGGCCGAATGCCGGGTCGCCGCCGCTGATCGGGCCGAGCTTGATCTGATACGGCTGGTTGCCGTCAGCGACGGTATCGTTGTCCACACCGACGACGGTTACCGTCTGTGGGATGGCCCAATTCGCGGGTGTAAAAGTGAGTGTGTCCGGACTGGCCTTGCCTTCGCTGGAGTTACTCTCGACCTGAATGGTCACCTCGTTCATGGGCTTTTGATTCAGCGCTACCTTGAAGGTCGCTGTTTCGCCCGCTTCGCTGGTGCGAAGCCGAGTGGGGTCGCTCGGATCGATTCCTTCCGAAAGCACGACAATCAGCCCCGGCTTGTCGTTGTCCTGATTGGTGACGAACACGGTTTGCGTGGACAAGTTCTCGTAGGCTTTGTCGTCGCTCATCAAGGGTCCGACCTGGATCTGGTACGTCTGGTCACCGTCGGGCTTGACGTTATCGACGCCAGTCACGGTGACCGTTTGGGGGCCCATCCAGTTGGCGGGGGTGAACGTCAAGCTGGCGGGGGTGACCTTGCCGATGGTGCTGTCACTACTGCTGAGGCTGATGATCACGTCCGCCTGCGGAGCGGAGTTGAGCACCACCGTGAAATGGGCCTCTCCGCCGGCCTCGGTGGTCACGAGCCCACGCGTGGGTGTGACGAAGAAGCCCGGGCCGTCGTTGTCGATGTTCGTAATCGAGACCTCGGTCAGAGCGCCGTCGAAGAATTTGTCGTCACTCTTCGCTGGACCGACCTTTACTGTGTAAAGCTGATTGCCCACCTGCGGATCATGGGCCCCGGTCACGGTGACCGGTTGCGGCGCGTTCCAGTTATCCTGCGTGAAAGAGAGCGTGTCTGGGCTGACGTCGCCTTCCTTGGTATTCGTGCTGCGAATCGGGACGCTCACCGAGGCCGTGGGCTTCTGCGAAAGGGACACGTAGAATCTGGCGAAAGCGCCGTTGTCGCTCGTAAACAGGTCACTCGTGGGAACGACGACGAGCGGCCCGCTGGGTTGACCGCTGCCGGCACCCCCACCCGGGGAGCCAGGGACGCCCGCGCCGGCACTTTCGCCGCTCGAGCCCTGCCCGCCTTCACCGTTGCGTGCTCGTTCCCCGATCTTGAAGTCGCCGAACAGCAATTGGCAGCCGAGCGTCGGCAGTGCAACGCTCAACGAGAGGATCAGAAGGCGCAGCCAGCGCACGAACGCGGTCATCAGAACCTCCCCACTGCGCCGACACTGCCGAGACCCACGTAAGGGCGAACCACGAGTCCCCGAGCAGGCGCCGCGGACTTATTGTCGAGCAACCACAGGCTGACCCCGGTGATGATGCCGGCGGCTCCAACGATGAACCCCGCGCCGGAAGCGATGCCAAGGGTGTGGTACGCATCGAGCGTATCGCTGTACTCCGGCGGGCAGACATCCGGAAATTCGGGAGTGTTACAGTGCTCGAGCTTGGACCGCTTGTTGAGCGCCAAGATTCCCGTGACTCCGCCGACTACGAGGCCGGCGCCTGCAACCCCGAACGCGACATAAGCGGGAGTCCGATTGTGCTGTCGCGCCGGGGGCTCGGCGGCGGCTTGCGCAGGTTTGGGTGAAACTTCCGTTGGAGTGGCCTGTTGATTCGGATCGACCTGCAGTTCGAGTGCGACCGATTTCTCTTCACCTTCGGCAAGGCTCACGGTCTGGCGGTTGCTCAGATAGCCCTTTGCGCTCGCGGCAAACTCATGCGCGCCCGGATTGATCGCGCGCGCCACGCCGACCGCGGCCGGCGGCACAGCCACGCCATCGACACTGACCTGTGCGTCGTTCCCGCCAGCCACGCTGATCGTCACCCATGAAAGACGGGGCCTGAGCGCGGCGAGCTCCGCCTTCGCATCGGACAAGGCGCGCTGCCAGGACGGCGGAGCTTTGGCGTCGACGCCTTCGCGAAGGATCAGCTCATAGCGTTCTTGCGCTTCGACGAACTGGCCCAAGCCGACCAGACTGCGAGCCCAGTCGAGGGTCAAGGTGGGCGCATGGACCAGGGCATCCGCGCGACTGAAGCGATCCGCGGCTTCCGCGTAGCGCTTGTCGTGGAGGGCCCAATATCCCTCGCTGGCCAGTGAGCGAGCGGTGGCTCGGTCCGCCGCAGAGGGCTCGGCGATGGCGGCGTTTACCCAAAAAAGACCTATTGCAATGCCCGATAACCAAGGGCCAAGTGTGCGAGTCATCTCCCTGCTTTCGGCACAAGACGTCGCGGTTCCCTACCTCTATTTCACCGTGCGCGCCACCACTCGCGTCCGATGACTCGATCGCGTAACCGATCCTGGGTATGGGATCAAGGCTCCCGCAAGCGCGCCTCACTCATCGCTCGCGCTTCTGAGGTCCGCTATCCTTTCGCGCGCTGCTTTCCTCGGCAATTCGCCGGGAGACCGCGAGCCCTCGTGTAAAAATGCTCATGCCCGACAGCCGCGGCTGGAGGCCGCGTCGAACAGCAGACAGGCTTGTACGTTCTTGCTTCGATTCGAGTTGACGGAAAAGCTACGGAATGCTGCACGCGCCGCAATCGAGCAGCTTACCGCAGCCATCCGGTTTCATGCCGCAGTCCCTGCTGCCGCAGGTGGCCGGATCGCACTTCGGAGGCGGAATGACGCCGATGCACGCACCGAGATCGAACAGCATATAGAGGAGGACCTTCTCTTGTTTCGTCAGATCACCCTTACAATGCTCGGGGAACACGGCATTGGCGAACGGGGTGCCGCCGCCGATGGGTGGGATCTGAACGCCTCCACCACTGCCGCCTGATCCGCCGGCTCCGGGCGCGCCGCCGCTGCCGCCTCCGCCGTCCGACGCCACCGCCACGTGGAACCCGCTGTACGCGACGCGCCCGCACACGGCATCTTTGGGCGAACCGTACGGCGTGTTGAAGGAGAACTGCTGGGTTCGCTTCGTCCCGTTTTGCAGGTAGACGAACTCTTCAGTGTTGCTGCCGAGCCCCGTACTCATGCTGCGCGGCTCGTTGATGTTGAAGGTGTAATTGGGTGCGCTCGTGATCTGCTCGTTGATCATCCAATCAACGAAGTTCTGAATGCGCGGGGCCGTGTTCGGGCGCATCTGAGAGATGGCGCCGAGGCCGGTCGCTGCCGCGTCGAGCGTCGAGGTCCAGGTCGCGGCTGGATCCAGCCCGGTCTCCGTCGCGGTGCCCGCGGCGTAGGCTTGAGTGCCATTGCCGTTCAACCAGCTGAAGCTCAGGTGACTGGCGAACATGCGCCCGCCGCGGTTCACGAAGTGGCGAACGTTCGCGCCGTTCTGCATGCGCTCCTCGCCGCCTTCGTCCCAGTCGGTGCCTTCGCAATCGGAGACCAAGATGTCGTAGCTCTCGAGCTGCGCCGCGCTCCCGTATAGGGTCGAGTCGTGGGGGGTCATCGCGTTCAAGCTCGCGCCCCTCGGGGTCGCCTTCGGGCCGCCTCGATAAAGATTGATGCGAGCGGGGCCGGAGGACACCGGGTTGGCCGGATTGCTGAACTCGTTCGTCGCGATGCCCATCTTGGACAGCACGCATTCGATCGCGTCTACCTGTCCGGTCGTCACCGCGATGCGCGGGATGTTGACCGCGCTGCCATCGGACATCGAGCGCGGCAGGCGCGTGGGGTTGTCGGGCAAGGTCGTGGGCAGGTCCGTGGTTTGGCAGGCTGCCGAGCGCGGCAGGGTGACCTTCGTCGCGCGCCGGAAACGGCCCGCTTTCACCACCAGGATGAACTCCGATTCGATCGGGATGAATTCATCGAGCTTGAAGTGACCGGTGGCGTCGGTCACCGTTCCGTTCAAAACGCGCCCGAAATCTTGGTCTTCACAGCGATCACAGCTGTTGCCGCCTGCCGGGATCCCCGCGGTGATGGTCGGCACGTCTTCCAGCTTGTTGGTCTGCAGGATGTAGACGATGGCGTTCGGCACCCCGACCTGATTGCCGGTATTGGCGTCGTCACGGCCTGGGGTGATCACACGGCCGGTCAGATGAGTCACTGCGCCGTTGCTGCAATCCGGGATTGCACCGCACAGTTCACAGGCAACTCCGCCACCGGCCACGCACTTCGTCGGGCTGTCGACGCCGCCGATGCACACCTGGCTGTTGCTGCAGCTGCGCCCTTCCTTCGAACAATCGAGCACGTGGTTGCACTTGTCGACGGTGTACCCGCACTCCCAGCCGAGCTCCGCGCAAGTTCTGGTCGGGCACTCTTCAGCCGGAGTGTTGATGTCCGGAACGCCTCCCGAGGAAAAGAAACCGCCCGCGCTGACCAGCGTGCCGCCAGAACCACCGCTGGGAATGCTGGGCCGGCCGCCGACCGAGATTTGGCTCGGCCTGCTACCGTCATCGTTCTTTGCGCAGGCCGAGACGAGCAGCGTGCTGGCGAGCCACAGGCAGGCGAAGGCGCGGACCGCGAAACCTCCGCGAATCAACGCGCGAGGCGAGGCAATTTCGCTCGCGCAATTCTGCGCGAACGACGGCTGAGCCAGCTTACTCTCGGCGATTCTCCCCGTGTGTACCACGTCGCTAGCATGTGCCTACTGACCCCGATCGATCAAACAAAAGCCGCGTGCGTCGCGCCGAAAGAATCACCAAAGGCGTGCGGCTCTTCTCCGCTCTGCGCTGCGCCTCGTCGCGCGCTGTGGTGCACCACATCAATGCAAAATCAAAAAGGCACTCGCGCGCAGCCGGTGCTACTCGGCGCCACGATTGCAGCGGAAACTTCTCGCGCCAGCCGACGGTTTTCCGTGACTGGCGCGATGTGGTTCGCCCGACTAGACCCAATGCGGCGGATCAGCGCCGCGCGGTGAAGACCGAGGCATCTGCAAAATGCAAAGTCGAGTGGTGTTCCACGTCGAGTGGTTGAAGGTTGGCGGTGCGGCGCTCGTGTTTGCCGCGTGTGGCGGCGGTGCCGCCCTGCCCGCGGAGCAAACCGGCGCGCACTCGGGAACCTCGAGCGGCGGAGTCGCGGCCGCAGGCTCGCCGGCGGCCGGCGGGAGGAGCCAGGTCACGGGATCGGGTGGCAACCCTGGTCCAGCTGCTGGGGCGAGCGCCGGGCAGAACTCCGCCGCGTCGGGCTCCACGAGTTACGGGGGAGCGCCGAGCGGCTCCGAGAGCGACAGCGGCGGCGGCAATCCGGGCGGCGGCAATCCGGGCGGCGGCAATCCAGGCGGGAGTGCGGGGGGCAGTGGCGGGGGCAGCGATGCCCCGCTGCCTCCCTCGGTCACGAGTCTCTTTCCAAAGCCGGGCGCTAGCGGAGTCTGTGTCGATGTGCCGTTGACGATGACGTTCGCGACCGCACCCAGCATCGGCAGCAAGGGCACGATCGCCATTTACTCGACTCAGAACCCGAATACGGCGGTGGATCAAATCGACATCGCCGCCGCGAGCTACAGCGACACGATCGGCGGGCAGACGAAGAACCTGGTCCGCCCGGTGTTCATCGAAGGGACGAGCGCGGTAATCTATTTCAGGAGCCACAAGCTCAGCGCGAACACGAGCTATTTCGTCAGCGTCAGCGCCGGTACCTTCGTGGATGCGCAAAAAAAGGCGATCGGCACGGTGAGCGAGCGAGCAGCGTGGAGCTTCAGTACGGGGGCGGTTCCCGCGGCGTCTGCGAGCATGGCCGTCAATCGCACGGGTAACGGCGGGTTCTGCACGGTCCAGGGCGCGTTCGATGCTCTGCCCAGCAACGATTCCAGCGCGCGGACAATCACCGTTGCGAGCGGCAACTATTACGAGTTGCTCTTGCTTTCGAACAAGAAGAACCTCACGCTGCGCGGTGCCGATCGCGCGACCACGGTCATTCGCTATCCGAACAACGAAAATTTGAACGGCGGGACCTCGGGCCGGCCGCTGTTCTTCGCCAACGGCACGAGCGATCTCACGATCCAAAATCTCACCCTCTACAACACCACCCCGCAGGGTGGCGGCCAGGCCGAGGCGCTCCGGGTGCAAGCCGAGCGTGTTACCGTGCGTGACGTCAACTTGAAGAGCCTGCAAGACACCTTGCTCACGGGCGGCTCGGTGTACGTCGTCAACTCTTACTTGGAGGGCAACGTCGATTTCGTGTGGGGTACGGGCCCGACCTATTTCGATCGCTGTGAGATCAAGACCGTCGGCCGAGCGGGGGCAATCGTCCAAGCGCGAAATGGCGCGGCTGGCTATGGCTATGTTTTCGTCGATTCGAAAATCACTGCCGACGCCACGGTCACGGGACAAGTGCTCGCGCGCATCGACGCGACCGTCTACCCCGCGAGCAACGTGGCATTCCTGAACTGCCAGATGAGCTCGGCGATCGCAGCCAAGGGTTGGACCATCACCCCCACCGGGACCTCCGCGACCGATCAGCTGCGCTTCTGGGAGTATCAAAGCACCGACGCGCAAGGCGCCTTGCTCGACGTCGCTGGCCGGGATCGAGCGTCGAAACAGCTCTCGGCCAGCCAAGCGGCCAACCTGCGCGACAAAGCGACCGTGCTCGGCGGCTGGAATCCGCAGTGAAAGCGGCCTAACCGCAAACTCGTGCCGGGGGGCCATCCCGCGTCCACTCCTTGCGCGAGTGCCGCGACCGTTGACCTCCACGCGCTGGTTGTCACCCGGTGGGATGGCTCGAGCGTCGACGAGCCCGCCGGAACGCACACGCTCGTCCAACTGAGCTGAAATCAATTTCGCTTACATCGGGGACGGCCGTCCGCATCGATCCACCGACCCATGTCGGTGTCACTCCGTACGCGGTCTCCGCATGTGGACGAACCGAAGGCGGAGTCAGAGTTCGATTGCGCGATCGCGCCCGGATTCGTTGCTCGACGCCGATTTTGCAGGCAGTATTGTTTACGATTGTTCGAAGGGGGCGCGGGGCGCGCAACTCTTCGAACGCTGAGGAAAACCGTATGAGAACCTGGCTTGGCTCGATTCTATTCGTCGTTTTTGCAACCTTTGGCGTAGCGACCGGTTGCGGCAGCAAGCCGGAGGTGATCAACGGCAATGGCGATCTCGACGCGAGCGTCGGTGGCGGCACCGGGGCGACCGGTGGAGGTTCGAACAACGGCGGTGGCTTCGACATCATCGGCGACGGCGGCGACGGCGGTATGTCGTCGAACGGGTGTCAGTCCACCTGTGCAGATTTGAAGGCCAACTGCGGCTTCGTCACGGACACGGTTTGCGGCGGAGTGATCCAGTGCGGTGATTGCAGCAAGGGTGAGTTCTGCGGCGGCGATGGCCCGAACCGCTGCGGCACCGGCACCATCGGACAAGGGGGCGCCTGCTCCGGTCCGGATTGCCCGGTGTGCGTGCCGAAGACGTGCGACGACCTCGGCTTCACCTGCGGCCCCGCGGGCGATACCTGCGGCGGCAAGCTCGACTGCGGACCGAACACCTGTCCGATCTTGGGTTGGACCTGCGGCGGCGGCGGCAAGCCGGGCGAGTGCGGCTGCAAGGGCGCGTGCGAACAGGTGCCGGATTGCTCGACCCAGCCGGTCAAGACCACGAGCCTCAAGGGCAAAGTCTATGACCCCGCTGGCAACAACCCGCTCTATCACGTGTTCGTGTACATCGCGAACAACCCGGCCGATCCGAATTTGAAGTCGTTCCCGGCCGGCATCACCTGTGACGTGTGCGGCGCGACCGCAGCGGGCTCGCCGCTCTTGTCCGAGGGCGATCAAGCCGGCACCTACACGGACGTCGACGGCAGCTTCACGCTGAAGAACGTTCCCGTAGGCAAAGACCTCACGCTGGTGATTCAGCTCGGCCGCTGGCGTCGCGTGTTCAAGGTCGACGTCGACACGCCCTGCGCCGAAACCCCGATCGTGGACAAGACCCTGCGCATGCCGAGCAAGCAGTCGGAGGGCAACATCCCCCTGATCGCGATGGTCACGGGCAAGGTCGACTCGCTCGAGTGCGTCTTGCGCAAGATGGGTATCGACGGCTCGGAGTTCACGAACCCGGGCGGCACTGGCCGCGTTCAGTTCTACCTCGGCACGGGCGACACCGACACCAACGGCGCCTATGGGCAGAAGATCGACAACAGCACGCCCAAGCAAAGCGCGCTATTTGCGACCGACGCGACCAGCAAGCAGCCGGTGATCAACAACTACGACATGACCATCTTGGCCTGCCAGGGTGGAGAGTATGCGCAGAAGGCTGCTGACATGGCGGCGATGCGCAACTACGCCGCTGCCGGTGGCCGCGTGTTCGCCACTCACTACAGTTACGCCTGGCTGACCAAGAACGACCAAAACACGGCGCAGGCTGGCGTCGCAGACAACTGGAGTGAGGTCGCAAAGTGGCACAGGGATGAAGGTGACAAGCCGGCCTCCGCGGTGGGCCACATCGACCTGACCAGCAATCCGAAAGGCAATGCATTCCAGGGTTGGCTGGAAGCCGTCAACGCTTCTACCCCAGGTTCCGGCACCATTTCGGTGAACGTGGTCCGCCACGACTCCGATTCGATCTCGGCGGTCCCGGGCAAGACTCAGCAGTGGCTGTACCGCGACGGCACCAACACCAAGGTGTGCTCGGTCAGCGGGGCCAGCTGCGCCAGCACCGCCTGCGCGGCCAAGGTGTGCAGGAACGACCCGAACTTCAAGACCTGCACCGTGAACACCGATTGCGGAGGCACCAACAACTGCGTCTCGCAAACTTGCGGTGGAACTGACTACAGCGGCACGAAGGTGCCGTTACACTTCACCTACAACACGCCGGTCAACCTAGTGGAGGACCTGACCAGCAACCCGCCCAAGCTGCAGTGCGGCCGCGTGCTGTTCAGCGATTTCCACGTCGAAGACGCGGACGAGCAGGACAAGATCTTCCCGGCCCAATGCGGCAAGGTCTGCACGGCGGACTCTCAATGTGGCACCGGCGGCAAGTGCACGAGCGGCTACTGCCTCACGGCCATGACTGCCCAAGAGAAGCTGCTCGAGTACATGATCTTCGATCTCGGCTCGTGCGTGCCGCCACCGGAGACCTGCAAGCCCGCAACCGAGTGCCCAGCGGGCCAAGATTGCGGTTATGCACCGGACGGCTGCGGTGGGCTGATCGCTTGCGGTGAGTGCAAGAACGGTGAGACCTGCGGTGCGGGCAACCCGCCCGTGCCGAATAAGTGCGGCAAAGGCACCACTTCTTGCGTGCCGCTGACCTGCGGCGCGCAGAACATCGAATGCGGCCCTGCCGCCGACGGCTGCGGCGACAAGATCGAGAGCTGCGGCACCTGCAGCGCTGGCGAGATCTGCGTCCAAGGGAAGTGCCTCCACATCAACTGACGGGCCATGCCGCCCGAGGCACCGACCTTCGAATGCGCCGTGTGCGGCGCGCCCGCACACGGCGGTGATTTCAGCTGTCGTTACTGCGGCGCCGGCATCGCCACCGTCCGCTGCAGCCGCTGCTTTCAGATGAACATGGCGCGGGCCCAGCACTGCTCGGGCTGCGGTGCAGAGCTCGGGCTGATCGTCGAATCGGCGCTGCACGACAGGCTGTGCTCGGATTGCCAAAGCCCGCTCGAGCTGATCGTCGAGCCCGCCGGCAGCCTGCTCAATTGCCGCAAGTGCGGCGGGCAATTCGTGGAACACGCGCTGCTGCGCAGTCTGCTCGAAAACTACGAGCAGACCGGGCAAGCCTTTCCGGACGGCCCCTACCAACGGCCAACCAAAGCCCAAGTCGAACGCGTGCGCTACCGCCCGTGCGCGGTGTGTCAGCAGCCGATGAACCGCAAGAACTTCGGCGGCGCGAGCGGGGTGATCGTCGATGTGTGCGCGCGCCACGGCACCTGGTTCGACCCGGGCGAGCTGCCGCAGGTGCTGGCTTTCGTGAAGAGCGGCGGGCTCGTGCGCGAGCGGGCACGCGAGCAGGCACGACAGCGCGAGGCCCGTGCACACGAGCGGGACGCGACGCGCCCCTCTTCACCGTCGCTGGCTTTCGACTCGCTCGCCATCAGCGGTCAGAGTAGCTTCGCCAAAGATCTGCTCGAATTCATTCTCGAAGTCTTGGCTGGGCCGCGCCCGCGCTGAACGAGCCTGGCTCGAGAACTAAGCGATGCCGGCCATGATCGCTGCCAGCGAGAGATCCGCGACGCACGTCACGCCGTCGGACGCGCCGTAGTAGATGCGTACCAAGTCGCCCTCCGCGACGAGTCCGCAGCTGAACACGACGTTGGCGAAGAAACCGTTCAGCTCGTAGGGCGCTTCTGGAAGCAAGATCGGCGAATGCGAACGTCCGAGCACGCGACTCGGATCTTCGTAGTCGAGCAACAACGCGCCGAGCGAGTACGTGAGCGGCGAAGCAGTGACGCCGTGATACACGCACAGCCAAGCTGCGCGACCACGGACCTGGACTCGAAATGGCACCGCGCCACCGCCCACTTTGAGGTCGTCCCACATGCCGGGTCGCGCCGAGGCGAGCAAGCGGTGCTCCCCCCAATTTCGCAAGTCCGGTGAAGAGGCCAGCCAAATTGCTGGTCGTCCGATGTCTTCGGGCATCGGACGATGCAGCGCCCAGTAGCGACCGTGAAGCTGCTCCGGGAAGATGGTCACGTCGCGATTGGGCGGTGAAAAGATGATCCCGTGACGTTCGAAGTGCCGCAGATCGCGGCTCGACGCGAGACCGGTCGCGATCCCCGCCCCAGAAACTGCGGTGTAATTGACCCAATAGGTATCACCAATGCGGGTGATCCGCGGGTCCTCCACGCCGAACGCTTCGAGCGCGTCTTCGGCTGAAAACACCGGTTCGGACTCGACTTCGAAATGCAGCCCGTCTCGCGAGCGGGCGCGTCGAAAGTGCGAGATCGAGGTCAGGTACGTGTCGCGGCCGACCACCAGCAGCCGGCTATCGTCGAGATTCAGACCCGGAGTATCGCGGCTCCAGGTACGGAGCTCGATTCGTTTGCTCGCGGGATCGTAGATCGGCGCCGCGACATGATTGGACGACACCGCGAGCGGTGCTTCGGCCACACGCAGCAAGAGCACGGTCTCGTTGGCCAGGCGAATCGCACCCGGGTTGAAAACTCCCACGACTTCGAAGTCCGGTCGCGAGGGTTGGAGCTGACTCGGGATCAGGATCGGATTGTCGGCAAAGCGGCGAACCGAGGCGTTGTGAGTCGTCATGGCGAACTCAAGCGTGGCAGATCGAATGCTGCGCAACGAGCCAAAATCCTGCGCATTTCGGCCACACTCGGGCGGCGCACGAGCAGGCGACTCGCCAGCGGGGCAAAGGCGCAATAGGGTGCCGAGCCCTTGCAAGCACACGCGCCCCCAGCCTCGATCGATCGTCGTTCCGTTCCCGGAGCGAGCGCCGCGCAGGCGCCGCCGTTTGCGCTCACCCTCGCGCTGTTCGTGCTGTCCGGAGCAACGGGCCTGATCGATCAGCTGTGTTTCTCCAAGTACCTGAGTTACATCGTCGGTTCGACTGCGTACGCCGTCAGCGCGGGACTCGCGGCGTTCATGACCGGCTTGGCGCTCGGCGCGCACTGGGGCGGAAAAGCGTCGCTGCGCGTTCGGCGGCCGCTCTGT
>DASSMT010000181.1:0-15999 GCA_035688655.1 Polyangiaceae bacterium | reverse complement strand
CGGCACTGTCGCGAGCGTCTGGCCGCCGCTGCGCGTGGCGAAATGCGCTTCGCGAGTGCTGCGCGAAAGCGTATATGAAAGCCACCCGCTCAGGCGGTTCGACAAGGGAGCGCGCAGCAGCAGCTCCAAACCGAAAGCCTGGCCAGAAACCGGCTGGTTATTGGGACAAACGTAGGGTGCCGCGACCATCCCAGGCGGAGGGGAGATCGGAGCCATGAAGGCCGGCTCGTCTTGGAAACACGCGGCGGTCAAATCGGTGAGGCCGGAGAAGTGCGTAAAAAAACCGGTAGTCGTGACGACCAGCTGCGCCGGCAGGGCGAGCTCGAAGCCGGTGCTCGCTTGAGCCGCGGTCTGCAGCCGCTGCACTCCGAAAGGAAAGCCGGGAACGGTCAGCAGCGGCGCGGGAACGTTGCCCACGCGCAGACTCGGATATTGATGCGAGAGGCCGAGGTTCGAAAGCCAGGCGACGCCACGCGTGATGGCGGTTCGCGCAGAGAGCCGTGGGCTCAGTGCTGGGACGACAGTTTCGCTGCGCCCCGTAACGGGCGCTTCGTTTTCGCGCGACGACACGAACACCTCCGCGCGAAGACCGGGCACGAGTTCGACCCGTGGACTCAAGCGCAGCACCAGATCGGTGTGTACGGCGGCGCTCAGGTTGGTTGGGGGTGGATCTGCGCCAGCAGGGACCGTGGGTTCACCCGGACCAGTCGCCGTGATGCGCATGTAGTACTTGGCGAACTGCGTGTCCGTCCCGGCGCGCAGACGCACGGACTCGGAGAGCCGCTGATCGAACTCGAGACGCAAGCCCAACGAATCGTCTTTGACGTAGGTTGGCGCGGCTCCCTGCGAAGTGTACCCGCCCGTCAGCGCAAGCCGCAGGTTGCCCCCGGTTGTCGCGTGATCGTAGCGAAGATCCAGCCGATGAAAGTCGGACACGAATTGTTCGACCAATTGCGCACGGGCTGCCGGATCGCCGGACGGTGATCGGCTCGCCCAGTAGTCATGACTTCCGAACGCGAAGAGACCGAGGGTATCGCGCTTCGTGAGCTGCCAGGTGGCGCGAGTCTGGTAGTCCCAGTAGCCGATCGCGATATCTGGGCTCACCGCGCGGAGAATGGCTGCCGGGTAACCGTAACGACCGGCGACGAGCACGCTGCCGCGTCCATCGCCGAACGGCGTTTCGAGCAACGCTCCTGCATCGACCAAGCGCAGGTTGAGCTCGCCGTGCGGCGCACGAGCCGGCTCGCGTGTCTGGCCCACGACGATGCCACCCGCGGAGCCGCCGTAACGCGCAGGCGCGGCGCTAGGAAACAAGTCGACGTGATCGATCAGCCCCGGATGAATGACTCCCTGTCCAAGTCCCAGATGAAACAAAAGCGGGATCTTGACCCCGTCGACGTAGTAGCCGCTGTTGTTGGGTGGCGCGCCCCGCACATAAAAATAGGCGATCCCGCTGACGAGTGGCGTGAGCCCTGGCAATGCTTCGACGGCTCGGAATGCGTCGCCGAATGCTCCCGGCATTTCGCGTACTTCTTCGGCGGAGAGCTGCAACTGACCGACCTCGCGGCGAACTCCGCTGACGGTAATCTCGACCGGAGGTTCCGGTGTGGCGGGCGGCACGGTCGGCACGGCGGAAGCGGGCGCTTCCGCTGCGCTGGAAGCGGACGGCGCGGGTGGCGGCGCCGTAGCCGGCTGCTGGCTCGTCGGATGATCGAAAAAAATTTGCACGCGAATACGCGCGACGATTGGCACGTTGCCGCGTTGTGCCGGAACGAAGTGCCAGCCGAGGACCGCGCGGCGAGCGTGTTCGGCAAACGGCTCGGCGCCCTCGACTGCAGTCGCGCTCGACACCGAGCCGTCCTTGGCGACGATCAGCTCCAGCACCACGCGCGCGTCGCCCTCCGCGCCAGGCGGATACGGCACGTCCGTGCTTCCTTCGGGCACGGGCGGGGTCAGCATGGACAAATCTTCGGCTGCCGCGGACAGGGGCCACGTGAGCAACACCGCGAGCATGACGCACGCGGCGCGGAGAGAAATTGGCATAGGTCGATCCGGGAGGTTCGGCGCTTTGACTCGCCGCTGCCTCTATTCGCGCGACTTCGCCCTTTCCTTCACGCGCTGCGACTCAGGTCTCCACTTTCAATCGTATTCGGGCTGTACGATTGGCGACACCAAACGCACCAACACACGACTCGTGTCACTGCGACCAGTGGCGCTGCTAGGGAACGCGACGACACACGGCAACTAGCAGCCAACCGACAGCAAGGGACGAAAAAAACGAATCCCGGACTCGTGAGCAAAGGAGAGTCGGCTCCGCGTTGGCCGGCCAGTGGCCGACCAGTGGCAGCCCACTCCCGGCTTGCTGGGACTTTGCTGGGAAGCGCGGCTAGCCATCGTTGCTGAGAAAACCAGCCATTTCCAAGGCAGCGGAGTCCTCGCAAGCAGAAACGCCTGCGCGCGATCCGTGGCGGCATGCGCGTTGCACCAGAGTCACTTCCAAAGAGGGCCCTCGAACTCGGTGTTCGGCGTCTCCTCTCGAGATCGATCCTCAGCAAACGAGCCACGGGCTCGAAGGGAAAATCATGCTCTGTCGCAAGCTGATCGCGTGGGCAACGTTCACACCAGTATTGTTCGGGACTGGCTGCAGCGCCTCCGACTACACGCCCGAGGAGGACGCCTACCAAATTCAAGATCGAATAGCGAATGGCACGACGCTGAGCGCCGCCAGCCAAAAGCAACGCGGGCTCATCAAAATCAGCAGCGGCTGCAGCGGAACCTTGCTCAATCGTCACTGGGTAATCACGGCCCGTCACTGCGTGGCGACCGACGGGATTACGTCTCCACTCCGTCCCGCGAGTAAAATAACCATTAGCGCAGCTTGGACATCGAGCGTCGCCACGGCCACGGAGTATTATGAGTTTGCGGTCAATGCCAAAACTCCAACCAGAGACCTCATCCTGATCCATCTGGGGGCAGGTGATTTGGGAGACGTCCCTACCCAGCCGATCCTCCGCCGCCGCTTGACGACCAAAGACGCGGTCACGCAGTCCGGTCAGGGATTTTCTACGTTCGCCTCGGGCGTCTGGGGAAACAAACCGACGCCGGCCACGGGTTTGGGCACCTATCGCACGGCGACATTTTCACCATCTCGCATTTCCTCGACCGGCTACGAACTCACCATGAACGCTTCGAGCCAAGTGGGCCATGGCGGCGATAGCGGCGGGCCAACCGTCGCTACGGCGGCAGATGGTGGCCTCGCCGGCGTGCAGTCGACCTGCCATGCTACGGGCTACGTCGAAGGAATGCCCGCAGACCAGAAAAGTTGGTCTTGGGCCACGGGGATTTCGAGCTGCCAATACGTGTCGGTTGAACCTTTCTTGAGTGAAATCGATCTCACAATCGCCAGCGTACCGAACGTGATCCATGTCGACCGCACCGCTCACACCGGCGCGCGATTCGCTGCGAGCGCGCCGACAGCGATCGTCATGAACGACAAAGCGGGTATCGACACGATCGCCTACCGAGATAGCTCGGGGCATCTGAATGAGGTTTGGCGCGATTCCGCTGGCTTTGGCACAACCGACCTCACCGCCAACGCAGGTGCACCCGCCGCACAGGGCAATCCGTTCTTTTACTTCGAGCCCACGGGGAACGTGGTGGTGTTGCTCTATCGCGCCAACAGTGCGATTCACAGTCTCTACTGGAACTTCGGGGCGGTCGGGCACGACCTGCTCAGCAACAATGCCCCCGCTGCGGCGAGCGATCCCGCGGGTTGGTTCTCACAGTACGATGCCTACGACCACGTCGTGTACCGGACCACCAACAACCATCTCCAAGAGCTTTGGTGGCAGGGGGCTGGTGCAGTGGGCAACGGAGATCTCACGGCTGCCGCACGGGCTAAGACTGCGGCGGGCGACCCATGGCCCTACTACGACTCGACCCACGCCATGAACATCGTCGCTTTCCGGGGCACGGACAACCACATTCGCACGCTATACTGGGGCAGCGGCAACGTCGGGGAGGACGACTTGTCGGGCGTGGCGGGCACGCCGCTCGCAGCAGACGACCCATTTGCCTGGCATACGCCGGCCGACGACAGCAACCATTTCATCTATCGAGCGAGCAGCGGCCATATCTATGAACTCAGCTACGTCAACAACGCCCCGGTCAGCGGTCGAGATCTGACGGCGCTCACGCAGGCGCCCATTGCAGTCGGTAAGTTGTCCGGCGGCTACAATCCCGCCGACAACTGCCAGCATGTGATCTACCGCGCCGCGGATGGGAGTCTCCACGAAATGTGGTACGGCCTCGGCAGCAGCTCGGTTGGTCAGGGAGCGCTGAACGGCGGTCCTCCCGCCGTCGACCGGCCCGTCTATTTCGCGACGGCGGCTGCTCCCCACCAACACGTCGCCTACCGCGATGCAAACGAACACATCCACGAACTCCTGTGGTGAGTGCTCGCACGGCTCGAGCGGCATCGTCGGGCCTGCCTAGCGGCGCGCGCAATGACCGAACCGCGGAATCGAGAAGTCCGCGGTTCGCTTTTGTGCGATCGCCCTGCCCGGCGGCGAGCGGATCGACGGAGCGTCTGGCGCAGACTGCTTGTCGCGTGATTTTCGTGGGCGGTTGCTGCTTACGAGTGTTGACTCAAAGCGCGGGCCGGAGCTGTCGTAGGACACGCAAAAAGCTGTCCGCTTGCCTGAGCAGGACGGTCACGTCGCCGCGCCGCGCGCCATTCCGAAAGCGCAAGCGACAGGCTTTTTTGAACAGCCAGGGGTGCTCCGCAACACTGAGGATGTCGTCGAGTGGAACCTCGTACTCGAGCGCAAGCAGCTCCGGGAGAAACATCTCGCCCCGCCGAACCGTCTCCACCATCGATCATTCGAATATCCGGAACCGGTGACTTCGATGAATCTCGCGCCAGGAACGTCGAAGAAGACGAAGGTCGGTTTGTGTCGAGCTCGCCGATACACGACGGAGACAACGACCCATGCTAGACACCAGATGAGCGCCAGCTGTGGGCTAAAGTAGCTCTCTGCGTCCATTTCAGGTCCGTCGAACCGGTCCGTCCAACTTACCATGGGTTTGCTGCGAGGCTGCTCGGCGCTCAGGAACCGGACGGCCCTGCAGGCGAGGTTGGGGCGCGCCCGCCCCAAGGTACCCCGAACTCGAGCGGGTTGAGCCCGCCCAGAAAGGCGTTGTGCGGCCGAAATTACAGTTCGAATTCGAACCGTGCTTTTTGGTTCGAGAGGCACGCCGAGGCGGTCGCGGCAATTTCAGGAGCCGCGCACGTGCCCAAGTGCGAAAGCTCGTGGGTGGCAAAGTCGACCAGTCGATCGCCGTCAGTCGCATCAATCACACTGGCGCGATCGTTTTCGCGGAGGCTGGGACTCAGTGTCCATCCGATCGGAGTCGGAATCGTCCCCCCGATCGGAATCCATCTCCGCGTGAGAGTCCGAATCGATGTTCATCTGGGAGCTCGGCTGGCTGCGAGGGGGCGGAGGCTCGGTCGCGGCGCGCTGCTGACGGGCGTCGGACGGCCCCGCGGGGCGCAGCGTGTCGGGATCTTGGAGATCGCCCCAGCGATTGGAGGCGCTGGGCCGTGAAGTAGTGGTGGACGACTGGTATTCGCCGCGCCGGACACCGTTGTCATTCGTCACTTTGATGGTGGGCTGAACGGCGTCGAAAGCGGCTTTCCGTGAGACGGCGCCGTGACGAGCGAGGCCGAGAGTTGCCTCGCGCATTTGCGCCGCGGAGTTGCTCATGCGCCCTTCTTGGAGCTCGTAGTCGGCGCCGTGAAGGATGCGGCTATTCAACGTGGCATCGTCGAAACGCAGGTTGCTGGGGCCGGTCGAGGTCGCTCGGATCACTCGGTCGAGTTCGGCCTCCGCCAGCTTCGGATTCTTCTTTCGGTTATTTTGCGAATCACGAAACGCCGCTTTCGCCTCGTCGGCCGCTGGCCCCGGCCCGAGCGAGGCATCGATGAAGCGATCGACGTCGGCGCGCGCGGCGTCAGTGTTCGCGTTGTTCCGCGCCTCCGTCAGCAAGCGAGCAATACTACTGTCGGCGATGATGTGATTGCGACTGATACCGAGGTTCCTGAGCCCACGCGGATTTTCTCCGCTCTGATCGACGGCCATTGTGCTGCCCGCCTCGGTCCGTGATGGATTGCCCTGGTCACGCTGGATCGTCTGCGTGGTAATTGGGTTGCCCATGCCGGGACGGCGGTAGCTGGGCAGGCTGCCTTGATCGGGATAGACGTGATCAGGTTGTCTTGCCGGGCGCCCACTACGACTGTCGCTCGGTGGTGGAGGTTGCCACTCCTTCTTGACACCGCGAGGTGGCTGAGTGCGCGTACCAGGTGCTTGTGTAGGAGCTGCTTGTGTAGGAGTTGCCCGGTCCATGGCCACCCTCGCCGCGATCTGTGCCTCTAGATCTCGAATTTGCCTGTTTCGTTCCGCCGCTCCTGCCGAGCTGCCGGGTGCCGCGCGCAGCCTCGCGAGCTGGGCTCTCATTTGGTCGAGGGTGAGGCCGAGGATCAGCGAGCCGCCCAGGTTATGCACCCAGATCCGGCGTGCGCCGACGAAATACGAGTGCGTGCCGGCCACCTCGAAGTTGTAAACCGTCGCGGGCTCGTTCACCGTGTCCACGGCGAGGGCCCAAACCGGACCGCCTGCGGCATCGAGCAGCAGTTCGTCGCGAGTGAGTTCGTCGGCTCGAACCCAGCCCCGAGCGACAGAGAAAAACGGGTGCCCGTGCGTGGAAACGATCTCTTCTTCTTGCCCGTGATCATCGGCAACGCGTACTCGAACCAACGGAGCTTCGCCCCGCACGAAGGTCTGAAGGACGCGTGCTACCGAGGTCTCGCCGGTCTGTTCGTCGCGACTGAAAACGGCATCGCCCGGAGCAATCGTCTCGATCGGCACGAGCCCGTGGGGCGTCGAAATCAACGTTCCCGCAACGAAACATTGTCCGGTGGCAGGGCGGCACCCCGCGGTCGTACAAGCGGTGCCGTCAGGCTCAGCCTTGGGTGGCGTGCCGAGATCCCTCGGTGTGTCCGACGGACGTGGTTCTCGCGTCGGATCGGGACTGCGCGTAGTATTCGGTTCGGGAGTGCGTGTCGTGTTCGGTTCGGGACTGCGTGTCGCGGGCGGCTCGCGATCCCTGGTGCCGTCACCGCCGGCTGGACGCTTGTCGTCGAAACTCTGCGCGCCGCGGCCACGTCGGGTACGTCGCGCGGAAGCGAAGCCGGACTTGCCGGCCTTCGCCGCGAGGGCCCACGCCCCTTGCACGGCGAGCTGCTCCGCTCCGGCAGTGGCTACCTCGGCCGGCAGCGATCCGACAGGGCCATCAACCTCGTCGCCGTTCGCCTTGGCCGCGGCGCTGGCCTCCGCCCGCACGCCATTGCGGATACTCTCACCAAATTCCGCGAATGCCACGCCACCGAGCAACGAAACCAAGCCCAGCACCACGATATACGTGACCGCGGTAGCGCCGCGCGTGCAGGCAAGTGTCGATCTCGCCGACCAGTAACCAGCACCCATCGAACGAGCAACCATGTTCATCCTCTGCGACCGCACGCGTGTAGCTCTGCGGGTAAGCAAGCTTCGGGCCGCCAAGAAGTATCGCGAGATGGCGAGATTTCTGGGTGCTGGAGTCGACCGCCAGCGTGCCGCGCGGACGCCGCTGCGTGCCGGCCTCACGCGGGGTCTTCCGCGTGCAACGCAGTGGCCGTTCGAGCTGTGCACGCTCAGCGGCGTATCGGTGAACAACGGCGAGGCCCAGCGGCTGCGCCGGAAAGGTTTCGCTCGTCTGCTTGATCGCTTCGGGACTCCCCCGTGGGCGTCAGGTCGACGAGGACCTGACCGTCGAGGTGCGCGCGGTGCAATCCACGGGTCCTCGCGTCCGCCGTTGAGGGCCCCGTGTGGTTTGCAGCTCGGGCTTGTTTCGCTGTAAGAACACGATCGTGGCGTCGCTCCGAGCCTGCTCGCGTGCCGGAATCGGCGCCCGGGTCCCCCCGGACGACTGCTCAAGTGCGGCGGAACATGCAATGGGCGGTCGACACTGTAAGCCTCTGCAATCGACGAGGTGGTGCGGGTCGGAGTACCAAGGTCGGCGAGAGCTCACTGGCGCATCGAGCGCCCCGAAAAGGAGTCGAGGATGAATCTCAGCCAGATTCTCCTGCGCCATTTCAGTAGATCGGCGTGCCCGCGCGCGCGGAGCGACTGTGCTTGCGCCCGGCCAAGAGGGCCGGCTCCTCGCGAGTCTCGGCCCCGGTCGTTAACCCTTTGCTATGTGGAGTAGAATCGACCTCGTCGCGGCGACTTGGCCCAGATCGGCAGTGACTTCAAGCACGGCCTCGGCATTCGCAATAACGTAAGGGGACGAACCAACGAACAGGATCTCAGACGATACGCGGACTTGAACTGGCAGGTGACTCGGATGCTCAGAATCACGATTTGGGCGGCGGCGTTGCTCGGCATGCTTTACTCGCGGAGTGCACTGGCGGAAGACGCCACTAGCCCGGCGGACGAGTCGTTTCTTCGCGGGCGGGCGTTGCTCAACGACAAGCGCTACTCAGAAGCGTGCCCGAAGTTCGAGGAGAGTCAACGCGAAGACCCGGCATCGGGCACGCTGTTAGCGCTCGCCTATTGTCAGGAGCTGGCCGGACGCCTGGCCACGTCTTGGCGGAGCTACATAGCTGCGGCCGATTTGGCCACACGCGAAGGCCACGCCGAGCGCGTGGCCGCGGCTCGCGATCAAGCGCAAAAGGTGGCCGAACGTGCGTCGAAACTGACACTGGTCGTCGCACCGGAACTGCTGGCGCTGCCGGGGTTCCGCGTGCTTGCGGACGGCATCGAGCTCGAGCGTGCGTCGCTCGGCGTCGCTCTGGCGATGGACGGCGGAAGCCACGTGTTCGAAGCACAGGCTCCGGGGCGAATGCCGTGGAAGAGCACCGTGACCTTGCTCAACGAGCGAGACCAAAAGATCTTGGTCTTGCCCATTCTCGATCCGGTTCCGACGCCACCTGCACCTGCACTTGCCCCTGCGCCGCGGGCCGCTCAGCAGGAATCGCCGCACTTGGACACGACTCCTCAACCCGCTAAATCTGGGCCGTGGCGCCCAACGAGCCTAGCGCTCCTAGCCGGCGGAGCGGTCGGGCTCGGCCTCGGTACCGCCTTTGGCTTCGCCGCACTATCCAAAAACAATGCCTCGAACGCCGACGGGCATTGCGACAGCACTGGCTGCGATGATCGCGGATCGGAGCTACGCAACGACGCACTCTCCGCTGCTCGAGTCTCGACTTGGTGCTTCATCGCAGGCGGGGCGCTAGCAGCGACGGGCATCACACTGTATCTGACCTCCCAGCCGAGCTCAGGGGGAGGCCACGGGACGCGAGTGGGCGCGAGCCTGGCGCCCGGAGCACCCAGCCTTTGGATCAGTGAGCGCTTCTGATGGCGTGTGGCGCACGTTTTCGAGCCACGGTCGGCGCCGGCTTGTCGTCAGTGGCGGTTCTCTCGCTCGCTTGTAGCAACTTGCTCGGTATTTCCGAGCCGTTTCCGCGTGCTTCGGGCGATGGCGGAAGTGGAACGGGAGCCATGGGCGGCCTTGCTGAAGCCGGTGATGAAGCGGGTGGTACCGACGGCGACGGCACCGATGCTGCCGGCGCTTCCAGCGCTGCCGGCGCCTCCGGCGCACCACCAGCGGCATGCCCGACGGAAGGCGATCGGCAGTGTGCAGGACCGGCGGGCAAGACGCCGCAAATCTGCCGCGCAGGGGAATGGTTGGCGAATCCGGCACAAAACGCCGGAAATGACTGCCCCGTGCTATGCCGGGCGGGAGAATGTCAGGACTGTGAGGAGCCCGCAACTCGCTGCAGCGGCGCTACGCAGCAGCGATGTCAAGGTGGCGCATGGGTCGATGCGCAGGCTTGCGCGTCGTATTGTTTGGGTGGCGAATGCAGCACACCCCCGAGCTGCAGGGCGCTCGGCAACCACCCCTGCGCGGGCCAAATCAGCTGTTGTCGAGCGCTCGAGGTTCCTGGCGGCTCGTTCGTACGCGACTACGATGCGCAAGAATACGATTCCAAGAATTACACGGCGACCGTCAGCTCATTTCTAATGGACAAGTTCGAAGTGACGGTCGGACGTCTGGTGGGGTTCGTCGACGCCTATACCGGTCCGAACCGCGAAAAGGGAGACGGCAAGTCGGCTCACATTGCCAATGATCCGGGCTGGCAAGTCGGCTATCCGTTGCCTGCCGACGCCAACGCGTTGCGGGCCATGCTCAACTGCAACGAAACGACTTGGACCGATCTCGAGAACGGTGACCTGAATTTGCCGGTAAATTGCCTGAATTTCTACGTCGCTTACGACTTTTGCATTTGGGACGGCGGGCGCTTGCCGACCGAAGCTGAGTGGAACGCCGCGGCAGCCGGTGGCTCCGAGCAGCGCGTATATCCCTGGTCAGTGCCCGCAGATATAGTCATTGATGCGAAGCATGCCTACTATGGCCAGCCTGGCGGATTCCCAATCGCCGTGGGCTCCAAACCGTTGGGGGACGGCCGTTGGGGCCACTCGGATCTGGCCGGAAACGTCAGCGAGTGGACTCTAGACTATTACACGCAACCCTATCCGAGCAGCACTTGTAACGACTGCATGAATGCCACGGCCAGTGCCACACGTGTATTGCGTGGCGGAGCGTTCACGAGTAACGCAGAGTCACAGAAGGTGAGCCTTCGTGGTTCTCGCGACCCCGCCTTTGGGCGGCAGACGGTCGGGTTTCGCTGCGTGCGCGATATCCCGACGCCCTAACCATTTGGGAGAAAAGCAGCCATGAAAGATACCAAACGTTTCAGGTCAGTCGTTCGGTTTTGCGGCTCCGCGCTGAGCATTGCGCTCCTACTCTGCGCGACGCAATGCGGTGGTGGAGCGTTCGGGACCCCGACCTCGAACTGTCCTGGTACCGCAGCACAGGTCGTCGCTTGCATGGGAACGGACGAATGCAAGGCGGCGCGTCCGATCTGTTCTACGGCCGCACCCACGTGTGTCAATGGTCAGTGTGCGTTCGTGCTCGCAGCAGGAACCGCATGCCCTTGCATGGAGCACCAAAGCCGAGCCTGCATTGGCGGCGGCCAGGAGCTGTGTGCGCGCCAAACCGACACATCGACTACTTGGTGCGGCTGTCACTAGCGGCGCGTTCACCCGGTGCCTCCAGGTGGAAGGCAGTTGTGCATTCCGATTTCAGCAGCGCGCCCACGGCTGGTGCGTGCAGCTGAAAAGACTAGTGCCGCTGCTGAATCAAGCTCTCGATCAACGGTGAACGTGACGGTTCACTTGTGTGTGCGGACTCCGCGCTCGCGGGTGCTTCGCTTGCGAGAGCCGCAGGGGCTTTCGTCTTCTTGGCAGGCGACGACATTGAAATGGGCGGCGGCTTGGAAGTTGGCTTCGCTGGCACGCTTTGCAAAGTCGGCGAGCTATCGGCGATTTCCGCGAGATCCGGCAGCGATGAGGGTGCCGGCTGTGCTGAGGGCGCCGTCTTCGTATACGATGGCGAAGGCGCGGGCTCGACCGGCGAGAGCGACGAGGGCGCGACATGATATTCGCTGTTGCGAGGCTGTCTCCACCACATCACCCCGAAAAACAAAGCCAATGCGATGGACGTCCATTGGATGACCGCACGCTTTCTGGAGCCATGCTCACTGGCAACGCGGCGAGGGCCGCTTTCAGACGCGCCCAGCGAATCGAGCTGAGGGTCGCCCGGCGCGGGCAGGGTCGTATCGCACGTCTCCGGCGGAATGCCGACGACGGGCGTCGAACCTGAAGACGTGCGCGGTGACACGGGCACGCGCGACATCCCCATGACGCGGTGCATGGACAGCCGCGCGTCCTCGCTGCCGTAAGGGGCCAGTGAGGTCGCCAGCTCGGCGGCATTGGCATAGCGATCCTCCCGCTTCTTCTGCAAACACTTTTCGATCACGTCGCTCAAGCCTTCCGGCAACTCGCGATCTCGAATCCGCGATTTGAGCGCTTCGGGCGGAGCGCTCAGGATCAGTGACAAGAGCTCCGCGTAGGTCTGGCCTTGAAAGGGCGGGCTGCCGGCGACGAGCTCGTACAAGGTCACTCCGATGGCCCAAATGTCCGAACGCATGTCGACGTCGCGCGGATTTTGCAATTGCTCGGGCGGCATGTAGGCCGGTGAGCCCAGTCTCACATCTTCGGAGCTCGTGAGAGCGAAGGTATCCGCTGGCTCCGGATCGAGCGTCTTGGCGATGCCGAAGTCGAGCACCTTGATCAACGGAGTGGCGTCTGCGCGCAGGCTCAGAAATAAATTACCCGGCTTCAGATCACGATGCACGATGTTCTGCATGTGACCCTCAGCGATGGCTTGCAGCGCTTGCAGCAAGTAGTCCACCGCGAGGCGCACCGGCAGCGGGCCGTCTTCGCGCAGCACGGCACGCAAATCTCTACCCTCGAGGTACTCCATCACGAGCACTGGCGTGCCGTCGGGCAAGGTATCGATCTCGAGCAGTTTGACCACGTGCTCACTGGTGATACGGGTCGAGGCACGCGCCTCGCGCAAGAAGCGCTGCGTCGCGGTTTGTGAGGACACGAGCCGCGGCAATAGGACTTTTATCGCGACCTGACGATTCAGCCGCTCATCCCGGGCGGCGAACACCATGCCCATCCCGCCACTACCCAGCATTCGCCCGACGACGTATTTTCCAACGATAGTCTCGCCCTCACGAACGAGCGCCGAGAAGCGAGGATCGCTTACTGGTGAACGGCTGGCAGATTCGGTCATTTGACGATGCCCGACCAAGGAGGCTGCAGCTCAACGTTAACAGCCTGACCGACTGTGCGAAAGCTTGGGCGGCCCCACTTTTTGGTAACTATTTTCGGTGGGTATTTGTTTTGGGCACGCGAACGCCTGCGAAACGGTTGCAGATACTGCGCGGGCTTCTGGATAGGCTGGCGAGAGTCGACGAAACGCTGATGAATCCGAGGCTGAGCGGGTTGTGGACCGCCCAGGTCCATTGCTGGGCGCGGCGTGATATCGTGGCGTCGGTTCTGCGACTGCCGGCGCTGCGACTGGAGGGACGAAAATGAACCCGAGATGGGCGGCGATCCTGATGATTTCTCAACTCGCGGCCGGTATCACTGTCGGTTGTGGCGCGGACTCCGGGTCAACCCCAAGCTCAGGCGGCGAGAGTGGTGCGACGTCCCTCACCGGACCTGCCACAGGGGGCCGGGCCGGCGCCCGACCCAGCGTGCAGGCGGATCACACGGCAGGTGCTGCTTCGACCGGCGGCGATCACGGTGGAGCAGGCTCTAATCAGCCAGCGGCAGGCCACGGGGGTAGCGCTCCCGGCGATGGCGGTTCGCCGAACGCGGGTGGCTCCGCGGGTGGTTTTTCCGGCACTGCTGGCTTTTCTGGCACCGATGGCTCGTCGGCTGGTGGCTTGTCCGGTAGCAGCGCGGGTTCGGCGGAGAGCGCTGGCTCGGCGGGCAGCGCGGGTTCGGCGGGCAGCGCCGGTACTGCTGGCAGCGCGGGTTCGGCGGAGAGCGCGGGTTCGGCAGGCAGCGCCGGTACTGCTGGCAGCGCCGGTACTGCTGGCAGCGCGGGCTCGGCAGGCAGCGCTGGTTCGGCGCTGGTGCTCGACCTCGGTCCGCATTGCGTGGGGTGCAGCGGGACAGTGATCGGAAACCCAGCGTGGACGCTCGTGGGCGGCGTAATGGCAGCGGGCACCGTCGGTACGGTCGGCGACGACGGCCAGGCGTATTTGGATTTCCTGAGCAGCATCGTGAATCCGACCCATGTCTACCACTCCCCCGAGCATTTGTTCGGGCCGGGGACCCCCCACGCTGGTCCCTATGATTCCGAGGGTCATGGGCTGCTTCTGCACGCGGGAATCACTCCTAAACAGAGTTTTTCAGTCGCCGACTTTACGGCTCCCTTGGGAGTTCACATCACCTTCAATGCGGTGCCCATCGAGGGCGCGGTGACCGGAAGCAGCCCGGACTTTGCCGTCGGTCCGATCATTCCGAACGCACTGTTCCCACTCAAGATCGACGGAGACTTGTATCGAGATGGCGTTCTGTACGATCCCTATTTCGACGGCTACTGTGCAGGTTACGACACCTTCTCGCCACCGATCGCCGTGGCTGGCGCGAGCCACGTGATGCTCTGGTTCTACGAAAACAGCTCTTTCGTTCCCAACGTCGCCGCCGCGGGCAGCTACAACTTCAAGTGCTCCATCACCGATCTCACGGGCGCGGGCTGGGCGATCCAATTGCCATTCACCGTGCAAAACTGAGCATTGATCGCGGCGCACGCAGTGCCCGAGCGCGCACTCGCCGGACGAGCGAGTCTCGCGTTCGTCAAAGAGCGGCTTGGTCCTGATTCGGCGAGCCCATCTCAATCACTGAAAACACCGTGCAAGTCTCGAGCTTCGAGCTCGCGGCTATCGCCAATGCGGTGACCCCCGAGCGGTGCGTGTACACGTGGGTCGTGTCGGCAAGCTTCGCGGGCTGCAGGCGCAACCAGCCGCGATCGGCCATGCTCGTGTCGAATCGTGCCAACGCGGGGCCCGGTGGCGCATCGGTCTCGTAGACGCGCAAGGCGTACGGCGCATCGACGGCGACCCCGCTCAAGACTCGCCGCGCATCACCGGGCCGCGCTGCGAGCAACGAATCCGAGCCTGGGGCGTCGCCGCTGGCCGGAAACATGAGCGACGGTTGGAACGAACCATGAGTCCAGGACGTGATCAGATGCGATTGTCGTTTGCCCCCGACGCTCGCATCGCGGGCGTAGACAAAGAAGAAGTCTCCGAGCAAGCCGATGTCGAGTGTCTGCGTCAAGCGCTCCATCAGCTCGGAGAGCTCCAGGACTCGGTCGCCACGATGCACGATGCAAGCAACGATGCCGTCGCGGGGGTTGTCGTTTCTGAGGACCCCCAAGCGGCGTGAGATGGGAATGCGGGCGCCCGCGCTGCGTGCCTCTGGGATCTGATCGACCGCATGAGCCAGCGCATTGGGGCCACGCTGGCACAGCGCCTCGAACCGATCGAGCGCCGCCGAAACACCGAGCGGGACGACCGCGGTCGATAGCATCATGCGCTGCCCGTTGAGGGTTACGGCTTTGGTGTTCCCGAGCAGGTCGCGCATGCCCTCGAGCTCGCGTCCCAACGCGAGCGAGCGCTCCCCAATGGCGCCGCGAGCCGAATGCACGCCGTAGCCCAGCACCAGGCCGAGCATCAACACGGAGTACAGCGAAACCCGAATCAGCCCCGCGCAGCGGGCGAAAGCGTTGAGTAGCGCACGCCTGGCTATCATTCGCAGGCTGATGCGCCCTCGCAAAGGAACGCGCTGGATGGGGGAGCTCGGGGCGTCTTTCATGGTCAAAACCTCAAAAAATCGACGATGTATTCGACGGCGTCATCGAGCGTGCCTTCGCGGGGCTTTTCGTTGCACAAGAGCGTCGTGCGCGAATGCATCGTGCCGCTCAGCGTCTCCTTGCCGTCGGTCGCGGATACAACTCCGCGCGCGGAGACCGATGCTGCGGCAGGCATGCCAAAGCCGGTGTTCTTCGCGGCAGCTTGGTTGAACGCGCTCGCAGCCGCCGGCTCACTGATCTGGCCGACTTGCACGTCAGCGACGGTTTGGGAGCCCCCCGGTGCGGTTGCGGGGCTTTCGATCAGCTTCGCGTCCTCCGGGCGGAGGCCGTTCGGTAAGCCTCCCTCGCAGCCATTCATGGCAAAGCCGAACGCTGCCGCGCGCGACGCGTTTTGCACCCGGAGCTGGAGTGTGAATGCTCGATCCATGAACAGGAATGCCACCAGCAGCAACACCAACGCGACGATCACGATCAACGCTTCGACGAGGATCGCTCCGCGTGCGCCGTAACGGATGCCCCGATGGCAGGGGTGGAGTCGAGCAGCCATGCTCAGTGCACCATCAAAGAGGGAGCGTTGATCAGGGCCTGGACCGGCTGCGCGTT
>DASSMT010000080.1:0-11619 GCA_035688655.1 Polyangiaceae bacterium | reverse complement strand
AGCCAATGCCGCGAATCCGCACGGAAACCCAAGCGATAGTCGGTCATGCCCCGCAAGTAGGCGTAGCGCGCGCGATCGCTCGGCCGCAGCGAGTCCGTATCTTCTTCCAAAACCCGAAACAGGGCGAGCGCCTGCTCGTACTGGTTCTCCTCGTACATGCGCTGCCCGCGATTCAATTCCTCGCGGTAGGTGGCACAGCCCGTCGGACACAGCCCAATCGAAAGCAGCAAAACGAGGACAGCTCGCATCAACCCAAATGCTACCCCAACGCCCCCATCCAGCGTGAAGCCTGATTGAATCCAAGGGGATTTTTGGGGCGCCCGCAATCCAGCAGCGCACCCCTCGCCTCGCGGGTGTTCCCGACCCTGGACGGCTCCCCGAGGGTTTTGGCGGTTCTCGCTCCCTCGTCCGCGACGCCGAAGGCTGGGTGGGCCGCGACGTGTTGTTTGACCATCAAAAATTCCCGCTCGCCCACAGGCGCTGCGTTTGGATCACTGCGCGGGCAATCGTTGCTCGTAGATGGCGCGCCCGTCGCTCCAGTAGAGCGCAGCTGCCGTTCCGACCCATAGGTGATCGATTGGCAGCCGAGTGGCTCGTTCGAGCAGGCGGATCGGCGGATTGTCGTCGAGGAAGCCAGCGGTCAGGATCTGCTGCTTGCTCGGGTCGGCACCGCCGTCTCGAACAGGGCTCACTTGGAGGAAATACCGGTCGCCGACGACTTGTTGTCGGCCCGGGGAGCAAGCGCCCAACGCCCGAACGCGCACGAATTCACCGCCGCGCTTCGGGACTCGCGACAGCACGCCACCGCCATCGACTTGATTGGGCGTGAAGATGCCATCGCCGTACAGAGCGAAGTAGTTGGCCTGGAAACCAACGGTTTTGGGTGCGGCAGCGGTGAGCGGTGAGCGCATCAATTGCGAGTCGAATGCGACGTAGTAGAGATCGCTCCCGTCGCTCGTCAGGTTGTAGGTCTGCTCGGCGAGAAATAGGCTGGGAGTCGCCTCCGAATCCGACGACACGGAGTAGACCTCGGCGCCCGTGGCAAAAAACACTCGGCTGCCGACCGCCACAAAGCCCCCGGCTTGCGCGCCATCCTGAACGAGCTCCGGGCTGCCGCCGCCGAGCGGCAGGCGAAGCAATTGTGGATGAGTCGGCGCGCCGACGAGCGGGCCGCCGTCTACATAAACGTAGATGTGAGTGGGCGTGAGACCCAAGCCCATCGGACCGGCGAGCTGGGACGCGATGACCGTCGTCGTCCCTTCGGCGATCGCGTAGGACATCAATGCGCCGTCGTCTTCGTAGTTCCCGAGCGCATCGCGAGTGCCGTATTCGAGCCAATACAGGTGCGAGTCGTTGGCAGCCAAAGCCACGACGCCCGTTTCGTCGGTGGCATTCGGCGTGCCACCCGTGCCGCCCCCAAACGGGCTGCCGCCCGCGCCGGAGCTACCGCCGACGCCGCTGTCCTCGTGCAGCGTCGCTCGTCGCACGACGCACGGACCGCTGTCCTGTGGGCAATCCGGCATGCTCACGCACTTGCCCTGAGCGTTGCACGACAAGCCTTCGTCGCAGCGAGTCAACGTCTGGATCGTGGTCTTCGCGGGACTCCCGTCGGCTTCGGTCACCAAAGCAGCGGGAATGCAGTCCTGCCCCACGGCGCCCGGACCGCTGCCTCCGAAGGCCCCGGCCCCGCCCGCATTTCTGCCACCGAAGCCCCCGACCGCGCCGACCGGGTGTGGTTCCGGGACCGTGATCTTGCCATTGCACCCCAGGGCGATCAGCACCAGCCACGGACTCCACTTGTGCATGCGCATCTTTCGAGCGGGCCATGTCCGGCACCCGCCCAGACGATCGAGGCCGCGCGCCGACTTTCGGCGATTCAGGTGGGTCACTGCGAGGCTAGGCGGTAATGGAGGCGGTAGATGGGCAGGCCGTCGGCGATGGCGCGGTGTTCGCGGGGGCTGCGGGCGCCGTATGTGTTCTCGGCTTCGAAGCCCGCGTGCTGGGGGACGAGGCGCGGCTCGGTGGCGACCAGCGCGGCGTATTCGGCGGCGCGCTCGGCGACGTCGGTTTGGATGAAGAGCGTGCCGCCGGGGACGAGCACGCGGCAGAGTTGCGGCAGGAGCTCGGTGGTGACGACCAGGCGCTTGGCGTGGCGCTTCTTCCACCAGGGGTCGGGAAAGTGCACGAACACGGCGCGCGCGCAGGCGTCGGGGAAGCGGGGAAATGCCGTGCGCGCGTCTTCGGCGAGCACGCGGGCCCGAGCGCCGAGGCCGCGCTCGCGCACCCGATTGTCGACGATGGTCGCCCATTTGCGACGAATTTCCAGGCCGAGCATGAACACCTGCGGGTCGGCGGCCAAGCGTTCGAAGACGAAGCCACCGCGGCCCGGGCCGATTTCAATCTCGACCGGCGCAGAGCCCGCGCCGACGACCAGTCGGGGATCGATCGAGTCGCCTTCGGGGAGGCGCGGGGCGTGTTCGTACGGATTCGTTTTCATGGCAAAGGCGATGCTAAGACTCGGCCGGTGGATGCTCGGAGTCGGCCGCTGGGTGCTCGGAGTCGGGCGGTGTTAGCACAGGCCGATAGTCCCCGCTGGCTGCGGCTCGTGAGCTCCCCGTGGAGCTTCTTGCTCGCGGGTGGACTCTTGGGCGCGCTGGCCATTTCCCGGATTTTGGCGGGCAACTAGGGCGCGCCCGCGGTCCCGCTCGACGACAGCTACATCCACTTTCAGTTTGCGCGCTCGTTCGCCGAGGGCCATCCGTTCGTGTATTCGCCCGGGGCGGCCCCCGTGGCGGGCGCGACCAGCTTGCTCTGGCCGCTTTTGCTGGCGCTGCCGCAGTGCTTCGGAGTGCACGGCCTGGCGTTGATCCCGTTTGCCTGGGCGCTGGGCTTTTTGGCGCTCGGGCTTTTGGGCTACGAGACGGCGCGCGCGGCAGCCGGCATCGTGAGCCCGCGACTTTCCTGGCTCGCCGGTGCGCTCGCGCTCGCGTTCAGTGCCAACACTTGGTTTGCCGCGAGCGGCATGGAGGTCGTTCCGCTCGCTTGGCTCTTGATGCGCTGCGCTCGGCGCGCGGCTGAATGGCTGGAGGGGGAGCGGACGCGGGCCCGCCACGGAGAGCTGCTCTTGCTCGCGCTGCTCGCGCCAGCGATGCGCCCGGAGGGAGCGCTCGGCAGCGCCCTGGTCGCTAGCGCACTGGCGCTTGGGCCCGGCCCGAGGCGCTCCTCTGCGCTCGCGTCTGCGCTCGGGTGTTTGCTCTTTCCGTTACTGCCGCCCTTGCTCTACCTGGCGTTCACGGGGCACGCGACGCAAACCACCACGCTCGTGAAATGGTTGCCGTTCAACCCGTACCTGGATGCGAGCGGCCTGCGCGCTGCGATCGCCTACAACGTGCAGCTGTTCTGGTCGACGCTGCTCGATGGTCAGTGGTGGAGCGCGGTGTTCGTGCCGCAGCACTCCAAGTACGTGAATTGGCTGGCGTTGCCCGCGTTGATCTTCGCCGCCCAAGCGCGCTCGCGCGTGGCGCGCGGCTGGCTCTTGGTCGCGCTCGGCCTCGGCATCCTGCTACCGGTGACGTACGACAGCTTCCTCTGGAATCGCCTGCGCTATTTGTGGCCGTTCGCCGGCCCTTGGCTGATCGGGCTCGTCGCCCTGTGCGACCAGATTGGAGAATTTTCGGCGCTCTTGTGGCAGCGCCTGAGCGCGCTGCGCTACCTGCTCGCCGCCGCGATCGGCTGCTGTCTGGCGAGCACTTTTCCCTTCGCGCTGAGCGATCTGTCGACCAGCGCGCACGCCATTTCCGCGCAGCACGTGTCGCTCGGTGAGTGGGCCGAGCGCGCGCTGCCCGAAGATGCGCGCATCGGCGTGAACGACACCGGTGCCATTGCTTATTTTTCGCGGCGCCGAGTGTTCGACATCGTCGGCCTGACCACGGCGGGCGAAGCGCGTTACTGGTCGGCCGGCGCGGGGTCGCGCTTCGAACATTACGAGCGGCTGCCGCGGGCGGCACTGCCCACGGTCTTCATCGTGTATCCGCCGTGGTTTGCACTGCCGGATCTGTTCGGCCCTTGCCTGACCGAGCGCACCGTGTACGCGACCATTCTCGGCGGGACGACGATGGTCGCTTGCCCTGCCGACTACACGCGCCTCGGCTCCGGTGAGCGCCCGACTTTGCTAAACTTTTGGCCGCGGGCGGCGCGCGATACGCTGGACGTCGCGGATCTCGACAGCGAGGCCGCTCATGGCTATGCCCTGCTGCCCGCGAGCCAAGCCGACGACGTGCTGCTGAGCAACGGCGTGGTGCTCGACGGGGCGCGCCTACACCGGAGTCGCGACTCGTTCCGTCTCGACCTTTCGCCCGGTGGCCAGCTGGTCTCGCGGCTCGGCGCCGAACAGCCGCTGACGGTGAGCCTGCAGGTCGGAGGACGTCTGGTCGACCGTTGGACGGTCAACAGACCGGACTTCGAGGACCGCGCGTCGAGCTTGCCGACGGACCTGCCGCCCGGGCTCGCGGAGGTTCAGCTCAGCGCCGAAAGCGGAACTTTCAGTTCGCTCCACTATTGGGCTTACGACGCGCCCCGATAAGATTGCGGGCCGGCCAGGCAGAGCTTTGCTATACCGCGAACATGGAGCAACGCGCCCTCGGCAGCACCGGGATTTCGGTCTCCGAGCTCGGGCTCGGCACTTGGGGTCTATCCGGTGACGGCTATTCGCCGCTGCCCGAGGCCGAGCAAGACGCGGTGATCGAGCGAGCGCTGGCGCTGGGCGTCACGCTGTTCGATACAGCGGACAGCTACGGCAAGGGCGCCATGGAGGCACGCCTCGGCGAACGGCTCGCTGCCCACCCCGAAGCCGTGGTCGTGACCAAGCTCGGCACGGATCGAACAGCGTCGCCCGCACGCAAATCGTTCAAGCCGCAGTTCATCCGCGAAAGCTTCGAGCGTTCGCGCGAGCGCTTGAAGCGAAATGTGATTGATGTCGTGCTCTTGCACAATCCGTCCGAGAGCACCCTGGCGCGGGGCGAAGCCGCGGCGGTCCTGCAAGAGCTGCAGAGCGCAGGCAGCATCCGCGCTTGGGGCGCGAGCGTAGAGGGCGTGGACGCGGCGCGTATCGCGATTCACCAAGGCCACAAGGTGCTGGAGCTTGCCTACAACGCCTTTCACAGCCGCGCCATGCAGCACCTGGAGGTCGAGATCAGCAACCAGCGGGTGGCGATCTTGGCTCGTTCGGTGCTGGCGCACGGGCTTCTGGCCGGACAATGGCCCTTCGACAAAGCGTTTGCCAGAGACGATCACCGCTCCGAACGTTGGACGAGCGACGACCTGCGGCGGCGGATCTCGCAGCTCAATGCCATTCGCCCCTGCGTCAACGGCAGCACGGTGACCAGCCTGCGCTCGGCCGCCCTGCGCTACGTGCTGTCCAACAACCTGGTCAGCTGCGCCGTGCTCGGCCCGCGCAGCGGTGTGCAACTCGATCAGCTGATCCGCGAAGCCGGCTCGCACCCATACCTGAGTCCGGAAGCGCTCGAGGCGTTGCAGATCCGCTTGGACAACCTGAAGGCCTCCGCGTGACGCCGGCAGCTGGCGCTGGGACGGGGACCCGTGGCTCGCAGGGCCTGCTCGGAACTCTCGACGCCGTCGCTCGTGAAGCCGCGGCCCTGATCCTGGAGGTGTACGCTACCGAGTTCAGCGTGGATTTCAAGGCCCCGCGCGATCCGGTCACGGAGGCGGATCGGCGCGCCAACGCCCTCATCTGCGAGCGACTGAGCCAGCACTTTCCGAACGTGCCGATCGTCGCCGAAGAGAGCGATCCCGAAACCTTCGCCGACTACCGCAAGGCCGAGCGCATCTTCTTCGTCGACCCGCTGGACGGCACGCGCGAGTTCGTCGCGCGCAACGGCGAGTTCGTGGTGATGATTGGCTACGTGGAAGGTGACCGCGCGACCGCCAGCGTGATTCACGCGCCGGTGAGCGGGATTTCCTGGCTCGGTGAGCTGGGCACTGGCGCCTACCAATCCGCCGCCGACGGTTCGCGCCAGCCGATCACGGTGAGCGCGCTGGGCTCACTCGGGCAAGCGCGCATCGTCGGCTCTCGCTCGCACCGCAACCCCGCGCTCGAGCAGGCCCTGGCTGCGCTCGGCGCGCGCGAGCTGGTCGCGCTCGGCAGCGCCGGCCTCAAAGCTTCGGTGGTTGCCCACGGCGCGGCCGATGCCTACGTCGCGCCGCACTACGCGGGCAAGCGCTGGGACGCGTGCGCGGCGGACGCGCTGATCAGCGCCGCCGGCGGCAAGCTGAGCAATGCTCGCGGCGAGCCGATCGACTACCGCAGCGAGCACCTGGACAACGATCGCGGCGTGGTCGCCTCGAACGGCTTGCTCCACGACGCAATCCTGGAAAAGCTCGCCGCAGTTCGCGCGTGACGGCGAGGACCGAGCGCAGGACCTCACACACTGCCCGCCCGCCAAGTTCGGCGTTTTGGCGAGGCTTTCGCGAGGACCGAAGCGGAGCGTACGCTGGTACGTGAGCATCGGACCGCAGCGAAAACGACGCCAAAACCCGAAATCGGCGGGCGTGGTCTGGGCCCGAAACGAGGTCAACCCCTCAGCCGACGCCGAGTTGCTTGAGCTTTTTGTGGAGCCCTTCGCGCGTGATGCCGAGCGTCTTGGCCGCGGCAGTCTTGTTGTTGCCGTGTTCGCGCAGGGCTTCGATCAAGATGTGGCGCTCGACTTGGTCGACCATGTCCTTGAGTGAGCCCTTCGCCGCACCCGCGCTGAGCAGTACGGTCTCGATCTGACGAACGCGCGGGCTGAGCAGCTCCGGCGTGAGGAACGCGCCCTCGTCCGCCTGGATGACCAAGCGCTGCACTTCGTTCTCGAGCTCGCGCACGTTGCCGGGGAAATCGTAGGCGCTGAGGATCTCGAGTGTTTCTTGGGCAAAACCCGGGACCGACTTGCCCATCTCGCGCGTGTAGCGGTCGAGGAAGAATCGCGACAGCGGCGCGATGTCATCCCGCCTTTCACGCAGCGGCGGGACGCGGATCGGAAACACCTTCAGCCGGTAGTACAAATCTTCGCGAAAGCGACCCGCCTTGACCTCTGTCTCGAGGTTCTTGTTGGTCGCAGCGACGATGCGCACGTTGACCTGCTTCGATTGCGTCGCGCCAATCGGTCTGATTTCGCCCTCCTGCAGCGCGCGGAGCAGCTTGGCCTGCAGGGACAACGGCAGCTCGCCGAGCTCGTCCAAAAACAGCGTGCCGCCGTCGGCGATCTCGAACAACCCCTTCTTCTCGTCGGTCGCGCCGGTGAAGGCGCCGCGCTTGTGCCCGAACAGCTCACTTTCCAGCAAGTTCTCGGGAAAAGCCGCGCAGTTCTGGGCCACGAACAGCTTGTCTTTGCGCTTCGAGCGATAGTGCACGCTGGAGGCGATCAGCTCCTTACCCACGCCAGTCTCGCCTTCGATCAGCACGCTGACGCGCGTGTCGACGACCTTGTCGAGCTGGCGCAAGAGCTCGGCCATGGCCTTGCTCTCGCCGATGATCTGCACTTCTGCCGAGCGGGCGCGTTCGCGGCCGCGCAAATATTGGTTCTCTTTTTTGAGCTCGGCCCGCGCCAGACGTAGACGCTGAATCAGCTCTGCGTTGGCGATCGCCAGAGACGCGCTGACCGCCAGGACGCCCAGCGCGTCGACGTCACGCGCCTCGAACATGGCCGGCGCATCGCGGTTGTCGAGCTGCAGCACGCCCAGAATTGCGTCGTCTTTCCAGAGCGGCACGCCGATCGTGCTGCGAATGCTGGCGCCGAGCAACGACTCGGAACTGAAGGTTTCACTGGGCGCATCCGCGGCGAGCACTGCGGCTCGTTCCGAGATCACCTTGCGCACGATGCTGCGCGTCACGCGCACCGCGCTCTCCGGAGCTCGCGGGCCCGAGGGTCCGCGAACGCGGGTGATCACGGGCACGAAACCCACGGATTTGACGCTGGCTGCCGTGGACTCACCGTCCGCTTCTTGGCGCAGCACCACGGTCGCGTGAGTCGCGCGCGGCACGAGCAAGAGCGCGGCGTCCGCGATGCCACTCACCACATCGGACAGGCCCTCGTGGCTGACTACTTCACGTAGGGCTTGCACCAAGCGCTGCAAGCGATCGTCGCCCGTGCTCAGCGGAGCGCTGTTACCGAGCTCGCTCAGCGGCCGGAGCAGCGCGATCTCCAGGGTGTCCGTCTCGGGCGTGAAGTCCACGCTCAGGGCCACGCCTTCGGCATCGGGAGCCCCGAGCAGCAGTCGATCACCGGGCGCGAGCGCGTGCACGCGCCCGCCCTCGCCGAGCGCGTGCAGCTCACCCGCGCGCAGCAGCCAAGTCCCGTTCGTGCTGCCCAAATCTTCGAGCACGAAACCCTCGACGCTGCTGACGATGCGCGCGTGCTCGCTGGAGATCAGCGCGTCGCTCAGCTGCAAATCGTTGGACGCTGCCCGTCCAATGCGCACGATATCGAGCTCCGCTTCGAATACGCGGCCCGAGCTTTCGCCGGAAGCGACCTCGAGGCGGAGGCTCGACATGCGATCGTTTCGTGTCAACTCGCGCGCGATTCCAGGCGGTACATCACCTGCTTGAGCGCCGAGTCACCCATGGATTTCTCGCGATCGGGCGACTTGGCGTTGCGCTCGATCACCGTGTTCAGTTTGCCGGCGGCGTCTTTGGAGCCCTTGGGCGAGAGGTGGTCGATGACCGTGGCCGAGACCGCGCGCAAGGCCGCGTTCGTCACGGAATCGATGCCTTTCACGACTTCGTCGCGGCTCTGCTCGTTACCCAAGATACCGATCATGTAGCCCGCCTTGATGCCCAGGTATTGCTTGGCCCGATCTTGGTTCTCGGGCTTCTGCAGGGCAGTGATGTAGCAAGGCACGCGATCGCCGCAGGCCTTGAGCAGCTCGTCCACGCCCACGAACCAGTCTTTTTCCAACTTGGTGCCGTACTTGTCCACGGCCACTTTCACCTGGGGTAGCTGCTCCGGCTTGGCCAGCTTCAACGCGGTCAGCGTCACCGCGAGCTGCAAGCCCTTCTTGTCTTCGTCGCTACCTTTGATCTTGGCCACGCGCGCGAGCAGCCAGTCGATCATGCTCGGGTCGAAGAACTGACCGGCAGATTCGGTGAGTGCCTCGAGCGCGCTGCCCGCGGGCGGGATCTCCGCATCGATGGCAATCGATTCATAGGCCTTGCGGAATGCTTGCTTCGACTCTTCGGTCGCCGGGATCTTGGCCAGCTCGCGGGCGATCACGGCTTTGTTGCTGTCGTCGGTCTCGGCCTTGAGCGCCTCCACCAAGGGTCCGATCGTCTCGGGGCGGCCAATCGTGCCCAAAATCAGGGCCGCGGTCGCGACGTACGGTTTGCCTTTGGCATCCGTGCCCGTCACCTCTTTGATGCGACGTGCGCTGTAGGTAGCGAGTGCTTCATTCTTGCCTTGCAACAACGCAACAGCTGCGTCGGCCGCTGGCTTACCGATCTTCACCAGCGCGAGCACCGCGGTCGATTGCACGTCCGCTTTGGCGGGATCGAGCAGCACCTTCAGCAGCGGCTCGACCGCGGCAGGATCGCCGATTCGACCGAGCACCTCTGCCGACGCGACCTGCCAGAACTGCTGATCGCGATAGGGATCGATGAGATCCTTGTCTTTGTTGGTCTTGGGCTGAACCATCTCGGCGTCGAGCATCTTCGAGAGCGGGCCGACCCAGGCCTTGGAGGGCGCGACGCGCATGGCGTCGTTCACGTCGCGGTACGCCACACCGCCGAGCATCGTGCTCGCTTTGAGCTTCAAAAATGCATTGAGCAACGGGTCGGAGAGACTCGTGAGTTTGAGGTCTTCCACCGAAATTGCCGCCCATTTGAGGTCTTGGTCCTCTTTGGCGGTCGCCGGATGCTTGGCGAACTCTTCGAGCGCCTTTTTCACCGCAGGCTCGATGCGCTTGTCCTTGTACGCCGCGAGCAGCTTGATCAGCGAAACGCGCGTCTTGTCGTCCAGC
Organism: Polyangiaceae bacterium; assembly: GCA_035688655.1. Lineage (GTDB taxonomy): Bacteria > Myxococcota_A > Polyangia > Polyangiales > Polyangiaceae > PMG-095. Next base: position 1,608 of record DASSMT010000080.1, on the reverse strand, counting down.
GTCGCGTAACCCTCGACGTAGGTCTTGGTCAGCGGATCGACGGTCTTGTTGATCAGCGTTTGTACGCCCTCCGACTTCAGATCGCCGTTTTTCGTGACTGAATCTTCGAAGAATTGCTCGAGGCGCTTCACGGCGCGCGCGCGCCAGGCGGGGTCGTCGAGCTTCTCCACCCAGTAGTCGGGTTGACTCTCGTCTTTGCAACCGACGACCGAGGCAGCCACCAGGACCATCGTGGTCGTGGTGGCAGTTCCCAGGACTAGAGAGCGGATGAGCGACGCGATCGTACGCGAAGAGCGCAGCATGCAGATGCCTCCCGAGGCAGATGATGGATCCCGAATCACGGCAAGCCCGGGTGGCACTAAACAGCCAAAATTCCCTGGTTCCCTGTGGCTGCGGACGGTACGCTGAGCGCGTTCGGCCTGTCAAATTAAGGCTCTACACCTACATTTTCACACAGCCAGCCAGCGACACAATCGACGGATTTTTGCACGCTGGCGCGTTTGGTCGCAGAGGACGGCAGATGCAGCGCCTTCAGCCCGTGCCTCACTGAATGCCGTACTCGCGCAAGCGGCGATAGAACGTACGCCGCGGGATGCCGCTGATTTCAGCGGCTTTCACGCGGTTCCAGTTGCTCTCGCGCAGCGCCTCCAAGATCCGGTCGCGCTCTTCTCGGCGGTGCTCCGACGCGCTGCCCTTACGCAATTTGATGGTCGCGGCGCGCGGCAGCGCTTCGCGCCCGGCGGCACGGGGCACGGCCGATGGGCCCGCGACCCAACCGTCCGGAAGGTCGAAATCCGCCGCGTCGAGCTCGAGATCCTCGCTCAGCACCCAAGCATTGAGCAGCACGTTCTCGAGCTGTCGCACGTTGCCGGGCCAGCTGTACTGGGCCAGCCGTTGCAGCGCTTCTTTGGTCAGCCCGTTCTTGTCGCGCTTGTAGCGCGCGGAAAAAAGTCCCAAGAAGTGGTCGACCAACTGCGGGATGTCTTCCGGCCGTTCGCGCAGCGCAGGCACGCGCACCTCGACCACGTGGATGCGATAGTACAGGTCTTCGCGGAACTTTCCGGCCGCGACCAGCTGCGCCAGATCGCGGTTGGTGGCGAACAACATGCGCACGTCGATCGCTTCTTCGCGGCTGCCGCCGACCGGACGCACGCGCTTTTCTTGCAGGACGCGCAGCAACCCGGCCTGCATTTTGAGTGGAGTTTCGCCGATCTCGTCGAGCAAGATCGTGCCGTCCTGGCAGTCGCGGAATAGTCCCTTGCGATCGCGATCGGCGCCCGTGAATGCGCCTCGGACGTGGCCGAACAGCTCGCTCTCCAGCAGGTTCTCGGGGATCGCGCCGCAATTCACGCCCAGCATGCGTGCCTTGCTGCGCGCCGATGCGCTGTGAATCGCGCGCGCCACCATTTCCTTGCCCGTGCCGCTCTCGCCGGTGATGAGCACGGGCACGTCGGTGTCCCGCACGCGGTCGATCATTGCGTACACTCGGCGCATGGCTTGACTCGTGCCGACCAGCCCTTGGTAGCCGAAGTGCCCGTATAGCGCTTCGCGCGCGTCGCGCAGCTTCTGGCGTGTGCGTTTGAGTTGCTCGGTGCGCCCGTCGAGCAG
>DASSMT010000044.1:0-48052 GCA_035688655.1 Polyangiaceae bacterium | reverse complement strand
AACGGGATCCAGAGCGTGCGCGCATCTTCGAGCACGCTGATTGCAAATGGCGTCGGGTTGCCCGCTTCGGCGACGAATGAGCCGTTGAGCGCCGTGCGCACCGTGGCTCGCCCGATGCCCGTGGTGAGTCTCAATAGGAGCGGCGTGCGCTGGAAGAATTCGCGGCTTGCGCCGACCGCGGCGAAGGGCATGGAGACGCGGGTTTGGTCGATCGCCAAGGAGCTCGGGTCGTCCGCGACCGACGGCACGCTGTGGTACGCTTGACCATTCGCGTCGAACACGCGCATGCGGCGCGTGAGATCGTGCCAGAGGCGCAGATAGCCGCCGGTGAGCTCGAGCGCGATGCGTGGGCGAACGCGGTACCCGAAGCGCGCGCTGGCCAGGAAACCGAGTGACAGGAAATCGCGTCCCGGGCACGAAGCTTGAGCCGTGCCATCGACGATCACGTCGCTGTGGCAGCTCTCGTCGGCTCCGCCGCCCAGGGAGTGATAGAGCGCGAGGCCGCCTTGCAGCTCGAGCACGAACCGGGGCGGTGGGACGGGCTTGGCCGGGGGCTTGACCAGCGGCGGAGGGGGCGGCGGCCGTTCGCCCAATTTGAGCAGCTGCGCGCTCCAGGGTGTGGTCTGGGTGGCAGCGATCGTGAGCGAGATTTGTACCGGCTCATAGCCCTCTTTCACGACGCGCACGACGTGCAGTCCGGGATTGAGTATCAGTTCACCGAGCGGTGTCTTGCCCTGCTCCTCGCCATCGACGAGCACGAGCGCATCGGGCACGTTGCAGGTCAGCGCCAGGTGCCCAATCGTGAGCTCGAGCTCGGCGATCGAAGCGCGGACGCTTTCTCGCTCGTCTTCGACCAGCACGCTATCGAAATCGCGCAATACCGTGTGGTATAGCTCCAGCGCTTCGGCGTTGCGACCGATGCGTCTGAGACAGTAGGCGGCATTCATCGACGCGGCGCTGGTCGGGCGGAGCGCTAGTGAGGCGTTGAATTCGGCGAGTGCGGCTTCCCACGAACGCTGCTTGGCGAACTCAATCCCCCGGAGGTAGTGCTCTTTGGCGCCTCGCGCCGCAGGCTGGTCCGCAGGCGCGTCCGTTGCTTGGGCGAGCGCGGCCGGGCTGCCGAACAGGCCGCTGCCCAGCAATGAAAGCGCGCCGAGTGCGCGCGAACGCAAGCGGCGTGTCAAGCGCAATACACGCTCCCGCGGCTGCTCGGGTGCCGAGCGCTGGCCAAGGCAAAATCCGCCGGGGGGACGGGGGCTTGCGGGGTGTGCCGGGAGCCTCGCCCTCGTGTAGCATTGAGCGTGGTGTTACCGGCTCCCAGCCCCAACCTCGTCGCGCGTAAATACCAGCTCGTCCGGCTGGTGAGCGCCGGTGGCATGGGCTCGGTGTACGAGGCCATCAACATGGACACGCGCGGCCGCTGCGCGCTCAAGTTGCTGCGGCCCGAGGTCGCCGACAATCTCGATTTCAAGGAGCGCTTCTTCCGCGAGGCCCGCGCTTGTAGCGTCGTTTCGAGCGACCACATCGTCAAAGTGTTCGACTCCGGCACGGATGATGAAACGGGCTCGCCTTACTTAGTGATGGAATATTTGGAGGGGGAGGACGTCGAGGCGACGAAGGCCCGCTTGGGCGCCGTGGAACCGAGCGCATGCCTCAAGATAGTACTCCAAGCCACGCTCGGATTGGCGAAGGCGCACGCTGCCGGCATCATTCATCGCGATATCAAGCCCGCCAACCTGTTTTTGACCACCAACGATGCCGGCGATCTGATCGTGAAGATCCTGGATTTCGGGATCGCCAAAATCAAGGTAGATCGGTTCCTGGAAACCTCCACTGGCATCACGCGAAGCCAGGTGCTGCTCGGTACGCCGCTCTACATGTCTCCAGAGCAGTGCAAGGGTGCGGCCAAGATCGACGCGCGCAGTGACGTGTGGTCCCTGGGCGTGGTGCTCTGGGAGTTGCTTTCCGGCATGTCGCCGTTTCCGCAGCCGCGCTCGCTCGGCGCGTTGATGGCCAGCATCATCACCGAAGACCTGCCGCTGATTCAGGATCTGGCACCTTGGGTGAGCCCACCGGTGGCCGAGGTCGTTCATCGCGCGATGTCGCGAGACATCGAGAAGCGCTACGCGAGCGCGGCGGAGCTCCGGGACGCGCTGCTGCGCGTGACACCGGGAGGGCCACATCTGCAAGCGGAGATGCTGCAGCGGGTCAGCCCCGAGGAGCGCGTCACCTTGGCTCCTCGCTACGTCCCGAGCGACCGCGGCCTGCTTGCTGCCTCGCGGCTCGAGCTGGCGGCGACGGTCATCTTGCAGCCTGGGATCGGGGGTTCGAGACGGCGCGTGCTGGTTGGGCTCGTGCTGGCGCTGGCAATACTCTTGGCCGTTGGCCTCGGGCGCTGGCTGCTGCGGGGGAGCGCCGCTAGTGTGGGCGCACCTGCGCTTTCGGTAGAGACTTCTGCCTTGCGGCCGCGGCTGCCGGAGCCCACGGCAGCGCCAACTGCCGCTCCTCCACTGCCGTCGGCCGTGCCGACTGCCGTTCCGACCGTCGCAGCGACGACGACAGCGTCCGCGGTTCATCGCGGAGCGAGCGGCGTTGCCGCCGCGAAGCCTCCGCGCAGTGTGGTCTCTACTTCGCCCACGAGCGCCAGCGCCGAAGTCACTTCGAGCCCGGCACCATCCGCGCCGCCGATTCGCACCGACACGCGTGAGTTCCCGGAGTGACTATCGCTCGCAGCGGCCGAGGTCTTGCTCAGCGAGGGGCCCTTCGCTGCCTCGATTGGGCTGACCGGTTCGAGCAAGAGCCGCTGCGTGAGCTCAGGACGGCCGGAGATGCCCAAGCGACGGAAGACCGACGCCACTTGATTGGCGATGGTGCGCGCCGACGTGCTCCGGCTGCGAGCAATGGTCGCGTAACTATTGCCCTCGAGTAGACGCTGAGCGACTTCGAACTCAGCTCGTGAAAACGCGGACGCAAACTTCAGCTCGGGGCGTGGGGCGCGGACTAGCTCGAAATGCGGCGCAAGGATCCAACGCTCGCCGATCGTGCCCGCAGCACCGGCGTACGCGGCGCCGGCGGCCATGATCAACAGAGGGGGCGCAGCGGCGGGCGTGCAGCTCAGACCAATCGAATTCAGTGACTGTTTCGAGAGCGCGGCGATACTCGACGCCGAAAGTCCAAGTTCCACGGACAGTTGCTTGCGGGAGGGGCTGAGCAACACGCGGTTGAGGACTTGGAAGTTGCGCGTGCGAATGCCCCGCCGCACACCGACCGGCTTCAGCGCACGCGTGAGCAGCAGAAAATAGTGCTCGTCAGAGGCGGCGCAATCGGCAATCTGCCGTCTCCCGCTGGCCAGCTCTTGCCACAACTGGGCAAGCTCCAAAGTTTGGACCGGGGGTGAGGTCAGGGACGCCGCAGCGGGCAGCTTTTGCGGTGCCGGGGTGGGCAGATGGAGGGACGCCTTTGGAAAGACCAATGGCGCGGCCGCGGAAACGCGCGGGACGTACGGACTCAAGTCTAATGCAGCCTGCATGGCCCACTGATGAACCTCGGCGCACAAAGAGTCGATTGCATCCCTTAGCAAATGCCCTTTCGAGCCCTGCCGCCTCGTGGTCTACTAAGCCGTCGGATGGCGCAACTCCGAGAAATGAATGGCGACCGCGCGGCCGTCTTGCAGCCGGAGCATCTCGTTGGCCGCAGCCCCCAGTGCACCCTGCAGCTGGCCCCCGGCTACGTCTCCGGGCAGCACGCGCTCATCCGCTGGAACGGCAATAGTTGGCGGCTCCTGGATCGCGGCAGTCGCAACGGCACCCACCTGAATGGCAAGCTGATCGAACCCGGGCGGGATGTGGCGCTGGAGCAAGGCGCCGTGATCGCCTTCGGCCACCCCAACGAACGTTGGGCGTTGGTCGACATCAGCGCGCCGCAACCCGGCGTGGTGTGCCTCGAGACCGGGGCCTATCTGGCGTCGGTCGACGGCGTGATCGGCTTACCTTCCGCGGACAACCCTGCCTGCGTCCTCTACCAGCAGGGCGCGGACGGACCCTGGCAACTCGAATTGCCCAATCAGTCGACGGTGCCCATCCAGGACCAGGAAACGTTCCAGTTTGCCGACGCACAATGGCGCTTTTGCTGTCCGCGAGCGCTCAGCACCACGACCGCGGCGGATTTGAACGCGGAGCTGTTGGAGTCCGGCTTGGTATTTCGCGTGTCGAGCGACGAAGAGTTCGTCGAGCTCTCTCTTCAATATGCCCATCGGCTGCTCGCGCTCGGGACGCGGCAACACAACTTCTTGTTGCTCACCCTGGCACGCGCGCGGCTCGCCGACGCGGCGCGAGCGCTGCCCGAGGCGGAGTGCGGTTGGGTTTACAAGGAACAACTCGCGCAAGGGTTGCTCGTGACCTCGCAGCAGGTCGATGGTGAAGTGTTCCGCATCCGTCGCCACTTTGGCCACCACGGCGTGCCGCACGCGGCCATCATCATCGAGCGACGACCGGGTACGACCCAGCTGCGCATCGGCATGTCGCGGCTGCAGATCATCAAGGTCTGACGCGCGCAGTCCAGCTGTGAATTGCTCGGGCGCATCGACGAAGACTGCACAGAGCTGCGTCATTGCACCTTGCCTAGGGCAGACAGCCCTGGGCACTCAGCGGAGATCGTTTCCCAATCGCCGCCGATGGACATGGCAATGTCGCAGCGCAGGGCCACAATGTCCGGCAGGTTCGCCTGCTTGCTCAGCAAGGGGGCGGCAATTTGCCGGGCGGCGAGACCGTGCCCTGCTTTCAGCTCGGCTCGCGCCTGATCGTAGCTGCGCTGCTCGTCGGCGTTGAGACCCGGTACTTTGGGTCCAGCCGCTGACTGGGGATTCACCAGCGCAAGGGCCGGCGCGCCGAGCGAAGGCGAGTGAGTGGCCGCGGGAACAGCGGCGGGACTCGCCGTCACCGCGCTGCGAGGCTGCGCGTTGCTTCCGGTTCTGAAACTCGCAAGCTGCAGCAGCAACCCGTCGCGGCTCTTCGGCTCCCAATCGGCGTTGCTTGCCGAGAGGCTCGAGTTCAAGAACTGCGCGAAGCTCGCATCCACGTTCACGCGCGGCTGCTTGGCGCGCAGGTCGAGCGCCGCGCGAACGATGGTCGCTGCCTGCGCGCTGTAGCCTTCGCTCTTCACGTGGTAGCGCGGATGCATCAGTGACGACTCGCTGAGCTCGTGCGGGACGCCCAGCGTGTGCGCAATTTCGTGCAGGAAGACGGCGCACAGTTTGTGAAGCTTGCGCGCGTGATACAGCTTGAGTCGCTCCTCTTCCGAGAGCTCGCTGAAGGCCCTTTGAATGGCTTCGTATTCGTGCGCATCGCTCATCGCGCGCATCACGAAGTGATTGTCGAGCAGCGGCGCCAAGCCCAAGTCGTCGGCAGAGGCCGCGTATTGCGGCACGGCGCGGGCCAAGCCGATGGCCCAATCCACGTCGGAAGCGGCGTCGTTCGCGCGCAGCTCTGCCAGCAAGCCGTCGAGCTTTTCTTCATTGGCTTTGGGTCGATAGGGGATGAACTCGGCGACCTCGAACTTGGCTCCGAAATCGGAGCCGAACACGGAATTGGCGCAATCGAGCGTGGTCGCGAACTGTTTCTGCCAGTCCACGACGCTGTTGGTGTAGGCGGGCGTTGCGTACACGCGGAGGCGAAGGGTGCGTTCGGGGACGCGAGCGGCGTGGCTCGCGGACTGCGCGCGAAGCAGCTGCGGTGTCTGACGGGCCGCCTCGTGCTTCTGGCTGACCTTTTGCTGACCCCAGCGTGAATCGTAGAAGCAGCCCGACAAGCAAAGGACGAGTCCCACCCAAGCGAAACTCCAGTATCGCGCGCTCAGCATGATTGTAGAGGGTACCGAGGAGCCCCACACACGGCGGTGGTCATTTGTTTGGCTGCGCGTGATCGCTCACCCACTGGGTTGGTGCGCAATGGGCGTACTCCGCAGTGGGTAAGCCGGGCCCGGGCAGCGTGCAGTGTCCGCCGCAGAGTCCTTCGATTGGCACAATCGATTGGCACAGCCTCCGCGAAATTAGCCGCAATTTTCAAACTCCGCCGTGGCACGTGGTTTGCTCCGATGAGCTGAATGCGCGGCTCGACTCGATCCTTTCCGGCTGTTCTCGGCTTGCTTCCGCTCGCGCTCGTGAGTGCGCTCGCTTGCGGGGGCCACGCGTTCGAGAGCCACAGTGGCGGGGCTGGTTCGCCCTCGCTCGGTAGTGGCGGCAGCGCTACGGGCGTGGCGGGCAGCGTGAGCTCTGCGGGCACTCTGGCGCTCGCTGGCTCCGGGCAAGTCGGTTCCGCGGGGGCCGCAGTTGGCGGTGGCGGCGCGAGCCACGGTGGCGCCGGCAACGGTGGCACCGGCAACGGCGGCGCGAGCAATGCCGGGATGAGCAACGCGGGCGCGGGGGGCGCCGAGGTCGACACTTGCACGTCGAACTCGCAGTGCGAGGTCGTGCCCGTCGGTTGCTGCAGCTGCAGTGAGTCGATCGAGAACTTCACTGCCATCAACCGAGGCTACGAAACTCAGTTTAAGGGTAAGTGTGAACTCGTCGATTGCGGTCCGTGCCCCGGCGCGCAAGGTTTGAACGCTCCGTCGCTCTATTACATCGCCACCTGCCAGAAAGCCGCGGGTGCCGCGCCGAATGCAGAAGGCAAATGCGTCGTCGTCGACTTGCGCGCGACCGATATCACCGGCTGTAAGATTGATAGTGACTGCGGCTTGCGCTCAGGGACCGCGTGCTGCTCCGGCTGCTCGGGGCGATTGGTCGCCTTGAACAATAACCAAAATCCCGAGCTATCGGATCTGGTGTGTGATGGCGGGCCGATGAGTTGCCCCGCCTGTGCCCCGCTCTTCGACGGCTACCGAGCGACTTGTGTCGACGCGCGCTGCAGCGTCGAAACGACACCGTGTTCCTACGCGCATCCCTGCCCGTAGGGGCCCACCCATGACGCCTCGCTAGTTTCGGCCCGGGCGAGGCTCGACGCTCGTCCACCCGCAAGCCGGCGCTCTATTGCAGGGATCAGCGGTGAACGCATCCCTCAATGAGAACTTCCGGCAATGCGTCGCCGTGAGGCCAGCGACTTGCATTTGCGGGAGATCCGCCCTACTTCCCGGGCGCTCTCACGGAATGAAATGAAAAACGGAAAAACGTTGGTTCGGTCTGGGTTCGTGGTCGCGCTGCTCGGAGGGCTCTTGGCGTCGGGTTGCGGCGGGCCATCGACCAAGTTCGTCACTTCCTGGCGCTCACCGAAGGCGGAGCCGATTCAGTTTCGGGGTGAGCCGGTGGCTGCGGTGGTGATGGTCAACGATGAAATTCGACGTCGCCAAGCCGAAGACGTCTTGGCGCGCGAGATCACGCACTACGGCGCCAAAGGCATCGCCATGTACCAGATCACGGGTGCCGATCCCGAAACGGACGAAAAGGCCGCGCGCGCAGCCATCGAACGCTCCGGGGTGAAGGGCGTGATCGTGATGCGGCCAAAGGGCAAGCGCACCACGACCGAGACGCACGAGTATTACTCCGAGCCGATGTACAGCAGCTATTGGGGCGGTTACTACGGCTACGGTTGGGGGGCTCCGTGGTCTTATGCCAACTGGGGTCTGCCCTCGGCCGGGCCGTCTTATGGCTACCCCATGGGCTATGCTTCGCCCGGCACGAAGACCACCGACACCACGACCACCGAGGTGGTCGTGGTGGAAGTACTGGTCTACTCGTTGAAGCAAAACATGCTCGCGTGGGCCGGCGAGAGCGAATCCACCCCACCCGAAAAGCTGGACGACTTCGTCACCCAAATTTCCGCCGAAACCTGCAAAGAACTCGGCGAAAAAGGCCTGCTGTCTTCGAAGTGAGGCTCAAGGCTTTTTCGGGAGGTCGATCACGACTTCACCCTTGTGGCCTTTGTCGTCCTCGTACACGCAGCGCACTGCCGCGGCGTCCGCGGGTAGCGCTGCCGTGCACTTTTCGGTCGACTCGATCACCCCGGAGAGTGGCAGCGCCGTCAGCTCGACCGTGCCGTCGTCGGGCAGCGTCGTGAACGTCCCGCCGGTGGCCAGCGCGAGCTGACCCAAGTCGCCGAAGGGGGCGACATCGGACGGGACGCAATCGCGTTCCCCGGGCGTGTAACAGCCGAGGTCCGGGCCCACGACGTGAACCGAGGCAAAGCCGCGTGCGTCCTTGATCAGCTGCGCGAGGTCGTAGTGTGCGAAGCTCCCTCGCAAGTGACGCTGCACGAGACCCGGACATCGCCGTCGACGATGGCAGCGGGTGGGGCGATCATGATTGGCGCTCCCGCCTCGCCCCCAGCGCCCACTTCGCCGGAGGTGCTCGCTGCACCGCTCGCGGCCGTTGCTCCGCCAGCGCCGTCACCGCCCTGGGCCGCGCCGGAGGCACCCGCAATCCCGGTCGAGCCGGCGTTCTCGCCGTCTCTTTCTTGGTTGATGATGGTGCACGCGGTCGGCGCAAGCGCGATCCCGCACGCAGCAGTCACGAGCAGTCCACCGACCACCGAGCGTCGTCGTCGCACGATCCTCTGGTTCATGACTCCCTCGCTTCACAATCGACTGCGGACCAGTCACCCCGGCTGCGTGCCACCCGCTGGCCGGCGCTTCCCCACGACTGCAGTCGGACCCTTGAAGTGCCCGCAATCAGCCCCTTGGCTGCTCGCGGATGTGTGCACGTGGTACTGCGCTTCCTACCCGATCATTCCCCGAGCGGGGGCGATTTTTGGAAATTGTACGCGCGAGCATGCCAGTTGTTTCCGAGCGCCGAAGCGGTTGCCATCTGCCATCGGATCGATCGATGCTGCGCGCGGAGAAAAACCATGCGCTCATCGAACCGACTCGACCGTGTGTCCTTCTTATTTGCTCTGACTCTGAGCTTGCCACTCGTGGCCTGTGCGGGCGGTGAAGCGCCGCCCGCAGTCACCCCGCCGCCTCCCGCCCCCGCGAGTGCTTCGGTCGCACCAGCGCCGGCGCCTACGCCCGCGCCTGCACCGGCACCCGCGCCGGTCGCCAGCGCTCCAGCCGAGGCTCCGCCCGAGCCGGCGAAACCGAAGTTCAGTCATCGTCACCCGCTGTTGGCAGTGTTCGTGTCGAGCCTCGACTCGCTCGAGCTCAACGCCGAGCAGAAGACGGCCGTTGCCGGCATCCAGTCCGATCTGGCCAAGCACGCCGAACCTGCCAAAGAACCGCGCGAGAAGCTGCAGACCGACGTCGCCGCGGGCGTGACCGCGGGCAAGCTCGATCAGCCCAAGATCGACGCGGACATTCGCGCTCTGAGCGCTTCGGTCGCCGCCACCCAGCCCGCTCTGCAAGACGATTTGAATCGCCTGCACAAGACGCTCACCCCCGAGCAACGCAAGAAGCTCGTGGCAACCGTGCGCGAAAAGGCCAAACAAATGCACGAGCACGGCATGGCCATGCACGAAAAGGGCATGGCCATGCACGAGCACGGCGGCCCGCACGAACACGGTGACATGGGCTGTCCCAAGGGTGCCGGCGACAAGGGCTGTGCGCACGAACACGGTGGCATGGCCGATTGGCCTGGCGGCACTGGTGATCCGCATCACCCCGGCGACATGGGCGGCCATGAGCACGGCGGCATGGGCTGGGAAGGCCCGCTCGCCAAGCTGAGCGAAGAGCTCAGCCTCACGCCCGAACAGTCGAAGAAGGTTCGCACCAAAGTCGAGGCATTGGTGAAGGCCCAACAAGCCGCAATGAAGACCAAGATGGCAGCGGCCGAGAAGCACCTCGCCGACGTCAGCACGGCTTTCGAAAGTGACAAGTTCGACGCCAAGAAGGCCGGCGTCGGCGCGCAAGCGCCGGACCTGGTGAGCACCGTCGCGACCGAGCGCGTGAAGTTCGTGCAAGCCGTGTTGTCCGAGCTGACTGCCGAGCAACGCCCCAAGTTCCTCGCGCACATTCAAGCGCACAACGCCGACATGGAGTGAGACGGCTCCGGGCGTCGTACCGGTCGCGGGGTCCAACCGCGGCCGGTACGCGCAGATTCAGGGCACGGCTCGAGCCTCAACGAGCCGCGTGCAGGGCGAGATCGTCGTTGCGCAGGCAAACGGTCGTGAACAAGAGAGCTTCAGTCAGTGCCCAACGGCCGCGAACGGAAAAACCGCGGCGGAGCGGCGGCGCGTCGACCAACAACGTCGCGCTGAAATCTCCGCTGTCTTCCAGCTCCAGCGAGACATCGAAGAAGCCGAGCCAGTGGCGAGTCCGGTAGAACTGGCACTTGTAAAAGGCCTCCTTCGCCGAGAACACCACCCGCGCAGCCAAGCCGGGATCCAGCGCGTCGATACGACTCGTCTCCGAGCGGGTGGCGACCGCGGCTGCAATCGAAGGTTCGAGCGGCTCCGCAACCTCGGCGTCGATACCGATGCCGACGAAATGACTGCTCGGTGCTATCGCCGCCGCGCAGAACCCGCGCGTATGGGTGATGCTGCCCACGACCCCTGCAGGCCAGAGCGGCTCGCGGTTGTTTCCCACCAGAACCGCGAAATCGACGATGCCCAGGCGTTGAAGGGCGGTACGAGCGCAGTGCCGTCCCATCCTGAATTCGCGCTGCCGCTTCTCCACCGCTCTCTCCACCAGCGCGCGTTCGGCAGGCAGGAGGTCGATGCTCGAGCGCTCGGGATCACCACACTCGACGATGACTCCATCGGGCAGCAATTGCTCGAGCATCTTCGAGAATGATGACATGCTGTGCGCGGCCACGGTAGCAGGCTTGGAACCCCTGCTGGCTGCCGCGTGCGACGAGACGAGGGGTCTTGCGGATGGCGGGCGAAACTTTCAACTATTGCGACAGCGCGGGCTTTGTTGCTAGGGCAGGCTGTCGTCAGCAGAAAGGAGACGTCGTGGCGCTCACTCGTTTCGTCGAGGTTCTCCCGTCATCGAAGCGTCGGTCGATTGCGGAGTTTCGCTGTCGTCGCGGCTCGGTGACGTTCGCAGTAGCCATTGGTTTGGCGCTGATTTTCCAAGCCGCGAGCGCGCTTGCTTGGGGCCCTGATGGTCATCGGACCGTCGCCCTGATCGCCAGCGGCCTTTTGAAAGGAAAGAACGCGGAAAAGGAGCTAACTGCAATCCTGGGGCCGATCAGTCTGGAGCTGGCTGCCGTTTGGGCAGACTGCGCCAAGGGAGTCGATCCCAGCGATTTCAAGTACAAGAGCGCGGGGAAGTTCCCGGAGTGCGCGCCATTCGAGAATCCGGCGGGCGAAGCGCAGATGATCGACTTCGTCAAAAGGAACGCGACGAACTGTCAGCCCAAGCCGGGCGAAGAGACCTGCCACAAGCAATATCATTACGCCGACATCTCGATTCAGCACGCTGATTACAAGCCGAGCTACGTGGGGGCGCGCTCTGACGACATCGCCGCCGCCATTGCCGCGGCTATCGCGGTGCTTCAGGGTAAGACCCCGCCGTCGCCCTTCTCGATCAAGGACAAGCGCGAAGCGCTGCTGTTGCTCGTTCACTATGTGGGTGACATTCACCAGCCGCTGCACGTGGGAGCCGTCTATCTCGACCCGAACGGCAAGGTCGTGAATCCCGATGTCGGCAAATTCGACCCTGCGACCGAGACCAAAGGGGGAAACCTGATTACCGTCACCCAGAGCGGCAATGGGATTTCGGAAAATCTTCATGCCGCGTGGGATTCGATCCCGGACAAGCTCACTCCCGCGCACTTGAACGCGGCTTGGATCAAGGCAGCCGAAGGCGTTGCTCGAACCCCGGGTCCGATCGCGGGCTGGCCGTCAGCTTGGGCGAGTGACACCCAGAAGCAAGCTCGCAAAGCGCTCGAGCCGCTCGAGTTCGGAGCAAAGTCGGGATCGAAGTGGAGCACCAAGCTCGCGGATGCGGATTGGGAGTCGATGCACGCCACCCAGAAAAAGCAGCTCACTAAGGCGGGGGCGCGGCTTTCGCAACTTCTCCAAGCGTTGTGGCCATAGCGCTGCGATGGAACGCTGTTTCAGCGAGATGCGGCCAGAGCTACGGCGTCCGCGCCCGCAGGAAAGCGCAGCTCACCGGATTGATCGCTCACGGCTCGCCAGATGCCTTCAGCGACGTCGCCTTCATGGGTAACGTGGCCCGGTTCCCGTGCAAGTTCGGCGAAGATCTCTTGCGCGAAGGCCGCGTACGGCTCCGGGATCAGCCCTTCGAGGCGTGAGCCGGAGTTCTTGGTGAAGGCGGTGCTCGGGCCGTAGCCTGGCTCGACCAACTTCACGCGCACATTGAAGGGTTCGAGCTCCAACGAAAGCGACGCGCTGAAGCCTTCGATCGCCATCTTGCTGGCCGTATAGGCCGCAACGAGTGGCATCGGCGCGAGCGTTGCGCTGGAGGTCACGTTCACGATGGTTCCGGAGCGGCGCGCTCGAAACTGCGGCAGCACGGCCTGAGTCATGGCCATCACCCCGAAGGTATTCGTTTCGAACACCTCGCGGATCGTGGTCATGGGCGTGACCTCGAACGCTCCGAACAATCCGATGCCCGCGTTGTTGACCAACACGTCGATGGGGCCGCTCGCATCGAGCGCAGCGGCGATGCTCGACGGCCGAGTGACGTCGAGCGGGAGCACACGCAAGCGACTGCTTGCCGGCAGTACGTCCGTTCTGGGCGTCCGCATGGTGGCAATCACATTCCAGCCTTGCGCGTGAAAATGGCGGGCAGTTTCGAGGCCGTAACCCGAGGAGCAACCGGTGATGAGGATGGTTTTCATGCTTTGAACCATAGGTCGCGGTTGCCGGACGCTCTACCGGCTGCGGTCCGGTTTTTATTTGCTAGAGTCCGGAAACCGCAAGCCATGCGCGATCCGCTGTCCGAAATCATCCAGCTGCTTCAACCGCGTGCCGTGTTCTCGAAGCCAATCAGCGGCGCGGGAGCGTGGGCCGTTCGCTACTCGCGCTTCGACCAGCCGAGCTTCGCTGCCGTGCTCGAGGGTGGCTGTCGGCTCGCGGTCGACGGCCATCGCCCGCTGACGCTCGCCGCTTCTGACTTCGTCCTATTGCCGGCCACACCGGGCTTCACGATGTCGAGCTTCGAGCCGGCAGCCCCCGTGCACATCGATCCCAAGCTTACGCCTTCGCCGAGCGCGGAGGTGCGACACGGTCGGCGCGGCGGGCGACCCGACGTGCGATTGCTGGGCGGATACTTCACCTTCGCTTCGCCCGACCAAGCGCTGCTCGTGTCCCTGCTGCCGGGGATGTTCCACGTCCGCGGTGTCGAGCGTCTCACGCTGCTCGTACAGCTCGTCGCGGAAGAGACGCGCGCCCAAAGGTCCGGCCGCGAGCTCGTGCTGTCGCACCTAGTCGAGATCCTGCTCATCGAAGCGCTGCGCTCCCAGCCGACAGAAGATTCGCCGCCCGGCCTGTTGCGCGGCCTGGGCGATGCTCGCGTCGCGCCCGCGTTGCGGCAAATGCACGCCCAGCTTGCGCGTCCCTGGACGGTGCCTCAGCTCGCGAAGACGGCCGGCCTTTCGCGATCCTCGTTCTTCGAGCGCTTCAACGACGCGGTGGGCTTGCCGCCGATGGAGTACCTGCTGGCCTTTCGCATGGCCGTGGCCAAAGACCTGCTGCGGCGCCGAGACTTGGACATCTCCGCGGTCGCGGAGCGCGTCGGCTACGCGTCCTCCAGCACCTTCAGCACTGCCTTCAGCCGCCACGTCGGCACAGCCCCAGGCCGCTTTGCGCGCGCGACATAGACCCCAGGGCAGGACGACCACGGCGAACCAAAGCAGTTCTGCGAGAAGCGCCGCGGCCGCCGTGGGATTCGAGCGAGCGCGCTCGAACTAAATCAGAACGCGGCTTGTGCGGCGACGATGATCTCGCCGCGGTCGAGTTGGTTGGCGAAGTGGTACTTGGTCCAAGAGGCTTGCAGCTTGGCGTCGTTACCCTTCAGGTAGTAGTTGAGGCCGAGCTCGTACGTGTTCACCTCGTCTGTGAACGGAGCCGCGGCCGGAGTGGTGCCGCCCTGGCGTGCCGAGGGGGTACCCACCAGATCCTGTCTTACATCGGAGTCGAAACGGCCGATGCGGAACAACGGCTGGATCTTGTCGGCGATGG
Organism: Polyangiaceae bacterium; assembly: GCA_035688655.1. Classification (GTDB taxonomy): domain Bacteria; phylum Myxococcota_A; class Polyangia; order Polyangiales; family Polyangiaceae; genus PMG-095. Next base: position 33,980 of record DASSMT010000044.1, on the reverse strand, counting down.
TGTAGCCGATCACCGCGTAGTAGCCCGCCGATTCAACGCGCTTGGTCGAGGTTTGGCCGGTGGGGCCGTCCCAACCGTGGATGTATTCCGCCTGAATCAGGAAGTGGGCGAGGTCGAGCTTGAAGTCCGCTTCGAGACGATCCTTCGTGGGTGACGAGTCGCGGTGGCTGATCCCCGTGTAACCCGCGCCGCCGATCATGATGCCGTCGATGGGATACGCTTCCAAACGCAGGCCGAGGTCCTTTTGCGCGTTGGAGTCGAGCTTGTTCTGCCCTTCACCGTTGAAGACCGCGGCTTGATAGTAGAGGTGCTTGCCGAGCTTCTTGTCGATCTTGATGCCCAAGTCGCGCTGGTCGCCGAAGCGGCGAGATACCAGGGAGCGCTCGGGGAACAGCAGCTTCGAAGCGCTGCTGTAGCCTTCATAGCTGACCGGGATCTTGAATTGACCGACCGTGATGTCCGCGTAGTCGGTCATGAGGCTAACCATGTAATCCCCCAGGATTGCGATGTTGCCCTGGTTGCTCACGTTCACCGTGGCCATGTCACTCGTGGTGAGCTTGCTCGAGGTGCCGTCGAGCGCGCGTGCCGGGTCGATCATCACGTTGTAGCTCAGGAACTTGGGGATGATCTCGCCCTTCATCCGCAGCTCTGCACGACGCACGCGCAGCGTGGTCGTGTTGTCTCCGCCCTGGTTGGCGCCGAAGATCCAAAACTGAAACAACGCGCTCGGCTGCCAAAAGCCGTCCTTGCTGATGCCGAGCTTGGCCGCGAGCGGGGTTTCGGCAGGAGGCGCAGGAGGGGCGGCTTCCGCAGGCGGCGCCAAAGGCGCCGGTGCCGGTGTGGTCACGGGCGCAGGAGCAGGCGCGGTCGCTGGGGCGTCCGGAGCAGCAGCGACAGCTGCAGCAGCAGGCGCAGCAGGAGCCGCTGCTGCAGGAGCGGGTGCAGCGGCGGGTGCAGCAGGGGCGGCGGGTGCAGCAGGGGCGGGTGCAGCAGGAGCGCCAGTCGTTTGCGCGAGCGCAGAGGAGGACGCGAGCAGCAGCACAGGAGCAGCGGAGAACAGAGAGAGCTTCATGGGGTGTGTTCCTTCCGGGCGTCAGATAGTCGAAGGCGTGTGACAATTGGGAGACATATGCGTGAAATGGGCGAAAATACCTGGAAACTTTTGCCGCGAACTTCGACGATTCGATGAACGCCCGCATCGCATGGACACACGGCACCGAAGCATCCGGGCCTCCCGTCGCCACCCCGGGCGCCTCCGTGCTTCAGTCCTGAGCAGGAGTCAATGCCTGAGGGTGGTGTGCGCGCGCCGGCAAAATAAGGCCTTTCGGCCATAAATCGTGGCGCGTTCTGCCACATTGTCTGGGTTTTTCCCTGGAAGTAGCGTCCGTCGGTGCTCGGCTCGCCTTCGCAAGATCAGAAGCTTTTGGGGCAACGTTTGCTGATCGCGGTCATCACCCCGCTCGGATTGTTGCTGATGGTCGGCCTGATTTTGTCGTTTCAGATCGTCAAGCTGACCGACACGGCGCACTGGGTCGATCACACCGACGAGGTGATGGGTCGCGTGAGCGAGATCCAAAATCAAATCGTCGACCAAGAGACCGGGATCCGCGGCTACCTGCTCAGCGGCGATCGTTCGTTCTTGGCTCCTTATGAGCGGGCCCAGCCGCTCGCGATGTTCGCCGCGCTGCACGGGCTGCTCGCCGACAATCCACCACAGCAGGTGCGGATCGACACGGCTCGCGCGCGTTACGAAGGTTGGTTCGAAATTTCGCAGCCGATCGTGCGCGCCGCGGACACCACCCCCTTTCGCAGCTTGGAAGCGTTGCTCGAGCGCAAGCGCCGCATGGATTCCGTTCGGGAGGCGCTGCAGAGCATGCTGCTCGTCGAACAAGGGCTGCGTGTCGAGCGGGCCGCGGCCTACACCGAGAGCAATCGCTTGCTGACTTTTCTCGGCCTGCCGCTGCTCATCGCCTTGGCAGCATCCTTGGCTTTCATTTCGCGAACCCAGCTGCGCGCCGTATCTTCTGCATATCGCCGGCTGCTCGACGGCGAACAGGCCGCGCGCGCGTCGCTGGAAGGTCAGAACTGGATCCGCACTCGACAGATGGGAGTGTCGCGCGCCGTGCAGGGCGACCCCGCTCCTGACGAGCTCGGGCGTCGCGTGCTGAGCGAGCTCTGTGGTCAGGTTGGCGCCGTGGCCGGTGCATTCTTCGTCGCGCAAGCGGGGGGCTTTCGACGCGCCGCCGAGCTCGGACTGGCCGTCGAAGGCCGCGCCTGGTTTGCAGCCGGAGAGGGATTGGTGGGCCGTGCCGGAGAAGGCACGACGCTGCTGCACATCAAAGACGTGCCTGCCGATTTCGTCAAGGTACGCTCGGGTTCGGGTGAGCGCGTGCCGGCAGAGCTCGTGCTCTTGCCGGCGTGCGGCGAGGGTCGCGCGTTGGCCGTGCTCGAGTTCGCGTTCTTCGCGCCGGTCGAGGAGCGCGTGCTCGAGCTGCTGTCGCGAATCGGCGAAACAATCGCGGTGGCCGTACGTTCAGTCGAGCAGAAATTGCGTCTGGCGGATCTACTGGAAGAAGCCCAACGTCAAGGGGAAGAGCTGCAGACTCAACAAGAAGAGCTGCGGGTCGCCAACGAGGAGCTCACGCAGCAGGCCGACGTGCTACGCAGCGCACAGGCCCAGCTGGAGCAAGGTAAAGAAGAGCTGGAGGCCACCAACAATGCGCTTCTCGCCCAGCGAGACGCCCTCGAAGGTGCCCAAGCGACGCTGGCGCAGAAGATGAGCGAGCTCGAACGCGCCAGCCGCTACAAGTCCGAATTCTTGGCGAACATGTCGCACGAGCTGCGCACCCCGCTGAACAGCTCGCTGATTTTGGCCAAGCTCTTGGCCGACAACGAGCCGGGCAATTTGAACGAAGAACAAGTCAAGTTCGCAGCCACCATCTACTCCGCCGGCAGCGATCTCTTGGCGCTGATCAACGACATCCTCGATTTGTCGAAGATCGAAGCCGGCAAGGTCGAGCTGCGTTCCGAATCGACCCCCATTGTGCGCTTGCTGGAGCCAGTGGAGCGGATGTTCGAGCCGGTTGCCAAGCAAAAGGGCGTGGCTCTCTCGGTCTCGGTCGCCGACCCGCAGGCGAGCATCGAAACCGACGCCGCTCGCGTGCAGCAAATCTTGAAGAACCTCCTGTCCAACGCGTTCAAATTCACGGAGCGCGGGACCGTGTCGCTCTCGGTCGAAGCAAGCGAGAGCGGCGGCTACTCCTTTGCCGTTCGGGATACCGGGATCGGCATCGCCAAGCGCCACCACGCCGCCATCTTCGAGGCGTTTCAGCAGGCAGACGGCACGACCAATCGTCGCTTCGGCGGCACGGGTTTGGGGCTGTCCATCTCGCGGGACCTTTCGCACATGCTGGGTGGGGAGCTGCGCGTGGAGAGCGAGCTCGGGCAGGGCAGCTGTTTCACCCTGAATTTACCCAAGACCTTCGTGCGCAGCCCGAGCTCCTCGCAACGTCGGGCAGCGCTGTTGTCGAACGTGGCAGCGACGGCGCTCGAGCTCCCCTCGCGCGAGTCGAAACCGACGCTGCCGAGCGCCGAGCCGCTGGAGACCCCGGCGTTCCCCGACGATCGCGAGCAAATCGATCCGCAACGTCGCCTGCTCTTGATCATCGAAGACGACATCGCCTTCGCCGAGATCTTGGCCAAGTTGGCTGGCGAGCAGAGCTATCAGTTTTTGGTCGCGCACAGCGCGGAAGAAGGCATGCGATTAGCGCTGCAGTTCTTGCCGGCGGCCATCATTTTGGACATGCATTTGCCGGATGGGCTGGGGCTCACCGTGCTCGACCGCTTGAAGCAGAACGGCACGACCCGACACATCCCGGTGCACGTGATTTCGGTCGAGGACTATTCGCGGATGGCGCTGTCGATGGGCGCTGCCGGTTACCCGCTCAAACCGGTCGAGCGCGAGAATCTGGTCGGCGTGTTACGCAACATGAAGGAGCGGCTGACGCGCCTGCGTCGCTTGCTGATCGTGGAAGACGACCCGGTGCAGCGTGACGCCGTGACGCGCCTTTTGAGCAGTGAGGAGATCGACATCGTGGCCGTGGCGACCGTGGCCGAGGCCCGACGAGAGCTGGCTCGTGGCTCATTCGACTGCCTGGTCACCGATCTCTCCTTGCCCGATGCGTCGGGCTACGACCTGCTGGAGAGCATGGCGCAGGAGGCGTACGCGTTTCCGCCGGTCATCGTCTACACGGGCCGCTCGCTGACCGCCGACGAAGAGCAGCGGCTGCGCCGCTTCTCCAGCTCGATCATCGTCAAGGGGGCGCGCTCGCCGGAGCGCCTGCTGGACGAGGTTTCGCTGTTTCTGCACCAGGTCGAGGCAACGTTGCCCGTCGACCGTCAGCGCATGCTGCAAAAAGCGCGCGATCGCGAGGCTGCCTTCGACGGTCGCAAAATTTTGCTGGCCGAAGACGACGTGCGCAACATCTTCGCGCTGAGTAGCATCTTGGAGCCGAAGGGCGCCCAATTGTTCATCGCTCGCAACGGGAGGGAGGCAATCGAGCACCTGCAGCGCACGCCCGACATCGACTTGGTGCTGATGGACATCATGATGCCGGAGATGGATGGTCTCGAGGCCACGCGCCGGATCCGGAGCAGCGGTAATGGCTATCGCCAGGTGCCGATCATCGCCCTGACCGCCAAGGCCATGAGCGACGACCGCGAGGTATGCCTCAAAGCCGGAGCCAACGACTACGTCGCGAAGCCATTGAATCTGGAGATCCTGCTTTCGTTGGTGCGCATTTGGCTGCACAAGCCGTAGGCGGAAGATGTCGGACGAGATCGAAATCAGCCGTTTGCTGGACGCAATCTACCGGCGTTACCACTACGACTTTCGGCGCTATTCAGCGGCGTCCATCAAGCGCCGCCTGAACGCGGCCAAGCTGCAAATGACTGACGACAGTCTCTCGGCACTAGAAGACAAGGTGCTGAGCGATCCGCAGGCGTTCACGCAACTTTTGCAATACTTGACCGTGGGCGTCAGCGACATGTTCCGTGATCCCAGTTTTTTTCGTGTCTTGCGCGAGCGGATCGTGCCCGAGCTCCGCACTTATCCCTCGATTCGAGTGTGGATCGCCGGCTGCAGCACTGGGGAAGAGCTGTATTCGTTCGCGATTGTGCTGCGTGAAGAGGGCTTGCTCGAAAAAACCACGTTGTATGCGACCGATATCAACCCGGAAGCCCTGCGCAAGGCCGAGCAGGGCGTCTACCCGATCGACCGCTTGCGGGCCTTCACCGAAAATCACCAAATCTCCGGCGGCAAATGCGCGCTTTCGGAATACTACACCGCGGCCTACGGCTCGGCCGTCTTCGATCGCAGCTTGCGGAAGAACGTGGTCTTCTCCGATCACAGCTTGGCGACCGACAGCGTGTTCGCCGAGGTCCAATTGGTGTCTTGTCGCAACGTGCTGATCTACTTCGATCGCGCGCTGCAAGATCGCGCGGTCGGGCTGATGAAAGATGCGCTGTGCCGACGCGGGTTCCTCGGCCTCGGTACGAAGGAGAGCCTGATGTTTTCCGAGCACGCCGGCTCGTTCCGCGACTTCGCCGCCAGTGAACGGTGGTTTCAGCGATGTTGACTCGAGCCCTTCGCCGGCAGCTGTTGTCCGCGGAAGCGCTGCTCGTGGGTGGCTCTGCCGGTGCCATTGAAGCCCTCAATCAGCTGCTGCCCGTGGTGCCCCAGGCCGCGCGCATTCCGGTGCTGGTGATCGTGCATCTGCTACCCAATCGAGCGAGCCTCTTGCCGGAGGTGTTCGCCCCGCGTTGCCGTGCCCGGGTGCTCGAACCCGTGGACAAGCAGGCGATGACCGCAGGCACGATCTGGTTTGCACCATCGAATTATCACCTCTTGCTCGAGGCGGATCGCAGCTTCGCCTTTTCCACGGATCTGCCCGTGAATTTTTCTCGGCCCTCACTCGATGTGTCGTTCGAGTCCGCTGCCGAAGTGTTTGGCGCTCGTTTGTGCTGCATCGTGCTCAGCGGCGCAAACGAGGACGGCGCCCACGGCGCGGACCTGGTGAGGCGAAAGGGAGGACTCGTGATCGTTCAAGATCCGAGCTCGGCCGAGGCCAAACAAATGCCCAGGGCAGCCATTTCCCGAGCCAACCCGCAAATCATCGCTTCCCTGCCCAAAATCGCGGAGTTGGTCGGCCTTTTGACCCGAGCTTGTCCATGAACAGACCTCGCCCGCCCGTGAAGTTCCTGCTCGTCGATGATCTCGACGAGAACCTGCTCGTGCTCGAAGCGCTGCTCCGGCGTGATGGCCTCGAGCTGCTGAAGGCGCGCTCCGGCCGTGAGGCGCTGGAGCTGATGCTCGAGCACGAGTTTGCGCTCGCGCTGATCGACGTCCAAATGCCGGAGATGGACGGCTTCGAGCTGGCCGAGCTGATGCGCGGTGCAGAGCGCACTCGCCACGTGCCAATCATCTTCGTGACCGCGGGGATGCAGGAGCGTCATCGCGTATTCAAAGGCTACGACGCCGGCGCGGTGGACTTCTTGTTCAAGCCGCTCGAGCCGCAGATCTTGCGCCACAAGACGGAGACGTTCTTCCAACTGCACCGCCAGCGGCAGGATCTGGCCGAGACCTTGCGCTTGAACGAAGAGCTGATGGCGGTCGTCGGCCACGATCTACGAAACCCACTGAACGTGGTGCTGCTCACGACCTCGCTCTTGGCGGACACCGACGACCCGCACTTGAAAAAGTGCGTCGAGCGCCTGCAATCCAGCGGCACGCGCATGCTGCAGATCATCGATGAGCTGTTCGATTTGGCGCGCGCCCGCTTGGGCGGTGGCATCCCCATCGAGCGACGCGCGCTCGATCTCGAAGCCGTCGCTCGCAAGACCGTGGCAGAGTTCGAAGCCACCAACCCGAGCCGTCAGATCGACGTGCGGGTCTCGGGCGACACGAGCGCAAACGGAGACCCGGGGCGCCTCGGTCAAGTGCTCTCGAATTTGCTCGGCAACGCTCTGCGACACGGCTCGGTCAGCGTGCCGATCACGGTCGAGCTCGTCGGCAGTGAAAAAGAGGTGGTCGCCAGCGTGCACAACGGCGGCGCCATCGCTGCGGATTTGATGCCGCGCTTGTTCGAACCGTTTCAACAGGGCGGCGGGCGCCGCACGCGTGCGGAGGGGCTCGGGCTCGGGCTGTACATCGTGCAACAAATCGTGCGCGCCCACGGCGGCGATGTCCTGGTTTCGTCGACGCCCGACCAGGGCACGACGTTCGAAGTTCGCTTACCGCGCGGCTGAGCTCGCGGAGCAGCCGCACGAACGATGGGGGCAAACGGCAACGGGCAGTCGGCTTGACGACGCGCAGCCGACGCTCCGGCATCCCAGCAGATCCAGCGATCCCGAGGCAAATCGGGCTCGCGCGCTCGGCGCCCGTTGACACCATGCCGCACGCCCGGCGAGTTTGCATTTTCAAATGCCCACGTCGCACGGCCGAGCCCTCACGATCACGCTTGCGGTCCTTGCGTGGGTGCCACGTGTGGCACACGCGCAGGCACCGACCGAGACGACGGTCGCTCCCGAGGGGGGCGCGCCCGCAGCATCAGCAACCCCTGGTGCGCCTCCAGCGTCAGCAGCCTCCAGCGTGCCGCCAACGTCAGCAAGCGCGCAAGACGGCGCAACCGCGAAAGAGGCGAACCCCTCCGCTCCAACACCCAGTGAAGCGCCCGACCGCAAAGGTTCGCTCGATCCCAAACCGCTCGAGCCATCGCGCAAGGGGCGCACGACCTTCGACATCGACCCGCTCGCCGACGGTGCGCTGCTCGCGGTCGCGCTCGGCTTTGCCGGCACGCTCGCGGCGGTCAACTCGACGGGTGAAATTCGTCCCCAACAAATCTCAGCGAATTTCGATACCGCGGACCTGCTCGCCATCGATCGCGGTGCGGTGAACAGGGCGCCCAGCACCAACTCCGGCGTTTACTCGAACATCGCGGTCAGCGTAGCGCTCGGCTACGCGGTGCTCGATCCGATCTTGAGCGGCGTGCGGGAAAAGAGTGTGCAGACCGCGTTGGCCGACGGATTCATGTACGCCGAATCCCTCTCGCTCACTCTGGCCACGACCAACCTGGTGAAAATGGCGGTGCGCCGCCCGCGGCCGATCGCGTATATCGAGGCCAACGCGCACAAGGATGATCCGAATTACGCAAACAACAGCACCGACAGCGCGCTGTCGTTCTTCTCGAGCCACGCGGCGGTCACTGCGACCCTCGGCGCCACTGCCACCTACTTGGCGTTCGCCCGCGCTCCGCACAGGGCGCGGCCCTGGATTACGCTGTTGATTGGTGTTGGATTGACCACGTTCGTGTCGGTCGAGCGGGTTTATGCCGGTCAGCACTTCCCCACGGATGTGATTGCGGGCAGCCTCGCGGGTGCTGGGATCGGCGTCATCGTGCCGCATTTGCACCGCACCGACGACATCAAGGAGCGTCGCATCTGGGTGGGTTTCAGCCCGCTCCACTCGCTCGACGGAGAGCGTGGAGGGCTCGTCAATCTCACTGGGCTTTTCTGACACAGCGTCGCTGCGTGACTTTTGTGACAAAAATAAAGGCCTGTTATTACTTGAGTTTAGCCACAGCAGCGGGTCGCAACTCAACGCTCCCGCTACACAACTGTCACTAATCTGTTGCTTGGGCGTAGCGCACAGGTGGCGCCTCCCTGGTAGTGAATGAGGGAAAACGTGATGTTTGCGCGTAGAGATCTGTTTATCGGCCTGCTTTTGGGCCTGGTTGCCTGCAAAGGAAACCAACCTGCCCCGGCCCCGGCAGCTCCGGACATTGCTCGGTCCGAGCCGAAGAGCGACGAGATCAGTCTCACTGGTGCGGGGGCAACCTTCCCGTACCCGCTGTATTCGAAGTGGATCTCTGAATACAACAAGCTCAATCCGAACGTGAAGATCAACTACCAGTCGATCGGCTCGGGCGGTGGCATTCGTCAGATCACCGCCAACACCGTCGACTTCGGTGCGACCGATGCACCGATGAGAGAAGACGAGGCGAAGCAGGCCACGGGCAGACTGTTCCACATTCCCGCGACCATCGGCGCGATCGTCATCGCCTACAATTTGCCGGACGTGAGCGTCACGCTGAAGCTCACCCCAGAAGTGCTGGTTGGAATCTACGCCGGCAAGATTCGGGTCTGGAACGATCCCAAAATCCAGGCCGACAACGCGCAGGCCAAGTTGCCAGCGAAGGACATCGCCGTCGTGTACCGCACCGATGGCAGCGGCACGACCGCGGTCTTCACCGACTACTTGGGCAAGGTCGACGCCGAGTGGAAACAGAAGGTGGGTGTCGGCAAGGTCGTGAATTGGCCGACGGGGCTCGGCGCCAAGGGCAACGAGGGCGTCACCGGCCAAGTAAAGACCACCCCCTACACGATCGGCTACATCGAGCGCGCCTATGCCTCGCAAAACAAGCTGCCGATGGCGGAATTGCAGAACAAATCCGGGAAATTCGTGGCGCCCACCATCGAGGCGATGACGGCGGCTGCCGAAGCGGTCGATGTGTCCGACGAGCTGATCGTCTCGCTCGCCAACGCCGACGGCGAAGGCGCCTACCCGATCACGAGCTACAGTTATCTGCTCGTGTATGAAGACGCCAAAGACGCGGTCAAGGGTGAGGCCTTGGCCAAGTACGTCTGGTGGGGCTTGCACGAAGGCCAGACGTTTTCGAAAGATTTGGACTACGCGCCAATCCCGGCCAAGGTCTTGGTCAAGATCGAGGGCCGCCTCAAGGAGCTGCGCTCCGGAGACAAGAAGCTCCTGTCTGGAGCTTGATCAGCGATGTCCGTGAGTCACGAAATTTCTTCACTGATCCGCCCGCGCTCGAAGATCCTGATTCGCTTCGGGCGCGAGGTGAATTGGGGCGACTTCGTGTTTCGCCGCTTCACCGCGGTGTTCGCCGGGCTGGTGCTCGCCACGCTGCTGGCCATCACCACGGCCATGGTCCACGGCTCTGCCGAGTCGTGGACCAAATTTGGTCTCGGCTTCATCGCCTCACAGGTCTGGGACCCCGTTCGCGACGTGTACGGCGCGCTGCCGTTCATCTTCGGTACCATCGCTTCTTCGATTTTGGCGCTGTGTTTTGCGGTGCCGATCTCGCTCGGCGTAGCCATTTTTTTGTCGGAGCTTTCGCCTGTCTGGTTGCGCGATCCGTTCGGCTTCTTGGTCGAGCTCTTGGCGGCCGTGCCGAGCGTGGTCTACGGCTTGTGGGGGATCTTCGTGTTGGCGCCGTGGTTGCGCGATACGGTCGAGCCGTGGCTCGGGCGCACTCTCGGCTTTTTGCCGTTGTTCCAGGGACCCCAGCGCGGCTTCGGGATGCTCGCCGGCGGCATCATCCTGGCGATCATGATCACGCCCACCATCTCTTCCGTGAGTCGTGAGGTGCTGCGCGCCGTGCCGAGGTCGCTGCGCGAGGGCGCACTCGGCCTGGGGGCGACGCAATGGGAAGCGCTGCGAATCACGGTGCTGCCCTATGCGCGTTCGGGCCTGATCGGCGCGACGATTCTGGGTCTGGGCCGCGCGCTGGGCGAGACCATGGCCATCACCATGGTGATCGGCAACCGCAGCGAGATCAGTGCGTCCTTGTTCGCGCCTTCGTACACCATGGCCAGCGTGATCGCGAACGAGTTCAGTGAGGCCACGGGCAGCCTGTATTTGTCGGCGCTGGCCGAGATCGGTTTCTTGCTGTTCGTGGTCACGGTGCTACTCAACATCGTCGCGCGCGTCTTGGTCTGGCGCGTCGGCAAAGTGTCGATCGGCGGGAGACTGTGATGTTCAGCCGCTACGCCCGCCGCAAGTTCGTCGATGTGCTCGCGCGTTCGGCGTGCGTCGTCGCGGCGCTGATTGCACTCGTGCCGTTGGTCAGCGTGCTCTACTACGTGACCGCGCGCGGCATCGGCGGCATCAGTCTCGCCTTCTTCACCGAATTGCCGAGGCCCGTGGGCGAGAGCGGCGGCGGGATGGCCAATGCCCTGCTCGGCACACTGAAGCTGGTGTTCCTGGCCTGTCTGTTCGGCATCCCGCCGGGCGTGCTGGCGGGCGTGTATTTGGCCGAGTTCGGTGAGTCTCGCTTCGCGAAATGGGTGCGTTTCAGCGCCGACGTGATGTCCGGCGTGCCTTCGATCACCATCGGCATCTTCGTGTATGCGTTGGTCGTACTGCAGACCAAGCACTTTTCGGCGTTCGCTGGCGGGGTCGCGCTCGGGGTGCTGATGCTGCCGTCGGTCACGCGCACGACCGAAGAGCTGCTGCGGTTGGTTCCGGAGTCGCTGCGCGAGGCGGCGCTGGGGCTGGGTGTGCCCAAATGGCGTGCCACCCTGCGCGTGATGTTGCGCACCGCGGCGCCCGGGATCGCCACCGGCGTGATGCTCGCCGTGGCGCGCGTCGCAGGTGAGACCGCCCCACTCTTGTTCACTGCCTTCAGCAACCCGTTTTGGAGCAGCGGTTTGAACGAGCCGACCGCATCGTTACCCATGAACATCTACAATTACGCGGTGTCTCCGTACGAAGAGTGGCATCGTCAAGCGTGGGCGGCGGCCTTGGTACTCTTGCTCTTGGTATTGCTGCTGAATGTCAGCGCGCGTCTATTGGTGCGTTCCCGCGTTGGTGCTCGATGAGCGTCGGATCGCAGAGCAGAATCGCGAAGCCAAATCAACGCCGAGGCGCGTCCGGCGACGAGAAGTCGCGCTGGGACGAAGTGTCGCTCAGCACCCTGGTGCCCAAGATGCGCACCGAAGACCTGCACGCCTACTTCGGCCAAGTGGAGGTGCTGAAGGGCATCAGCCTGCAAATCGTCGAAAAGCAGGTAACAGCCGTGATCGGTCCTTCGGGCTGCGGCAAGTCCACCTTCGTGCGCTGTCTGAACCGCATGCACGAGGTCGTGCCGGGCGCACGCGCCAGCGGACAAGTGCTGCTCGACAAGCAAGACATCTATCAGGGCGACGTGGACGCGGTGCGCGTGCGGCGGCGCGTGGGCATGGTCTTCCAAAACCCCAATCCGTTCCCCACCATGTCGATTCGCGACAACGTATTGGCGGGCCTGCGGTTGAACGGCGAGCGCCCCGATGACCCAGACGCGGTGGTCGAGAAGATGCTGCAACGCGTGGCGCTGTGGGACGAAGTGAAGGACATCCTCGGTCGCGCCGGGACGGGGCTCTCGGGCGGTCAGCAGCAGCGGCTGTGCATCGCGCGCGCGCTCGCGCTCGAGCCCGAGGTGCTGCTCATGGATGAGCCGTGCTCCGCGCTGGATCCGATCGCCACTGCCCGCGTGGAAGAGCTGATTCACGAGCTGCGTAAGTCGTACACGATCGTGATCGTCACGCACAACATGCAACAAGCCGCGCGCGTCGCCAATTTCACGGCCTTCTTCTACTTGGGAAAACTGATCGAACACGATCGCACGGACGTAATCTTCACGCGCCCCAAGGAACAGCGCACCGAAGACTACATCACGGGCCGTTTCGGCTGAGGGTGACAGGGATGGACCGCCGGCACACGGATAGAGAATACGAAAGCGAACTCGAAAGCCTGCGCGAACGAGTGTTGCTCATGGGAGCACACGTGGAAGAAGTGCTTCAGCTCGCGATGCGGGCATACGGCGAGCGCAACGTGGGGCTCGCGCGCGGCACGATCGATCTCGATAGCACCATCGATCAATTGGAGCTCGAAATCGACGAAATGGCGATTCAGATCCTGGCACGCCGACAGCCGGTTGCGTCCGATCTGCGCTTCATCACCACCACCCTCAAGCTCGTCACCGATCTCGAGCGCATCGGCGACCTGGGCGTGAACATCTGCGAGCGCGTCGCCGAGCTCGGCACGGATCGCGGCGACAATCCGCACGACCCGATCCCGCGTATTGCGGAGGTGGCGCAAGGCATGGTGCACGACGCGCTCGACGCGTTCGTCGCAGGCGATGCCGTCAAAGCCAACCAGGTGATCGATCGCGACAAAACCGTCGACGCCTATTACGCCCAGCTCTATCCCGAGCTCGTGCCGCGCATGATGTCGAACCCCAACGTCGTGTTCGAATCCACGCGCTTGCTCTCGATCGGAAAAGCCTTGGAGCGCCTCGCCGACCACGCCACGAACATCGCAGAAATGGTGGTGTACATGGTCAAAGGCCAAGACGTTCGCCACTCCGGCCCCGCCTCACATCAGTAGCCTCGCCGCTGCCGCGCGATCTGTTTGTTTGTTGATGGTCACGCGCCACTTCGCGCAGCGGCGCAGCCTTCGGCGTCGCGGACGAGCGAGCAGGAGAGGGCCAAAGGCCAAAACGTTCGCGAAAATCGGCGTCGCCAATCGGTGCTCCCGGTGCGGTGTCTCACTCTCGGAAAGATGTTCGTGCACGAATCGATGTTCGCTCGAGAGGGGCACGGGCACGGCACTCTCTGCCTCGCGCTCAGCGGCCGTCGCGCCTCGTTGTCCTGCCTCGAAAAGAAAAACAAAGCGTGCGCGCACGCTTTGTTTTTTTTCGCGAAGACCCGCCGCGGCTAGTGAATATTCTGAGCGATCACGAGAGCACTCCGCGATTCCTCCCGAGCGAACAGCAGTGGTGCACGAAGGTCTTTTTTGCTGCGCGAGCCGTCTCGACGCGGACATCGTGCTCCGCGGAGCGACCACGCTTGCTCGGCGACTGGTCGGTGGTGCGCTTCCCGCTCGACTCGGCGTGGTGAGCTCCCGCAAATTCCGGCTCCGGGGCGCTTGGGCAGACTGCAGCGACCAGAGCCGGGCACGATGGTATGCTGCGCTCCGGTGCTGGAAATGTGGGTACGCTGTTTGGGGCTCTCGCGCGCAGTGCTTGGCTTCTCGCTCGGCGCCGCGATCTCTGCTGTCGGCTGTGGCGGCAGGGCCAGCTCGCCTAGCGATGGCGCCGCGCCGAGCGCCGGAACTTCGGGCTGGTCGGGGCTCGGCGGTGCTGCCCCGCTTGCGGGTTCGTCCGGCGCGGGCGGCGGACATCCCAACGTCCCTCGCCTGAACGGCGTTCCCATTGGGGACTGCCGAGAACCCACGGACGATGAACGAACAGCGCTCGGCTGCCCTCGCTCGCCGCCCAGCGAAAGGGCTGCGTGCGATCTCGCTCCAGGCATCACCTGCGCCTACTCGCTCAGCACGGACCAGGATACCGCCTACCAGGATCTGTATCTGTGCGCGAGCGATCTGGGGCGTCAGTGGTGGCGGCTCCGGGAGCGCTGCGGGGCGCTTTGTGTGGACGGAGGCCCGCATGTGCTCGAGCTCGATGCCGCCGATTGCACGTCCCGTCCGCCCGACAGCTGCGAGCTTCCGGGCACATCCTTCTCCTATGCACCGTCGGGCGATACCTTGCTCTCGTACATCCTGGCCGATGTGATCGAAAGCTGCTCGCCCGGTGCCATCGACTTCAGCGTAACTCTCGAGCTCGCTCACGGCTGTGCCACGCGTCTATCCACGACCTACGAGTTTTCGCCTGCAGAGCTGGCTTGTCTCCGAGAAAAGCTCGAGAGCGTGCGCTACACCTGCGGCGAGTTGCTCCCGTGCACCGATTACGCCATGTACTTGATCTGAGCGTCGGGGTGCCGAGCACGGCACTATCAGCGAATCAGCCGATAAAGCACGTGATGGCGCAGCGGATCATCCGGCGAAAGCAGCGGGTGGTCGAAGCTTTCGCGTTCGGAGTGGCGCATGCCCAGGCGCTCCATCACGCGCCGCGAGCGAAGATTGCCGTGCGCGGTGACGGCAATCACCTCTGCGAGTCCGAAGCGCTCGAAGCCCTCTTGGATCACCGCGCGAGCCGCCTCCGTGGCGTAGCCTTGCCCCCAGTGTTCGAAGGCCAGGCGCCAAGCGACCTCCACTCCTGGTACGAGCCCACGCTCGAAGTCCGTGCGCGACAGACCGACCAGCCCCACCACCTGCGCGTCGCAGCTGACGACGTAGCGGCCGTAGCCATGCGCCCGGAAGTGAGCCAGCTGACGCTCGAGCCAAGCGCTGCTCTTCGCCGCGCTGTGCGGCCCGCCCAGTGCGCCCATCACGCGTGGATCCCGGCTCAAGTCGCAAACCAGCTCGAAATCTTCGGCAGAGAGCGGGCGGAGCTCGAGCCGCTCGGTGCGTAGCTTGGCGTCGTTCATGCGCTCGCCTCAGGCGCGCTCAGCCATCTCCCAGGCGACGGATCGGGCCGATCGCCGCGTGTGTGTCGAACATCGGTTTTCCGTAGATCGACTGCACTTCCGAGGCAGGCCCGTGCGTTTCAGCGTACACGAAGGCACGACCATCCGGACCGAGCAGCCAGGGCGGCAGACGAGTGAAGCGGTCGATCAGCGCATCGACGAACAAGCGCACGCGCGCCGAGAGGTGCCGGCTGCCCGGATAGACGACGTGGATCTCCGAGCGTCCGGGTGACCAATCTTCCAGCACCGGCGCAAGATGCCCGGCCCGCAGCGCTTCCGCACAAAAGAACGCGGGCAACACCGCAATGCCCGCGCCGTGTAGCGCCGCGCTGAGCGCGAGTTGCACCGAGTTCACCGAATATCGCCCTTGAATTGCGATCGACTCGGAACGCCCTTCTTTGGAGAACACCCAGGTTGCGCGGCGATCGTTGCTCGACACCAGGCACGAGTGCTTGAGCAGTTCCTTCGGTGCCTTCGGCGGTTCGCGCTGACAAAGGTACGCGGGGCTGGCGACGCACATCCGTTCGGCGCTGCCGATCTTGCGTGCGATCAATGACGCCTCGATCGGGCCCATCACGTGCACGGCCAAGTCCAGCCCCTCTTCGACCACGTCGAAGCGGCGATCGGCCACGATCAACTCCACCTCTACCTCGGGGTGTGCGACCAAGAACTCAGCCACGAAGTCGCCCAAGAAAGCGTGCCCGAAGAGCAGAGGTGAGCCGATGCGCAAGAGGCCCTTGGGCGAACGATGGATGTCGGTTACGGCTGCGTTCGCTTCTTCGATTTCGGCGACCACACGGGCCGCGCGCTCGTAATAGGCTGCGCCCGCCGCGGTCGGGCGGACGTGGCGAGTAGTCCGTTCCAGCAGTCGAACGCCCAAACGCTCCTCGAGACGGGATACCCGTTCGCTGACGGTTGACTTAGGTAACCCCAGCGCGCGCGCCGCCTTGGTGAAGCTCTCCTCCTTCACGACGCGAGCGAATATCGCGATCTCGTTCAGGTCCTGCATTGTTCGCCTATACGAATAACGTGTTCGATTCTCCCGGTCTAGTCCGTATTCCCGAACGGCTCGAAGAACTGTGTGGTTTCGTCCTCCTAAGTAGGTCCAATGGCCAACGCCGCCGTATCCTCCGCCAACTTGTCCGCTACTGAATCGGTTCCCGCTCCCGCGTCTGCGCCGGCTCCCGTCCACGCCGCTGCACCCGTCAAACGCTCGCGAGCCAAGATCGTGCTGCCGGCCTTGATCGGCGTGGCAGCCCTGATTGGCGGCGCCGTGTATCTACATGGCAAGGGCAAAGAGAGCACGGACGACGCGTTCGTGGAGAGCCACGTGGCGAATGTCGCCCCGCGCGTCCAAGGCCAAGTCATGCACGTGTTAGTGCACGACAACCAAGCGGTCAACGTCGGTGACGTGCTGGTCGAGCTCGACGACCGCGACGCCGTCGCGCGCGAGCACGCCGCCAAGGCCGATCTGGGCTCCGCTGAAGCGGCGCTCGCCGCCGCCACGGCGCAGCTCACGCTCGCGCAACACACCGTCGACGCGGGTCTGCGTCAGGCCAAAGGCGGCGTGACCCAAGCCTTCGCTATGTCCGGCAGCTCGAAGGCGCAGGTCGACCAAGCCCGCGCTGATCTGGCCGCTGCGGAGTCGCGCGCGGCGCTGACCGGCCTCGAGCTGACGCGCATGCTCAAGCTCAGCAAAGACGGCGCGGTCGCGCAAGCCGAGCTCGATCGCAGCAAAGCGGATGACGACCAAGCGCGCGCCGTGGTCGATCAAGCCAAAGCGCGCGTGTCCGTCGCCAGCGTCGGTCTGGTCAATGCCGGGGGTGGCATCGAGAGCGCGCAAGGTCGCCTGGCAGCGGCGCAGACCGGCCCCGACCAAGTGCAAGTTGCCGCTGCCCAGGCCGATGTCGCCAAGGCCCGCGTCGAACAAGCCAAAGCCGCGCTCGAGCAAGCCGAGCTGAACCTGTCGTACATGAAGGTGCGCGCACCGACGCGCGGCGTGGTCTCCCGCCGCAGCGTCGAGCCGGGGCAGCTCGTCGACCCAGCTCGTCCGCTGCTCGCGCTCACCGATCTCGAAGACTCCTGGGTCGTCGCCAACTTCAAAGAAGATCAGATCGGCAGCCTGCGGGTCGGCCAACCCGCGCAAGTCACGCTCGACGCCTTCCTAGGCCGCAAGCTGAACGCGCATGTGGACAGCTTCTCGGGCGGCACCGGCTCGCGCTTTGCGCTGCTTCCGCCCGACAATGCCTCGGGTAACTTCACCAAAGTCGTCCAGCGGGTGCCGGTCTTGGTTCGCATCGACGACAAGCCACAAGACATCGTGCTCCGCCCGGGGTTGAGCGCGTTCGTCACCGTCCACACCGGCGACTGACGCTCAGGCGAGGGATCATGGACGCAGCCGTCACCGGCTCGAAGAAGGCCATCACCTTCGTGGTGATGATGGCGGCGTTGATGGCGCTGATCGACATCACGATCGTCAATGTCGCGCTGAACGACATCCGCGCCAGCTTCGCCACGCCCATCGACCAGATCGGCTGGGTTTCCACTGGCTACATGATGGCGAACATCGTGGTCATCCCGATGACCGGCTGGTTCCAGCGGCGCTTCGGCTATCGCCGCTATTTTGCTGGATCGGTCGCGCTGTTCACGCTGGCGAGCGCCCTGTGCGGCTGCTCCTGGAACCTGACCAGCCTGGTTTTGTTCCGGGCACTGCAAGGCTTGGGCGGCGGCGCCATCATCCCCACCGCGCAAGCCATCTTGTTTGCTCGTTATCCGCGTAAAGAACACGGCATGGCTGCAGCGCTGTTCGGGCTCGGTGCCGTGACAGGACCGCTGCTCGGCCCGACCATCGGTGGCTACCTGATCGACTGGTTCAGCTGGCACTGGGTGTTCTTGGTGAACGTGCCACTCGGGGTGATCGTCGCGATCATGTGCACCCGGGTCGTGGAAGAACCCGGCTTTCAGCCCGCGCGAAACCCGATCGACATTTTCGGCATTTCGCTGCTCGCCATCGGCATGGCTTCCCTGCAATACACACTGGAAGAGGGCAATCGCGATGGCTGGGACTCACTGCCGATCACCATCCTGGGCGCGGTCGCCGCGATCTGCTTGATCACTTTCGTCGTGCACGAGCTGGAGACGCCGTATCCGGTGGTCGATCTGCGCGTGTTCAAAAACGCGAGCTACTCCGCAGGTACTACGATAAACTTCTTGCTCGGCCTGGTGCTGTTCGCCGGCAATTTCCTGTTCGCCCTGTATTGCGGCGTGGTCATGCACTACGCCGCGCTCGACATCGGCAAGATATTCCTGGTCGCGGGCCTGATTCAAATCGTGATCATGCCCATCATCGGGCGCATGGTCACGCGCGTGGACCCACGGCGGATGCTCGTTTTCGGCATCCTCGGCACCTCTCTCAGCCTGTGGCTCAACGCGCACCTCACCGATCAAGCGGGCTTCTGGGATCTCACCCGCCCACAGTTCGTCCGCTCGGTATCGATGGGCTTCATCTTCATCCCCATCAGCATGCTCGCCCTCTCCGATCTGCCCAACGAGGTTCGCGGCAATGCCACCGGTCTGTTCAACCTCACGCGCGAGCTCGGCGGCTCCATCGGCACCGCTTGGATGGGCTTGCTGGTCGACCGCGGCACCAAGATCCACGCCTCTTACCTGCGCGAAGCGATCAACGCCGAGAACCCGCTGGTGCAAGAGCGACTCGCTGCGCTGCGTAACTCGGTGGGACAACAGACGTTTACGTCGGAGCTCGTGCCCGAGGCAATCCTCGAGTTCAAAGTGCGCGTGCAAGCGCTGATCTTGAGCTTCAACGAAGGGTTTGCGCGCGTCACCCTGTTGTTTCTGGCCTGCCTGTTCTTGGTGCTCTTTCTCAAGCGACCGAAGCCGGGTGGGGCGGGGGCGGCTGGGGCGCACTAGTCGTTCGATGTGTGTGGGTCGGTGTTGATTCGGACGATGCGCGGGTGGCTCAATCCGTTGCGATCGGCTTCGGCTTCCGCCCGCGTGCGGTACGCGAACCAAACTTGGCCCGTGGTGTTGGGTGCAGTGTAACCGGGGCCGAGCTGAACCTCGGGCCAACCGAGGGCGTCGCGCAAAGCGACCCGCGCATCTTCCAGGCTATCGAAGGTCGCTGCTGGGGCGGAAGTGCTCGCCCCGGGCAGGTTTCTGAGCGCGAATTTCATGCTTCTGTCCCTTGCTCGCTGCCAAGCGCCTGCAAGAGGTGCGCCGCGGGCCGCGCGCGTCCACACTCGCATTCGTGACCCCGGTTCGCATTCAGCGCAGTCGCGCAAAAGGTTCGCGCTTGGAATCACCGAACGGCTTGCCCATCGTGTGCGTGAGCCGACCGAGCAAGTGGGGAAATCCGTTCTCTGAAGCGCTCGCCAGCGCCCCGAGTAAAGGCAAGCCAGCCGTGCGCGCGGCGTCCGTCAGGCAATTTCGGCAAGCGTTGCGGGCCCACGATCCCGCGCTGGGCTTCGGAATCCAAGACGTGCGGCGCGAGCTGCGTGGCAAAAATCTCGCCTGTTGGTGCCCCCTGGATGAACCGTGTCACGCCGACGTGCTCCTGAAAGTGGCAAACTCGCGATAGCGCGCAGCGAGGGCCGCCGTATGCTGTAGCAAGTGAAGCTCCCGCTCGAGCCGCCCGTGTTGCCCATGTTGGCCAAGCGCGTGAGCGCGCTGCCCGAAGGCGGCGCGTGGATCTACGAGCCCAAGTGGGACGGCTTTCGCAGTTTGATCTTTCGGGATGGCGAGGAAGTATTGCTGCAGAGTCGCGACGGTAAATCGCTCAATCGCTATTTTCCGGAGCTGATCGAACCGCTGCTCGGCGGTCTGCCCGAGCGCTGCGTGCTGGACGGCGAGCTCGTGGTCGCCAAAGCGGGCACGCTCGACTTCGACGCGCTTCAACTGCGCGTTCATCCCGCCGCGTCGCGGGTCAAGCTCCTCTCGCGAGAAATCCCGGCTTCAGTCGTGTTCTTCGATCTGTTGTGCGAAGGCGAGCGCAATTTGACGACTGAACCCTTTCACGTCCGGCGCGCTCGGTTAGAGGCGCTGCTCGAGCACGGCAAACCACCGCTCTTTCTCACGCCCAGCACGACCGATCGCGCGCTCGCGGCCGATTGGTTCGCGCGCTTCGAGGGAGCGGGCTTCGACGGCGTGATGGCCAAAGCACCGACGGGCATCTATGAGCCGAACAAGCGCGTCATGCTCAAGGTGAAGCACGACCGCGAGTGCGATTGCGTGGTGGCCGGCTTTCGCTGGCACAAGAGCGGCGATCACGACAGCGTGGGCTCGCTGTTGCTCGGCTTATACGATGACGCAGGCGCTCTGCAACACGTCGGGGTATGCGCGAGCTTCACGAACCAAAAGCGCCGAGAGCTGGTGCATTTCCTCGCGCCTTACCGCAGCCATGCGCTCGCTCAGCACCCGTGGCGCGGCTGGGCCGATAACGCGACGAACGAGGAGGGCGGTGAGCAGCGGATGCCCGGCGGAAAGAGCCGCTGGAGCCAAGGAAAAGACCTATCCTGGGAACCCCTGCGCCCGGAGCTCGTGGTCGAGGTCGCCTATGATCATCTGCAAAGCGGCCGCTTCCGACACACGGCACAGTTTCGTCACTTTCGCAGCGACAAGCCGCCCAAAGACTGCACTTACGCCCAGCTGGAAGTGGTCGCGGCGCAAGAGCTGGCGGAGATCTTCGGTGACTAGTGAGCTGAACGCTTCTTGACGCCTTTGCGCGACCACTCGCGGGTCGGGTCATCGTCGGGGTCGGGTGTTCCTGCCGGGGGACGAATCGCTTCGGGAACGTGCCGCAGGTTCACTCGGATGCGAGTCCAAGTCGAAGAGCGCCCGCGCATGTTGTCGACCAAGACGTCATCGACCGCGAGCAGCTGTGCGACCTCCGGATGTGCTTCCTTCCAACGCTCCAGGCCGGCGAGCGCAGCGTTGCGATCGGGGGAGTTGGCGATCACGATCAGCGGCGCTTTCTGGCGTGCAACTCTCGCGCCGCTCTCGCGGTTCGCCTTGGCGCGCGAGGGCGCAACGCGCGGCGCCTCACCGCTCGTCTTCTTGAAATGCGGAGGCCAGGGAGCGTCGGCGAGGCCCGCGGCTTCGTCACGCGCCGCGAGCTCGAGCAGCGCATCGAGCGAGCCCGCGTGCTCGTCCATTGCGGCGTGTGCATCGCCGATTTCGGCGAAGCGCTTCGGGACGCTGAGCACGGTAAAATCCGCCGGATCGCAGGCGGCGACTTCGGCCCATGCGAGCGGCGCGGAGACGCGCGCGTCGGGCAACGGGCGGACCGAGTAGGCAGACGCGGTGGTGCGATCTTTGGCGTTCTGGTTGTAGTCGATGAACACGCCGTGGCGTTCTTCTTTCCACCACTTCGAGCTCGCCAGGCTCGGCGCGCGCCGCTCGACTTCGCGCGCGAGCGCGAGCGCGGCGCGACGCACCTCGGTAAAAGACCAGCGCGGGGCGATGCGCACGTTGACGTGCATCCCGCGCGAGCCGCTGGTCTTGGGGTAGCCTTCCAGCCCGTGCTCGGTGAGCACCGCGCGCACTTCGAGCGCGACGCGCCGCACGTCTTCCCAGCTCACTCCGGGGCCCGGGTCGAGATCGACGCGGAGCTCGTCCGGGTGCTCGAGATCCGTGCGCCGCACCGCGTGCGGGTGCAATTCGAGGCAACCGAGGTTTATGACCCAAGCCAAAGCGGCTGCATCATTGACCACTATTTCCACCGCGCTGCGCCCGGATGGGAACGAAAGGGTCGTGGCCGTGAGCCAATCAGGTCGCTTTTCCGGGGCGCGCTTCTGATAAAAGGGCGGCGCTTCGGCACCATTGACGAAGCGCTTGAGCACCAGCGGACGCTCACGAACGCCGAGCAACGCGCCCTCGGCCACGCTCAAATAGTAGCGAACGATGTCGAGCTTGCTCAGCCGAACTTGCTTGGAGAAATACGGCTTGTTCGGGTGGGTGATCGGCACGATACGCCCTGCCACCATGAGCTGTTCGGTTTCGGACTCGGCATCGCTGCTCCCACGCCGCGCCATGCTGAAACACTAGCGCAAATTGCTCGGCCGAGCCTCACCAGGTTTGCGTGAGCCGACACGTTCCTTCGATGCAGGAGAGCACTTCGGGCAGTGGACAGTCCGAATCCGCGCTGCAACGCGCAAGACAACGCAGATCATCCGTCGACGCGAGCGGGCCGCAGCTGAGCTCGGCGCTGCAGGAGCTCGCTGTGGCGGGATCGCAGGGCATATTCAGACCACCGTTGGTCCCGAGCGCGTTCGCCTGCCACTCCACCGCAGAGCGGAAAGCAGGCCGACAAAGCAGGCCTTGTGCCGCACTGCTGGTGGGGAGCGTGATTTCGTAAGGAGCGGTGGCGTTCGGGCAGTGCTCGCCGGCGTCGTCCACGACCGTGACTTGCAGCGTGGCGTCCTTGCCTTCGGGCACGCCGCGCACGTCGAAGCCCCAGTCATACATGCACCAACCACAGCGTGCCACGGCGCACTCGGCGTTGATGGCGTTCAGCGCCACCTTGCCATCCGCGGTGATGCTGGCACTACCCTGCCAATCGACTCCGCAACCCTCGTGGAAGTTGCCGAGGTCGAAGCGCACCGCACCGCCCTCGAGCTTCTGCCATGAGATGCATTGCAGGCCGTCGTAGCTGCTGTCGAACGAGACCTGCTTGCTCGTCACGTTCCGGAGTGGGCCGGAGTCCGGCGCTGGTAGCGACTTCGACCCGACCGTAAGCTCCTTCTTGCAGTCACTCGCGTGAAAGGAGACCAGCGGCGCGAGCGGATTTTCGGTCTCGGTTCCGGTGCATTGCACGCCGAGCAACAGCGGCAAGAGCAATCCAATTCTACGGTTCATCGTTCGGGTCCTCCTTCTTGGAGAGTGGGAAAAGCTGAAAATTGATTTGCACGACGCGCTCCGGCTCACCTTCCAGCTCTGCGAGCTGCAGCAGCTCGCGCCGGAACTCGCCGATGCGAGCTTTCAACTCGAGCAGGGCGCTGTGGCTCACGCACAGCGTGACACTCGAAATCTCGCGTTCGTCGCGCGGGATGCGATCGATGGCTTCGCTCGCGCGCGCGAGCATGGCGCGGTGATAGTTCACGACCTGATGCCCGAGCGGCCCTGGGCCGGTGCTGACGAGCTCGTCCGGCTGCCGAACGTGTCCGTGCTCGTCCTTCACGAGCAGCCCCAGCTCCAGCAAGATCGAGAGCGCGCTGCGCGCTTCTGCGCTCGAGATTGGGGGCACCAGCATGCGCGCGACCCAGGCTGGGTCGTCGCGAAAGTCTGCGCGCGCAGCGAGCTCGCGAATCGCCGGGATGTACCAGGTCGAGTGGTATTCGGCCTGCGCCACGTCGAGCTGGTGCACTTCGCGAAAGCGCCGATGACGGGCGAGCCGGTCATAGGCGCGATTGCGTTCTTCCGAGGTACTCGCTTGCGTGAACGTGACCAGCTCACAGAAGTAGATCGCTTCGGCTGGGGTGAGACCACAGCCCCGCGCAAAGCTCGCGGCCATCTCCGGGCTGAGGTTCCGCTTCCCTTGCATCACCAGGTGCAGGTAATTCGTGGAGTTCAGGCCCGCGCGCTTGGAGAAGGCCCGGTGCGAGAAGCCGCGCTCGCTGGCTTTCTTCTGCGCGTACAGGTCGCGCAAGAAGTGGCGGTAGTCCAGGTAGCTGAAGATGTGTACTGAATCGCCCCCGGCCATAGCTAAGGTATACAGCGAGAGACCGCAATTTGCCGGTGAAAATCGCAAAACCGGCGCAAATTTCGTGTACTGAATGTACACGGGGTCGAGTTCGGGCGGGTCGTCCCGTCCGCACCTGGACAAGCCCCGAGGAGCTACGCCCGAACCGCTCCGAAGCGCGTCGGATGCACGCTCTGGGCAAAGCCGTCCGCGCCTCGAGTATTGAGCACCTCTGCGCGCGGCACGCCACCGCGGCGGGCCATCGTGACGCCGTAGCGCAGTACGCCGAAGCCGCGCGTAGAGTGGGCGTCGACCGAGATCACGAAGGGAATGCGGCGCGCTCGCGCGGCGGGGATCCAGGTCGGCGGAAGGTCGAGCCGATGCGGGTCGGCGTTCAGTTCGATGGCGCCGGGCGCGCTTCCGAGGGCGTCGAGCACTGCTTCGACATCGCAGTCGATGGCAGGGCGACGGTTCAGAATGCGGCCCAGGCCATGGCCCCAAATCTTGAAGATGGGCAGTGAAAGGGCGCGCGTGAGCCGCTCGGTCATCGCCGCACGATCCATGCGGTGTCGCGCGTGAATGCTGGCGATCACTACGTCGAACTGCTCGAGCACGGCGTCCGGGTAATCCAATTGACCGTCTTGCAAGATGTCCGCTTCGGTTCCGCGGAGAATGCGAATCGGCACCCTTTCCTGCGCGAGGGCGATCTCGTCCCACTGGGCGGCGAGTCGATCGAGCGAGACCCCATTGGCGTAATGCGCGCTCGGTGAATGGTCGGTGATGGTCAAGTATTTCATGCCCAGCGCGTGGGCGGACTCCGCCATTTCGAGCACGCTGTGCTTGCCATCCGAATAATTGGTGTGGCAATGCACCAACCCTTGGATATCGCTTTCGCACACCAGCGTGCTGAAGTTCTCCTTCTGCGCGCGCTCGAGCGCGCTGTCTCCGCTGCGCAACTCCGGAGGAACAAAGGCGAGCCCGAGCGCCGCGTATAGCTCGTCTTCGCGGCCGAAGGAGCGAGCGGGCAGAGCATCGTTGCCCAGGGCGGGAAAGCCGCGCAGGGCAAAACCGCGACTCGCCGCGTGAGCCGCCAAGCTGCGGAGGTGAGCTTCATCCCCGGTGGCGAGTACCAGCGCGTTGCCCCAATTTTCCTTGGCCGCGGGGTGGAGCTGCAGGCTGAGCCCCTCGCTCAGGTGGGCTGCCAAGCGGCTCGGCTCCGTGCGCAGGACTTGGCGCAAGCTCGCCAAGTGCTCGAGCGCGCGGCGTGCGTCGCCCAGCACGACCCATTCCAGCGCGCGCACGGTTTCCTCACCGCGCCGCACGTCGCCCGCGAGTTGGACGCGTTCGACGTGGGGAACACTCGAGAGCTCGCTCTCCAAGAGCGCTGCGCGTTCGAGCGCGCGAGACAGCAAGAGCGGCGGCGGAGCCTCTTCGCCGCGGCCGAGCCAAGCGTCACAGGCTTGCAGCAAGCGCGCCTCGCTCTTAGCGCCGAACCCGGGCAACGCGCGCACGCGTTGCTCGGCGCAAGCGGCGCGTAACTCTGCCACGGAGCGAACGCCGAGCGCATCGACGAGCACGCGCAGGCGGCGCGGGGTGATGCCCGCGACCTGCACTAGCTCACTCGCGCCAGCGGGCAGCTCGCCGCGGAGCCGCTCCAGGTACTGCGAAGCGCCCGTGTTCCACAGTTCGGAAATTTGCCGGGCGAGCGAGGGGCCGATCCCTTCCAGTTCCTGGAGCTCCCCGCGTTCCACGAGCGGCGCCAACTCCCCGATGGCAGACACGACCTGCGCCGCGCGCTCGTACGCCTTCACCTTGAACTTCGGCGCTCTGGAAAACTCGAGCAGCGCCGCGACCTCGCGCAGCGCGCTTTCGACCTCGCTCGTGTTTTGCACGCGCTAAACTTCATGCACCCGCGGTGCCAACCTGTCGAGCCGTGCTTGACTCTTGGCTGCGCGGACCTATCACTGAGGCGTGCCTGCGCTGGCAGATCTCGATGTGCTGATCGTCGATTGCCAGACCACCGGGGCAAGCCCCGCCTTCGGTTGCGTGCTCGAGCTCGGCTGGGGCTTGGCAAACGCAACCCGCAGCGAGCTTGCTCGGGCCGAGGCACACTGGATAGCCCTGCCCTCGGGGCTGCGCGTGCCGCGGCAAGTGCAAAAGATCACCGGCTACGAGCCCGCGCACGCCGCCCAAGCGCTGCCGGATCGCGACGCCTGGGCGCGTTTGCGTGAGGCCGTGCAGCGCGCGCCCGCCGTACCGACGGCCATCCACTACGCGCGCTTCGAGCTCGCCTTCTTGCGCGATTGGTGGGCGCGCTTCGAGCCGGAGAGCGCGTTTCCATTCGACGCGGTGTGCGTGCATGCCATCGCCACGCGCTTGTACCCGGCATTGCCGCGGCAATCGCTGCGCGCGCTGGCCGGCTATTTGGGCCACAGCCTGGATCTCGAGCGCCGCTCCCTCGGCCATGTGGAAGCGACCGCGTTCGTTTGGCGCAGCCTGTGCGCAGAGCTCGCCGCGCGAGACATTCGGACTTGGGAGCAATTGCAGGCCTGGCTCAGCCAGCGGGCTCCGGCCAAAGAGCGCGGCAAGAAGCCGCGCTATCCCATCGAAAGTGAGCGCTACAAGTCCCTGCCAGACGCTCCGGGCGTGTATCGCTTTCTGCGCCGCAATCGCGATTTGTTGTACGTGGGCAAAGCGGCGAGCTTGAAGAAGCGCGTCAGCAGTCACTTCATCGGTCGCGCAAGCAAACAGCTCGCTCCGGAGATGCTCACGCAAGTGAGCGAGATCGAGTTCACGCTCACGCCGAGCGCGCTCGAAGCGGCACTGCTCGAGAACGAGACCATCAAGACCCTGCGCCCGCCCTACAACGTGCAGCTCTTGGTGCAAGAACAGCGCGTCTTTTACAGCACTCGCGATTTTACCGCGACCGCGGCCACGCCCGATCCTCGGCACGGTCTCGGCCCGATCCCCTCGCAGTATTCGCTGCGCCCGCTCTCGGCGCTGATCGCCTTGTTGTCTGGTGCCCCGCCGACGCCGCTGCTGCGCTCCCAAGCCGTCGGCGTGTCCGACCTGTGGACGCCGGAAGAAGCCGTGTTCGCCAGCGGTTGGGCCGAGTTCGTCGCTCGTCACTCGGCCTTGCTCGCCGTTCCCGGTCTCACTCCTCGTCAGGCGGCGCTGCGCCTGGCCCAGTGGCTGCTGCAGGCGCCCAATCAAGTCGAAGAGTCGGAGAGCGACGAAAAACCGGAGGGCTGGGACCCAGAGCGCGTCGTGCGTCACATCGAGCGCGCGGGCGCGCACGCCTACCGAACGGCGCGGCGAGCCCGCTTTCTCCAGCTGCTTCACGACTGCGACATCGTGTATCGCGAACCGGGCAGCTCGCAGGCGCGGCGTTTGCTGCTGCGTGATGGCACCCTGGTCGACGCGAGCGACAGCGCACTGGATTGGGTCCCGAGTTCAGCCGCGCGCAGCCCGGGACAACCGCGCACTGTCGCCCGCTTCGACCGCGCCAAGTACGATCGCTTGCGCGTGCTCAGCAGTGAGCTCAAGCGCATCGCGCGCGATGGCGGATACGTCAGCGTGCACTTCGGCCCCAATGCCGCGATCCCGCAGCGCTGGCTTCCGGGAGCGCTGCGCTTGGTGTAACGACTCCTGCCACGCCAAGTACGAATCAGGCTCGCGCTGCAACCGCACCCGCAAAACCCCGTCGTGCGACGAATTCCGCCACGCCCGCGCGCCGTTGCATCGGGCATCGCTTCGCACTCGGGAACGCCAAGCTCCGTGGCAGGCCGCTACGACCGAGGCGGAGCGCGTCGCAAGTCCCCTGTGTCGATTGGGGTTGGGTAGCGGGCGCGGGCGGCGGACAGCGGCCCAAAGCTCGCAGAAACACGCCTCACAGTCGCCCCGAATGTCACGGGTTCATCACGCAGCGAGAGTTGGCACTGTGCGTGCTCCACCTCGAGACAAACTCGAACCGGAGGAAAGCTTCAGTGTCCAAGAGAAGTGCACAAGTGATCGCGATTGCAGGTGCCGCAGCCCTGGCGGGTCTTGGTTATGCATACGCACACCGTTCCGGAGCGCGCCCAGCTCGTCTGCGCTCCACGCGCGCCTCGACCCATTCGCTGCCCGGCGCACAGCGCAGCGACCCGCTCGCGGCGCTGGCCACCCCGCGCGCGACCGAACGCCTGGCTGCGCCCCCCGCGCCGTTTCAAGAAGCAGAGCGCATCTCCTCTTCTCCAGATGCCCTCGACGTCGCCCTCGACTTGGACGGCGTGTTCGAAGGCGAGGCGAGCGGCATCGAGCTCACGGCGCGCCCTCACGAGCATGTGCCCGCGCCTCGTACCCCTGACGACGAAGACGCTCCCGCGCCGGAAGATCTCGGCCGCGCCTGGCTCACGCAAGCCACCGAGTCCGAGCGCAGCCTGGGTACGGCCGACACCTTGCCCGATCTCGAGCGGCTGCCGAGCGCGAGCGACGAGCTCGGGGAAGCCAGCGAAGAGGACCAAGACGAAACGACCGCAGAGTACGTCCGCCGCCACCGCATCTCATCGCAGGGTTGAGCGCGGAGCCGGGGAACTTCTGGCGCGCGGCGCTGTCCAACGCGCGCATGAGGTCCATTTCCGGCCGAGTAGCATGGTTCTTTCTGCTCACGTTTGGCATCACTTGGGGCCTACAGCTGCCGGGGGTCTTGGCGCAGCGTGGGCTGCTCCCCGGTGATCCGGGCAGCTATCTGCCGCTCGCCGGGCTCGGCATGCTCGGGCCGCTGCTATCAGCCACGTGGCTGAGCTTCCGTGAGGGAGGAAGCGCAGCGGTCAAGCGGCTGTACGCGCCGCTGCTGCATTTTCGGGTGCATTGGGCTTGGTACCTGCTCGCGCTGGCGGTTCCAGGCGCGCTGCTCACGGGCCTGCTCTGGCTGCTGAACTTGGCGGGCAGGCACGGACCGACGCTGTACTTTCCCGCGTTCGGTGCGCTGCTCGCCGGCGTCGTGATTTCGCTGGTCGAGGAAGTGGGCTGGCGCGGCTATGCGCTGCCGCGTTTGCAAGCCAATTGGGGAAGCTTCGCGGCATCCGGGCTGATCGGCGTGCTCTGGTACCTTTGGCACATTCCCATGTTCTTGGGTCTTGGCGTGCCACTGGATCTGGTGTTCGTCATGCTCCTTTACTTCGTCGGAGCGAGTTTGTTTCTGACTTGGATCTACAACGCGACGAACGGCAGCTTGTTGCTCATGGTGCTCGGCCATTTGGGGGCCCACCTGAACGACTCACATCGCGCGTTGCCGGGCGAAGTCGTGCCCCTGGTCGCGCATGCAATCGTGTACGGCGCGTTGGGGTTGTGCGCGATGCGCAGCTTTTCGCGCGCAATTCGCGCCCGAGTGAACCCTCGCTCGTCGTCTTGAAGCGGCGCGCAGCGCGGGTCCCAAGAAGTTGCGGACAAAGCCCGGGCGGCGCACTACCCTCGCGGGTAGAATGCGGAATCTCATTGCTGTGGGGGGCGTGGCGCTGTTGCTCGGCTGTAGCTCACCCGATCAGAGCAAGGTCTCGGGCGACGTGGGCGGCGGCGGGCGAGCCGGCGGAGACGGGCTCGACGTCAACCAGAGCGGTAGCGGCGGCGCGGGGACCAAGTGCACGCGCGTGGAGACCATCTCGGCGGTGGCCATCGAGCGCCCCGAACCGTTCGACGTGGTGATCGTGGCCGACCACTCGGGCAGTCTGAGCTGGTCGCGCGATAGCCTGAGCGCAGGCCTTTCGAACTTGCTCGCCTACGCGCATGGCCAAGAGGTGCGCTTCTTCGTGCTCACGCCCACCCAATACGGCGCATCGAGCGAAGCCGCGCGCGCCGCTGGTTACGGAGACTTGGTGGTGTGGAAGGATCCCGTGACGGACAAGCCGTACACGCACGCGATCACCGAGTTCCGCGAGGTGTGTACGGACGTGACGGGCACCCCGTTCGACTGTGCCAAACGCTACGAGCAGGGGGGTAAGGGAATCACCGTCAAAGGCACTTGGGAATTCCAAATGCCCGAGCCCATTGCCGCCATCACGCCCGAGATGACGACCGCGCAGATCGTCGAGCAGCAGAAGAAGATCGCGGATGGCATTTTGGCCCTGGGCTCCGACGGCGCACAAACCGAGCAACCCATCTGCACGCTGAATCGCTACATCGCGCAGAGCCCAAGCTCGTTGCCGAAGCACGCCGTTTTCATGATCTTGTCGGACGAAGACGACCAATCGACGCCCGACGAATGCCTGGCTTCGTACACCTATCAAGAGCACGCAGACGGCAAGAACGACGCGCCCTGCACGCAGGACTGCGACGCCTATCGCTACGAGGCAACCTACATGCGCTCGACCCGTTCGGTCGAGTACGACTGCGTGCCCGTGGACGATCAAGGGGTGCATCATCCGGAGAACGCGTTTCAGCAATTGGTTACCTCCGGCGACGGGCCGACCTGCACTCCGGGTAGCGTGACGAGCTGCGGCGCCGCCGAAATGGCCCTAGCGAATCAGGCTTGCAACAATGGCCACGTGCCCGAAAATTGCCAAGCGACGTGCAACGCGGGCAGCGGCTACGTGTGTCAGCTCGATCGGCCGACCGCGAGCCCCGATCTGTGCACCACGTCGTTCAGTTACAACGGCATGACGTACAGCAATTTCCCAGACTATTGCCAACGCACCTACGGCGACAGTCCGTTCAAGGATTGCAAATCGGGCGGCGTGAAGTTGGGCGTGAGCACGCGTTATTCCGGCACGGAGACCATCACCCCACTGGTAGATGTCGCCACGCTGGCCGAGATGGGCACCCGGTTCCGGAGCAGCGCGGACGGCATCTTCGGCAAAGACGAATATTTCGTCGAGGCGATCGTGCTGGATCCTTCGTTTCCCTGCCCGGTCAAGGCGGGTCAGAGCTACGGGACCTCGCTGAAAGCGCTGGCTACGAGCAGCAACGACGTGTTCCCGCTGTGCAGCGACTATGCGCCCGCGTTGCAGCGCATCCAGAAGTTTGCCAAGCGCCTCGTGCAAAACGAGTTTCCGTTGCAGCTCGCCAGCGACGAAGAACTGGACGCCGTGACCGCGATTGACCTCGACGGCAAACGCCGCCCCCTCGCCGAGTCGGAATTTCACTACGAGCGCGAGCGCAACCTGCTGGTGGTCGCGCCCGACGTGCTCGGTCCCTCCGACTCGACCCTCGATCTCACGGTGGCGGATACCTGTATCGAGATCGTGCGCTGAGAGCCGGTCCAATCGTCTCGGACCGGCTCTTGCTCACCGAAAGCGCACAGCGCAGGCTCGGAGCCGGTCCCTGCAACGTGGGAGTGGTGCCTTCGATCCACTTGGTCAGATCGGCGGTGGCGACCGCGGCCGGCGCAATGCGCCCGTCCGGGGCGGCCTTGTGCGTCAAGAACGCGCGAATCGCCCGCTTCAGCGGCTCACCCTGGGTGTTCGGGTAGAACGTGCAATGGTTGTGGGGATCGGTCGGGTTGCCCCCGTTGTATTCGATGTTCTTCTCGACGCCGAGCGCCTCGTACACCTCGGCGGCGTCGGCCGTCGCGGCGTGTTGGCAGGTCGCGCACAGCTCACCAATGCGCGAGTTGTCGAGCACCAGCAGGCCGCGCGGGGCGTACATCGCCACGAGTGAGTGGGTGTCTGCCGGCTTGTATTGCAGATAGAACCGCGCGCCCTCGCGCGCGAACGCGTCCACGGTAGGTGCCGCGCCGTGACTTTTTCCGTCACGCAAAACGCTTTTGCGCGAGAGAGCATAGTGACTGAGAGCAAAAATTTCCGCGCAGGCTAAGCTTTGGTCATGAGTCAGTTCATTTCGCGTCGCGAAACCTTGCGAGTCGGTGCGTGCTTGTTGCCGGGTGCTTCACTGGGCGCGGCCGCTTGTCGATCGGCCGAGAGCACGCCGCACTCGGCGCCGCAATCGAACCGCGCGCGCGACGTGCGCGACATCTTGCTGCTGCTCGATGCGACCCCCACGCTCGAAGGCGCGGGTGTGCGCCTGCGGCGCAGCCTCGGCACACGAGCGTTGTCGGAGCTCGATCCATTCTTGCTGTTGGACGAAATCCACAGCGACCGAGTGGAAGACTACGTGAAAGGCTTTCCCACCCACCCGCATCGCGGCTTCGAAACCGTGACGTACATGCTCGACGGGGTGATGGAACACCGTGACAGCTTGGGCCAAGGCGGGCAGTTGACGGCCGGCAGCGCGCAATGGATGACCGCGGGACACGGCATCGTGCATTCG
Source organism: Polyangiaceae bacterium (assembly GCA_035688655.1). Taxonomy (GTDB): domain Bacteria; phylum Myxococcota_A; class Polyangia; order Polyangiales; family Polyangiaceae; genus PMG-095. The sequence continues at coordinate 1,843 of DASSMT010000044.1, read as the reverse complement.
GAGATGCCGAATCCGAACGGCAACGTGTTTTGGGGCTTGCAGCTGTGGGTCAACCTACCCGCCGCGCAAAAGTTGATCAAACCGCGCTACCAGAACGTCGCGCCCGATCGCATCCCCGAGCTGAGCGTGAAGGGCGCGCCCGTGAGGTTGATCGCAGGCACGCTCGGCGCCGAACGCGGACCCGTCGACGGCATCAGTGTCTCGCCCACCATGCTCGATCTGCGCTTGCCCGCGGGCGGCTCGTTCGAGCATGAGCTCGAGCGCGAGCACACGCTCTTCGCCTACGTGCTCGAGGGCGAAGCCGAACTCGGCGAGGCGCGGCGCAGCGCGCGCGCCGGCCAGATCGCCGTCTTCGGCCCCGGCCGGGTGCTGACCACGCGCAGCAGCGCTGGTGCGCGACTATTGCTCATCGCCGGCCAAAAGATTGGCGAGCCGATCGCGCGGCGTGGGCCGTTCGTCATGAACACGCAGGCGGAGCTCGAACAGGCGTATCAGGACTATCGCAACGGAGTGCTCGTCAGCGGCTAGCGGCTGACTTCACGAGGCGGCTAGCGGGCCTCGTACGAGCGCTTGGGAAGAACCTGGGCTTTCGGACGTAAAAGTAGGACAGCGGCCCGGAGTGAGGGAGGCACTCCGAGCCGCTGGTTAGTAGGAGCCGGCGACGCGAATCATCAGGCGGAGGGGGGGCGCCCGGGCGTCGCCAGGCAAGCCCTTCTATTGCAGGCTGCGTGCCACCCTGACAGCGTTCGAGATCTGCGCTGGATGCCGGAGAAAACCGGGCGTTTGTGAGGAGCGGCTGTCTCGACCTGGAGCAGCCGAGACTGCGCCGCGTTTCGTTGTTGGAATTGCGGCTTTCGAGTTTGCGAGCGGTGCTCGGAACTGAGCAAATCCTTACGCACCCCTTGCTCCTCGCAAACGGACTGAGTCTACTGGGCTCATGGCCAAGGCGTCGAGCGAGTGGAAGGTGCGCGCGCATGGTCCACTGCTCACTCTTTCCGACAACTTGCTGTGGGCGCAAGGCTCGCTGCCCGGCATGTCGCTGAAGCGCACGATGGTGGTCGTGCGCCTGAGCGACGGAAAGCTCCTGATCCACAATGGGATCGCGCTCGCTGCCGAGCAAATGGCCGAGCTCGAACGCTTTGGAGCTCCCGCGTTCCTGATCGTGCCCAACGGTGGACATCGCTTGGACGCGCCGGCGTACAAACAGCGCTATCCGGCGTTGCGCGTGTTCGCGCCCCAGGGTTCACGCAAGCGCGTCGAAGAGGTGCTCCCGGTCGATGGCGTGTACGAAGAGTTTCCGGCGAGCGACGTGGCGCGTCTCGAGACGCTGCACGGGGTAGGCGAGACCGAGGGCGCGCTGATCGTTCAATCCAGTGACGGCACCAGCGTCGTCTTGAACGATTGCATGTTCAACATGGATCGCAAGAAGGACCCGCTCGGTTTCCTCTTCACCACCCTGCTCGGCTCTGCACCCGGACCGCGCGTGTCGCGCCTGGCCAAGATGGTGTTCATCAAAGACAAGCAGGCGCTGCGCGCAGACTTCGAGCGCTATGCCGAGCTCCCCAAGCTGGTGCGCGTGATCGTCGCGCACGAGAAAGTGGCGAGCGGCGCCGACGCGCGCGCGTCGCTGCTGCAAGCGGCCAGCTACTTGTAACCGCGCTGCGCGGGAATCGCACGCAGGACAGCTGACGCCTTCGAATCGTTCGCGCGGGAATGCGGCGCCCTCGGTCGCCTTGTCGAATTCGAGTTTGGGCACGGGGCGCGATGGTCTCGGCTGAGGCGACTTCCATCGGAAAGGAACCTATTCGTGCACGAACATGTTTCCGGCGCGAGAGACCCGTCC
>DASSMT010000433.1:0-38307 GCA_035688655.1 Polyangiaceae bacterium | reverse complement strand
GCTGTGCGTCATCCTGGCTTTGAGCGTCGGGTTGGCTCCCAGCCCGGCCCACGCGGCGGACGCTCCGCCGTCGGGCTTGTGGGATGCGGGCATCGTCGTGAACGGCGTGTTGATTCCTTTTCGCCTCGAGCTCACGATTTCAGGAGACCGCGCGAGCGGAGCTTTTTTCAATGGTGACGAGCGCGTCCGCTCCAGCTCGGGGAACTTTCGCGCGGAATCGCTCGTGCTCGCCTTTGCTCAGTACGCGACCTCGCTCCAGGCTCGCTGGCACGACGGCAGTTTGACGGGCGCGTACGCACGCAACGGCCAAGGCTACGCATTTCAAGCGCGCCCGCACACCGTCGCTGCAGCCGTGAGCGGTAAGGTGCCGGCGATCGCCGGCCAATGGGAAATCGCGCTCGAGAACCGCAAGGGCGAGGCCGCGTGGCGCCTCTTCATTCGCCAATCCGGAGCCGAAGTGACAGCCAGCATTCTGCGCGTCGACGGAGACACCGGTGCCCTCTCCGGCAGCTATCGCGACGGCAAATTCGTATTGAGCCATTTCTCCGGCGCACGCCCGCTCTTGCTCGAGATCACTGCCAACGCAGACGGCAGCCTGTCGCTCGTGCAGAACGGCTCGACGCAGTACACCGCGCTGAAGAGCAGCCAAGCGCGCGCAAAGAACCTGCCCCTGCCCGCCGACCCCTCGCGCTGGACGAGCGTCAAAGATCCGACGGAGCCGCTGCGCTTCTCGGCGCCGGATTTGAGCGGCCGCACGGTGACCGAATCCGATCCGCGCTTCAAGGGTAAGGTCGTCTTGGTCAACATCATGGGCAGCTGGTGCCCGAATTGCCACGATGAAGCGCCGTTCTTGGAGGAGCTGTACCGCAGCTACAAGAAGCGTGGCTTGGAGGTCGTCGCGCTTTCCTTCGAAGACTCCGCGCAACTCGCGGATCCGACTCGACTGCGCGCTTTCATCGCCACCTATGGCATCGATTACACCGTACTGCTCGCGGGTGAACCGAGCGAGCTTCGCGAAAAGCTTCCCCAAGCACTGAACCTCACCACTTGGCCCGCCACCTTCTTCGTCGCTCGCTCCGGCCTCGTGAGCGGCACGCACGCCGGTTTCGCCGGCAAAGCCACGGGGGCTGCGCACGAACAGCTGAAGGCGGAGCTGCGCGCCACGGTCGAACGGTTACTTGCACAAAAACCGTAGCTCTGCTCGGCGAGCTCAAGTCGCGAGCGCACGGCGCGCGAACTCGACCAACTGCACCGCCGCTTCGATGTCCGCGCGCCGAATCGACACGCTCTCGACGTTGATACCGAGCGGCACGGGCCCGTGCTTCCGTGCTGCAATCTCCAAGATCGACTGCTCACAGATCGCCACCGATTCACGCAACATATCGCTCGCTTGCAACAGGCGTCGTTCAATCGCCGCGTCGAACGAAATGCCGAGCCATTTCATGAACTCGAGCGCCTTGCTGCTGCCGCAGGGAGTGATCGTGAGCAGGACTGGAACCGGAAGTAGCTCGCGTGCGGCCGCTTCGCGGGCCAGATCCGCAAGCAGCGAGTTGCTGGCGTGCGTGTCGTACACCGCCTGCGACACGAAGAACGAACAGCCCAGGGCCTGCTTGTCCAACATGCGCCGGTGCTCGTCGCCTTTTTTTGCGTGCCGCTCGGCAATCGCGATGCCGCCGAGCAACAGCCGCTGACAGCGCTCGGCGTACAGCGCATAGGCGCGGCGTAGGTCCAAGCGATCGCCTGGCCGTGCTTCGCGAGCCGGACTGCCGACGAAGGTCACCGCAGCCGGTTCCGCCGCCGACTCTGCAGCCGAGAGCCAAGCCGCGAACTCCGGCTCTCGGTGGTTGGCAACCGCGCGATACACGATCAGTTCGCGCTCGGGATCGCCCAAATAGTCGCGAGCGTAGCTGAATGGGTCGAGGGTCGGTAGGAACGGAAAGGGTCTCGGCGAGGCATCGCGACTCGATTCGTCTTGCAGGTCGTAGAGCACGACCGCATCCACGGGCAGCGAGCGGATTTGGTCTCGCTGCCGCTCCGCGATCGCCCGGAGCTGTTCGGCTTCGTGCGCGGCCCGCGGCGGCGTGAGGCCATAACTGAGAATCCCCGAGCTTCGCGCAAGCACCTTTTCACGAAATTCAGCCATCGCCTTCGCGTGCATAGCATCGAAGGCGCCGCGTGGCGCACGAATGCTCGCGCTTCGTGGCGCAGTGGAAGCGTGCCCGCCTTGCGCCAGGCGCTCGCGGCGAGGATCTGGCATAAGCGCTCCGTGAGCAACGCCTCCGCCATTCGCCGCGAACTCACCCCGACGCTCGCATTGGCGCTGCCGATCACGGTCGGGCAAGTCAGCCAAATGCTGATCGGCTTCACGGACACGGCGTTCATCGCTCGTTTAGGGGCGATCCCACTGGCGGCCGCCGCCTTCACCCAAGGCGTGTTCGGCGTCTTTTACGTGGTGTGCGTGGGCTTGCTGTCCGGACCGGGCGTGTTCGCCGCTCGCGATCACGGCGCTGGAGACGAGGCGAGCTGTGCTTCTTGGTTGCGCCACGGTCGTGCGCTGGCCTTCGTCGTGGCGCTCGCGGCATTCGTCGTCCTTGCCTTGGCGACTACCGAGTTCGACGAGCTCGGTCAGCCACCCGAGGTCATGGCGGTCGTACGCCCATTCTTCCTGTTGGTCTCGGCATCGCTCGTTCCAGCGTTGATCTTTCAAGTAGAGCGGCAGTTCGCGGAGTCCGTCGGGCGTGCTTGGGGACCGATGATCATCATCGTCGTCGATGTGGGGCTCAATGCCTTCTGCAATTGGCTGCTCGTCTTCGGACATCTGGGCTGTCCAGCCTTGGGGCTGCTCGGTTCGGGCATCGCAACGCTCTCGGCGCGCGCTTTCGCCGTGCTGGCGATCGCGATTTGGCTCAGGTTTTCGCGGCATTTTTCGGTACTTCGGGCTGCCCCCTGGTCGGGCTGGGAGCGCGCGCGTTTCGTGGCTCTCTTGCGACTGGGTGTGCCTGCGGGTGTGATGCTGCTGTTCGAAACCGGTGCGTTCGGTGCGACCGCGTTGATGATGGGTTGGCTGGGAGCCATCCCGCTGGCGGCGCACCAACTGGCGTTGAGCTGCGCCGCGCTGACCTTCATGGTGCCGCTCGGGCTCTCACTGGCCGTCAGCCTGCGCATCAGTCGAGCGCACGGCGAAGGACGGACTGCGGCCGCACGCGCCATCGGGCTCGGCGGGCTCTTGGCTGGGCTGTTGATCATGCTCAGCTTTGCCGCGCTGTATGGGTTTGCAGGCGCACGCATCAGCAACACCCTGAGCTCGATTCGAGAAGTCTCCACGTTGGCGACGGAGCTCTTGCTGATCGCAGCCGTGTTCCAGGTCTTCGATGGCGCGCAAGTGATCGGCGTGGGTGCCCTGCGCGGACTCACCGATGTCCGCCTGCCCGCCGCGTTCACGTTCGCCGCCTACTGGCTGTTGTCGCTGCCGCTCGGTTACTTCTTGGCTTTCCACAGCCGGCTCGGACCGCGGGGGCTGTGGATTGGGCTCGCGGTCGGTTTGGGCGCGGCCGCGATCAGCCTCGTCTGGCGCTTTTTGCAACAAACGCGGCCGCTCCGCAGCGCTCCCCGCGCCCTGAGCGCCCCGCCCAAGTTGTATTGACAACTTGACCAATGTGGGGCAGCGTGCGACCCCGTCGTGCTGAACCCCGCCTCGCCCCTACCCCTGTATCACCAGCTGGCAGCCCTGCTGACCGAGCGCATCGAAAGCGGCGAGCTGTCGGTCGGCGAGCGCCTGCCGTCCGAGCCGGAGCTCTCGCGCCAGCACGGCATCGGTCGGCCGACGGTGCGCCAAGCGACGGAGCTGCTGGTGCAGCGCGGTTTGATCGAGCGCCGGCGTGGTTCAGGCACCTACGTGCGCAAAGCCGAGCAGCGCGTCGATCTATTTTCGCTGGCCGGCACGCTCGCAAGCTTCAAGAAAGTCGGCGTCGAGCTCGAGAGCAAGCTCACGCGCAAGGTCAGCAGGCGGCGCGTCGCAGCAGATGTCGAGAACCCGTTTTCCGAGCGCGTGGCCTTCCATTTTCAGCGCCTGAGCAGTGTCCAGGGTCGGCCGGTGCTGTGTGAAGAGCTGTTCCTCGATCCGGTGGTTTTTCCCGATTTGCCGCGCGTGCCGCTGTCAGGTGTGTCGCTCGCACAAGTGGTGGAAGAGCGCTACTACTTGAAGCCAACGCACGCCGAGCAGAGCTTTCGCGTGGCACGGGCGCCGCTTTCGGTGAGCAAGCTGCTCGCGCTCCCACCCGGCGATGCCGTGCTGCTCGTCAAACGCGCCCTGTTTTTTCCGCGTGCCGAGCGCGCCATCTTTTCCGAAATGTACTGTCGCACGGGCGATCTCGTTTTTTCGCAAACCCTATCCACGGAGCCAAACCATGGCTGAACCCATTCGCGCCGAAAATGGCTATTTTCAAAGCTTCGGCGGTGCGTACATCCCCGAGATCCTGCACGCCACTTTCGAACAACTGACGCTCGCGTTCGAGGCTGCCCGGAACGACCCGAGCTTTTGGGCCGAGTACGTGGAGCTGATGAGCAGCTACTCTTGCCGCCCTACGCCGCTCACCTTCGCCGAGAATTTGAGCAAACATTTTGGCGGCGCGCGCATCTACATCAAGCGCGAAGATTTGAATCACACCGGCTCGCACAAAGCGAACAACGTGATGGGGCAAGGGCTGCTCGTGAAGCGGCTCGGTAAACGGCGCGTCATCGCCGAGACGGGCGCTGGCCAGCACGGCGTGGCCACGGCCACGATGGCAGCCAAATTCGGCTTTGATTGTACGATCTACATGGGCGAGGTCGACATCGCACGCCAAAGACCCAACGTGTTCTGGATGGAGCGCTTGGGGGCCAAAGTGGTGGCCGTCAAAGAGGGCTCTCGCACGCTCAAAGACGCGATCAACGAAGCGTTCCGAGACTGGGTGTCGAACATGGATGATACGCACTACGTGCTCGGCACCGCGTGCGGGCCGCATCCCTTTCCGGAGATGGTCACTTACTTCCAATCCTTGATTGGACGCGAGGCGCGCCAGCAAATTCTCGAGCGCACCGGGCAGCTACCCAAGCGGGTGTACGCCTGCGTCGGTGGTGGCTCCAACGCGATGGGGATTTTCAGCGGATTTTTGGAGGACCCCGGCGTCGAATTGGTCGGCGTCGAAGCCGGTGGGCACGGCCGTGATTCGCACCAGCACGCGATTCGACTTTCCAGCCCCGACGCGAGCATTGGCGTCGCGCAGGGCTACAAAACCTACTTCCTGCAAAACAGTGACGGGCAAATGAGCGACACGCACAGCGTGGCCGCTGGGCTGGATTATGTCGGGGTCTCGCCGATCTTGGCCGCGTTTCGGCAAACCGGGCGCGCGCGCTTCGAGGCCGCGACGGACGAGCAAGTCGTCGCCGCGCTCAAGCTCACGATCAAGAAAGAGGGCCTGATCCCCGCGCTCGAATCGTCTCACGCCTTTGCCCAGGCCTTCGCCGAGGCGCCCTCCCTCAGCCCGCAAGACGTAATCCTGATCAACCAGTCCGGTCGCGGCGACAAGGACATCTTCACCGTGGCCGATGCCTTCCAAGATCCGGAATGGGAAGCCTTCATCCAAGAGAAAGCGGAGCGCTACCGTGCTTGAAGCCTACCTGCGACAGAAGCGTGAGCAGCAGGAAATCCTGCTGATGACGCATATCGTGCTCGGCTATCCGAATTTCGACACCAGCCTGCGTTTGGTCGAAACCATGGTCGAGAGCGGAGTCGAGCTGATGGAGCTGCAGATCCCGTTCTCCGAGCCCATCGCCGATGGCCCGGTCATCCTGCACGCGAACCAGCTGGCGCTGAGCGCCGGTTCGACCGTGGCTCGCTGCTTCGAGTTTGCGAGCGAGGTCGCGCGGCGTTTCCCGATCCCATTCTTGTTCATGAGCTACTACAACGTGCTGTTCAAGCACGGCACGTCCGCGTTCGTGCGACGCATGGCCCAGGCGAACTTGAAGGGCGCGATCGTGCCCGATTTGCCGCCCGAAGAGGGTCGGGAATATTTGACGGCCATGGCCGAGTCAGCTCTCGATCCAATTTTCATCTATTCCCCCAACACCAAACCCGAGCGTCTCAGCTCGCTCGCCAGCCACGGACGAGGGTTCATCTATTGCGTGGCACGTAAAGGCGTGACCGGCAGCCGCACTGCTTTTTCGGACGATCTCGGCGCGTACTTGGCTCGCGCCCGAGCCGCAACCCACTTGCCACTCGCGGTCGGCTTCGGCGTGAAAGAGCGCGCGGACGTAGACTTTTTGCGCGGCAAGGCAGACATTGCCGTGGTCGGCAGCGAAACCCTGCGGATCCTGGACCAACGCGGCCCGGGCGCCGTCGGACCTTTCCTGAAGAGTCTGCGCTAGCTGCGAGCCCTCTCCAAAAACTGCTCGGGCGCGCGCGCAAGATCTCGTCTCCACGGCCGGCTCGTGCATAATCGCGGAGTGAGCGAACAATTGATTGAAATTCGCGGTGGCACGAAGCTCAGCGGTGGACGTGTGTCCATCGCCGGCAGCTCGAACCAGGTCACCAAATGCATCATCGCCGCGTTGCTCACGGACGAGCCGGTGCTGATCAAGGGCGCACCGGACGTCAATGAGCGAGCGATCGTCGAAGAGATGTTCTCGGCGATCGGCGGACACGTCGAAGTGCTCGACGAGCACACCACGCGCTTACGCGCCAAGGGCGTCGATCGCTTCGAAATTCCCGCCGAGATTTGTTTGCGCAATCGCATCGCCATTTTGGCCGCGGGCCCGCTCCTGCATCGCTTTCGGCGGGCCAAGCTGTACAGCGGTCTCGGCGGCGACAAGATCGGCAAGCGCCCAGTCGACTTTCACCTGAAAGGCCTGGCCGAAATGGGCGCCGAGGTGGCCTTCGACGGCAGCTGTTACGATCTGACCGTCGGCGCTGGCGGTCTGCACGGCGCGCACATCGTGCTGCCGTTCCCGAGCGTGATGGCGACCGAGAATCTGCTGATCGCCGCATCCCTGGCGCGCGGTCGCACGATCATCGAAAACGCCGCGATCGAGCCGGAAATCATGGAGCTCGTGAAGATGCTCCAGAAGATGGGCGCCGACATCATGGTCAACTCGCATCGCACGTACGTGATTCAAGGGGTGGAGCGCCTGCACGGCTGCGAGCTGCGCTGCATGCCCGATCGCAATCAAGCCGTGTCGTTCGCCGTGGCGGCGCTGGCCACGGGCGGAGACGTGCTGATCGATCGCTTGCGCCATGACTCCGTGTACAGCTTCCTGAACTTCATTCAGCGCATGGGGGCGGAGTTTCGCGTCAACTCGGAGGGCGTGTTCGTGCGGGCGCCGCAAGGCAAACGCTTGCGCTCGAGCCACATCGAGGTCGAAGTGCATCCGGGCTTCATGACCGATTGGCAGCAGCCGTTCATGGTGCTCTTCACGCAGGCAGCCGGCATGAGCGTGCTGCATGAGACCATCTTCGAAGATCGCCTCAGCTACACGCATCTGTTGAACCAAATGGGCGCGAACATCACGCTGTTCTCGTCTTGTTTGGGCGAAGCAGCCTGTCGCTTCAAGCTCAAGAACCACGTCCATTCGGCCGTGATCCAAGGCTCGACCCCGCTGCACGGGGGCAAATTCACGCTACCCACCGACATTCGCGCGGGCATGTGTTTGGTGGTCGCCGGGCTGGTCGCCGAAGGCGTCACCCTGCTGTCGAACATTCAGGAGCTACGCCGCAAGTACGACAGCCTGGTCCCCAAGCTGCGCAACATGGGCGCAGACATTCGGCTGGTCGACGCTCCGACCTGATCAACCGCTGCGGATCCGTCTCGCCGCCGCGAGCCCGAGCTCGTTGGCGGCGATCAATGCGTCCCAGCGCAGGTTGGCCTGCTCGTCGATCACTTGCCGCGTGGGATCCTCGTCGAACCAGGCGATGCTCTCGCGAACGCCGTCGGCAAAGCGAATCTTCGCCAGGTAGTCCGGGACGAAGCGCTTGATCTTGCTGTTGTCGAACACGGCGCAATTGGCCTTGTCCCCGATCAAGCTCCCGCGTGCTTCGGGCACCCCTTCAGCGATGAACTCGGAAGCCAGGTGCACCAATTTGGGCTCGGCGACCCCGGCCGCGTCCGCGACGGCCTGGTAGATCTGGTTCCAGGTCAGCGCCTCGTCGGAGGTGATGTGGAAGGCATGGCCGAGCGCTGCGCGCTGCCCGAGCAGACCGACCAGCCCTACCGCCAGATCCCGACTGTGGGTCATCGTCCACAGCGTGAGCCCATCGCCCGGAACGATCACCGGCCGCCCGCGTCGCATGCGGTCCACGGCGGTGAAAGTCTTGCCCCACGCGGTCACGCCCAGGGGCACCAAGGTTCGATCATAGGTATACGACGGTCGAATGATCGTGATTGGAAACGCCTGCTCACGATGCAGGCGCAGTAGCGCATCTTCACACGCGATCTTGTCGCGCGAGTATTCCCAGTACGGGTTCACGAGCGGCGTCGATTCCGTGATCAGGTAGTGACTGAGTGGCTTTTGATAGGCGCTGGCCGAGCTGATGAAGACGTACTGTTCTGCGCGACCTTCGAACAACTCGTGCCGCTGCGCGATCTCCTCGGGCTTGAAGGCGATGAAGTCGACCACCGCGTCCCAGCGCTGCTCGCGTAACACCGCCGCGACCGACGGATCGCGAATGTCTCCGGCGATCACCCGTGCGCCCCCGACCGGAGCGCGCTCACCGCGATTCAACAGCGTGACGTCGACGCCGCGCGAAAGCGCGAGCTCCGCGCACGAACGACTGATGATGCCCGTGCCACCCAGGAATAGAATTTTCACCGAGCTAGTCTAACCCCGCCGTCAACCGCCAGGCCAGACGCGGGTCAAATGGCGCACTGTCGAGACCGTTGCGCTCGTCGTCCTCGACTACTAGGAGATTGACGTGCGCGCCTTGCTGTTTGGCAGTGTCGTTTTCGTCTCAGCGGCCGGTGCGTGTCAAACGGCCGCACATTCGCCAGCCCTCGCGCAGGACGGTCCGGCGCCAGCGAGGGAACCCGTGTCGTCTCCGCTCGAGGCGAGCCTGCGCGCGGCGAGTGCGTCCGTCACTGGAGACTACTTACGAGCTCGAGTCGGCGAGATCTCGTCGGACGAGTTCGAAGGTCGTGCTCCGGGAACTCGCGGCGATCTGAAAGCGCGCGCTCACCTCAGCGAGCAATTGGCAGGGCTCGGCGTTGCGCCCGGGAGCGAGAATCGGACATGGGAGCAACCAGTCGAATTGATCGGACTGAAATCCCACTTTCCTCGTGCTTGGCGCTTCGAACGCGGCAAGCAAAGCGTGTCGCTCGCCTGGTGGGAGCAGTACATTGCGGGCAGCGGCGTGCAAACCGCAAGCGGCACCGTCGATCGGGCGGAGGTCGTGTTCGCCGGCTATGGCATCGAAGCACCGGAGTACGGCTGGGACGACTTCAAAGGCCACTCGGTACAAGGCAAAGTGCTGCTGCTGCTGAACAACGACCCCGACTGGGATCCCCAGCTTTTTGCTGGCAATACTCGGCTCTATTACGGACGCTGGACATACAAATACGAGAACGCAGCGCGCCACGGCGCGGCCGGCGCGATCATCGTTCACACCACACCTTCAGCGGGCTACCCGTATCAAGTTGTCCAGAGCTCATGGGGCGGCGAACAGTTTGCTCTTCCGAGCCAGGGCCCGCCCCCACTCCAGCTCAAAGCGTGGGTCACGGAAGAAGCGGCGAGGTCGCTCGTCGCGCTTTCGGGACAAACTTTGGAGCAACTGCAAGTCGCTGCTCGGAGCCGCGCGTTCGTCCCGGTGCCGCTCGGGCTCGAGACCTCGCTGCACTTCGAGAATGAAGTCGAGCGCGTGCACACCGCCAACGTGATCGGCAAGATCGCAGGCAGCGATCCCGTCTTGAAAGACGAGTACGTCGTGCTCAGCGCGCACCACGATCACTTGGGCATCGGCAAGCCGGACGCCTCGGGCGACGCGATCTACAATGGAGCGCTCGACAACAGCGCCGGCGTGGCTCAAGTGCTGGCCATCGCCAAGGCGATCCAGGCGCTTTCCCCGGCACCGCGCCGCTCGCTGCTCGTCCTGTTCCCGGCAGCCGAAGAAGCGGGGCTGCTCGGCTCACAGTACTTCACCGAGCATTTACCGGTTCCGGCGGGTAAAATCGCCGCCAACTTGAACTACGACGGCGGCAACATCTGGGGCCGGTGCCGCGACATCACACAAATCGGCCGCGGAAAGTCCTCGCTCGACGCGATCGTGGCGCGTATCGCAGCCCAACTCGAGCGCACCGTCGAGGCGGACCAGTTTCCGGATCGAGGCACCTTCTACCGTTCCGATCAGTTCAACTTCGCCAAAATCGGCGTGCCTGCGCTGTACCTGAAGACGGGCACTGATTTCATCGGCCGCCCTGCGGGCTGGGGCAAAGAGCAGATCCTGGCATTCGAGGGCAAGCGCTACCATCAGCCGAGCGATCAACTCACCAGCGACTGGAACTTCGACGGCATGGTCGACGATGCCCGGTTCGGCTTCCTCGCCGCTGTAGAAATCGCCAACGCCGAGGCTGCTCCCACCTGGCTCCCCGGTGACGAATTCGAAGCCGCGCGTCGCTCCGCGCTCGCTGCGCTCACGCACTAGTTGCACTTTCTCGAACGAGCGCGAAGAGGATCCTGCGCCCAAATACCCAAGACGCGCCGCCAGAACTGGGTCACGTTCTACGGCGGGCGGTGTCTTCTCGGCAAATGAGCGAAAACCAACAGCTGGCAAAGGCCGTCACCGCCGCGAAAAGCGGCGATTGGCGGGGCTTTGCCCGGTTGGTCGAGCTCACCGGGGCCATGGCTCACGCAGTCGCCCGGCGGGTATTGCACAGGCCGCCCGACGCCCAGGACGCTGTTCAAGAGGCCTATGTTCGGGCGTTTGGGCGCCTGCGGGAACTCCACGACGACCAGGCCTTTGCCGGCTGGTTCAGGCGCATCGTCATCAGCACTGCCCTGAATCATCGACGGCGGAACCGAACCACCAGGTTTCCGCTGAACGAAACTGATTCGCCACCCGTCTTGGATGACACCGAGGACCACTGGAGCGAAGTACAACAGCGGCTGCTGGCACGCGCCCTGCTCATGCTTTCAGCGGAAGAACGGCGGCTGTGCGAGCTCCATTACTACGGCGGTTGGAGCGCCGAGCGCCTAGCGCGAGACGCCGGGGTCGAGGGCGCGGCCATGCGTAAGCGATTGCAGCGGGTGCGAGACAAGTTGCGAGAGGAGATCGAAATGGACGAACTACGCATGCTCGGGGCCCAGCCTCCCCTCCAGGGACTACCGGGAAAGATCGTCGAATTGCTGGCGCGGCCGCGGCTCGTGGATATTCCGGAGAACCCGGTAGCGGTGGTTGCGGCGCTGTTGCGCGGGGCTTTTCCGGACTATTCGAGCATCCAGCTACCCGAAGAGCTGGATTTGAGCGCGGCCTCGAAGCAACTCGGCGGCGACGCGGTGTACATCGAGCGCGCGAAATTGCAGAGCATCGAAGCCGAGCGCGTCTTGCGCTACGACTTGACGCTACCGCTTCTGCTGAATGTGCGTTGGTCGGGCTCGGCGCAACGACTCAGCGCGTCGGGAAAGGCCTATCGTCTCGAGACCGAGAGCAGCACTCACCTCGAAGCGTTTCACCAGCTCGAGCTGTTCGCGATCGACGAGCGAAGCAAGCTCGAGCCGTGGGAGTTCGCCGGACGTGTGCTGAACGCCCTCGATCGGGTCTTGCCCGGCTCGGAGCTGCGCGTCACACCGACTGAGTACCCCATGTGCCGACGCGCCTGGAGCCTCGATGTGCTGCGCGACGGCGAGTGGGTCGAGGTGCTTGCCTGGGGCCAATACGCCGATTGGGTGCTCACAGGGCTCGGCGCGCAGCCAGACCAGCAAATCGCCTTGGGCGCCGGGGTCGGTCTGGAGCGGCTGGCCGCGCTCAAATACGGCATCGACGATATCCGTAAAATGGCGAGCGCGTCAGTACTCTAGTCCAAATTCTGCGGTTTCGCGGCGGCATTCGCTGGGCTTGCGGACACGTGTCTCTTATAGTAGAGTCACGTCATCCACGTTAGACAGACCGGAGCCCGCCTTGACCCCCTCAGAACTCGCGCACCTCGCTCGCAGACCTCGGGCCCGCCGTGCGGCCGCTCTTCGCGAACGTGTCCAGGCGGCGCAGGTCACGGTCACGTGCACGCCGGGAAGCCATGATGGCGCACCGCAACTCGCGCCCGCCCCATTCGAACTGGTCTCGGAGCTCGGCACGAATTCGAACTGGACTCGCGCTGGAGATTTCGAATCGCATTGGGTCGAGGCGCTGTCCGCGTGCCGTTGCCGCGAGGTCGTGCTCACCGCACGGCTCGGTGACGATCTCACGGCCAAGCAGCGCGTGTTCGAATTGGCCGAGTTTTTGACGTTCAGGCTGAGCCAAAGTCAGCCGCTGATCCGCGTGCTTTTTTTGCCGGCACCGAGCCCCCGAGCCGCCGCGCGTAACCACGCCTGAAGCCCAAACAGCCAGCGAACGACAAGCCACGAAGGAGTGTTCTCGATGCACATTGGAATCGTTGGCGGAGTGGAACGAGGTGAGCAACGCTACGCCGCCGTCGCGGCGAGCCAGGGACACTCCTTCGAGTTTCACGGCGGTGACATGGCCGGCCGTGGCTCTGACTCACTCGAGGCGTTGGTCGAGCGCTCGGATCTGGTGATCTGCGTGACGGACGTGAACAGCCACGCGGCGGTGCTCGGAACGCGACGCTTGGCCCGCGCACGCGGTCGCCAGTGCCTGCTCACTCGCCGTTTGGGCCTGTCACGCTTTCGAGCGTTGTTAGCGGAGATTGCCGAGGCCCCTCGACCCGCAGCGTCGCCCATCTGAGTTTTGCCCGATCCGCATCGAGCCCGTTGCTGCGACCGAGCGCATCGCCAAGCTCGCCGCGGAGCTGGAGCTCGCTCCGGTCACGTTCGCGGTCGCTTGGACCCTCGCCCATGACTTCGTTGCGTCGACCATCATCGGCGCCACGCGCGTGGAACAGCTCGATGAAACTTTGCGTGCCAGCGAGGTCAAGCTGAAGCCCGAAGTGCTCGCCAAGGTCGACGAGATCTCGCGCGAGATTCTCTATCCGATGGGCTAGCCCGGAGCTCACCGGCGACTGCTATCGGGAAACCCTGGCTTCCGAGCCAGCGAGCCAGTAGTGAAGTGGGCATGGCGAAGCAACCCGACGCCGTGCAGCTCACGCGCAGGCTCCTGGAATTCAACACCATCAACCCGCCCGGCGCAGAAGAAGCCTGCGCCCGCTACCTGGGCGATTTGTTGGAGAGCGCCGGGTTCCGCGTCGCGTATGCGACGTTTGCGCCCGAGCGCACCAGCCTGATCGCGAACATTGGTGTGCCACAGAGCAGGCCCCCGCTAGGCTTCACCGGTCACATCGATACCGTGCCACTGGGCGCGGCATCCTGGAAAAATCACGCCTTCGGCGCTAGTTTGGAGGGAGGCAAGCTGTATGGCCGCGGCTCGAGCGACATGAAGAGCGGCGTCGCCGCGTTCGTGGTCGCGGCCCTGCGCCAGGCCGAGCAGCTGAAGGACGGACCGGGCGTGACCATGGTCATCACGGCCGATGAAGAGACCGGCTGTCAAGGTTCGCAGCAGCTGATCAAGGCGCCTGAGCTCCTCGGTCGAGTCGGCGCACTCTTGATCGGCGAACCAACCGCCAACGCGCCTTTGCTCGGACACAAGGGCGCACTTTGGTTCGAAGTGATCAGCCGCGGCGTCACCGCGCACGGATCGATGCCCGAGCGAGGCGTGAATGCAATCTACCGCGCAGCCGAAGCGATCCTCGAGCTGCGCGACTTTCGCTTTTCGGAACCTGCGCACCCGCTGATGGGTTCGCCGACCCTGAACGTGGGAACCGTGCGCGGTGGACTCAACATCAACTCAGTGCCCGATGAAGCGGTGTTCGCGGTCGACGTGCGCAGTATTCCCGGTCAGGATCACGCAGCACTGCTCGGCCAAATTCGCGATTTGCTCGGTGATACCGCCGAAATTCGCGTCCACACCGACATCGGCGCGCTCTATGCCGACCCCGAGCAAGCCTGGGTGCAGCAGGTCTTCGATGTTACGGCGAGAGGCCTCGGTGCGCGCCCCGAGCCCCGAGCGGCCACGTACTTCACCGACGGCGCGGTACTGCGAAACGTGTATCGCGATGTGCCCATGGTCGTGCTCGGTCCGGGTCAACCCGAGCTCGCTCACCAGACCGACGAGTATTGCTTCGTGGACCGGATCGAACAGGCCGTGGATGTGTATGACGAGCTGATCCGGGCTTGGCAGGATGGGTGACCGTTGCGTGCGTGAGCGATCGAGCTAGGTATACTTCGAGCTGCAATTCCAACGCCGCTGCGCCAGCAAGCAAGCGCTCGACTTTCGTCCATACCAGGAGTCGTTCCAAGCATGATCGATCTACACTA
Source organism: Polyangiaceae bacterium (assembly GCA_035688655.1). Taxonomy (GTDB): domain Bacteria; phylum Myxococcota_A; class Polyangia; order Polyangiales; family Polyangiaceae; genus PMG-095. The sequence continues at coordinate 23,802 of DASSMT010000433.1, read as the reverse complement.
TTGGACCACGCCGAATGGCCATAAGATCACGATCTTTCTCGAAGAGGTCGGGCTCGACTACCGCGTGCTCCCGGTCAACATCGGCAAGGGCGATCAGTTCAAGCCCGATTTCTTGCGCATTGCTCCGAACAATCGCATTCCGGCAATCGTCGATCACCAACCGCTCGACGGCGGAGAGCCGATCTCGGTCTTCGAATCCGGTGCGATCTTGCTGTACCTAGCGGACAAAACCAAAAAACTGATCCCCACGGACTTGCGCGGGCGAACCGAGGCGCTCGAGTGGCTGTTTTGGCAGATGGCGGGGCTCGGGCCGATGGCAGGTCAAAACAGCCACTTCAATCACGCCGCCCCCGAGAAGTTGCCGTATGCCATCAGCCGATACGAGCGCGAGACAGGCCGTCTGTTCGCCGTGCTCGACAAGCGGCTCGCAGATCGCGACTTCGTGGCTGGTGCAGGTCGCGGCGAGTACAGCATTGCCGACATAGCGAGCTACCCCTGGACTCGCGGCTACGCGCGCCTGAATCAAGACATCGAGCAATTCCCGAATCTCGAGCGCTGGCAAGCCGCAATTGCGGCTCGCCCCGCAACCGAGCGCGCCTACGCGCTGGCGGAAAAAATCAATCCCGCGAAGCCCCCCGCCCCGTTGACGGAGGAAGAACGACAGCTGCTGTACGGTCAGGACGCAAAGACCGTCAAGCGTTCGGACTCGGCGGCAGATTAGCGGCGGCGGAACTTGTAGCCGATACCGCGAAAAGTTTCGAAACGCTCGGCGCCCAGCTTGGCACGCAAGCGGCGCACATGAATGTCGACCGTGCGCGAGCCGCCGCGGTAGCGCTCTCCCCACACGTCACGCAACAGGGCCTCGCGGGTGACCACCGCCCCGCGCCGCTGGTTCAGGTAGTGCAGGAGAGCGAACTCACGCGAGGTCAAGATCACTGGTTCGCCGTTCAAGGTCACCTCGCGCGCCAAAACGTCGATCGTCAGCTCGTCGGGCTCTTCGCTCGGGCGGTTATCGGAGATGCGAGCCAACCAGGGCGGCGGCGGCGCGCCGAGCGGGACCAAAACAATCGCGACCGTACCCTGACGTAGGTCGGCGGCCTGGAGCGCCCCAGACACGGCGGACTCGAGGCTTCCGGGCTCGCGGACATTCACGACGACGGCCGGCAGCGCTTCTTTCGGCCGGATTTGCAACGCGGTCTCGGGCAGGGGGTTCACCATACCGGTATACTATACTAGACACTGGTCTTTATCTACGACATGCGCGAAAAACAGTGGGGCGACGCCGCCCACCCGATTTCGACTCACTAGGGTCGCTGCTGCAGCCGCCGATACACGAAGTACGAATAGCCTGCGGGAACCAGCGCAGCCAGCAGCACGATGGCTGTGCATTGGCCGACGCCGGCACCCAGCAGCACGCTGGCGACCACCAGCAGCCCCCCGAGCACGAACGTCTTGCCAGCGAGGCGGTGGGTGCGGAGCCAAACCTCGTCATTGGCCAGCGTCCACGGGGTCCGAATGCCGACGAAGAAGTTGCGCTGGACCTTGCCCAAGAAATTCCCGGACACGATCAAGAGCAGCCCGAGTGCCACGCTCGTCGCGCGAAGCATGGGCATGTGTTCGCCGGCGGCGGCTCGCAAGGCGAGCACGGTGACGAACAGCAGGAACGCCAGACTCGCCGTGTGAATCATTTCGTAACCACGGCCAAACGCGGCCCGAGATTCACGCGGGGAAATGCGCGGCACGAGCGACAGCAAGGCGTGCACACCCAGCATGGTCAGCGGGAGAACGTACACACCGAGCGGCTTCTGCATATAGCCATTGACGTGCCCGCGCGCGTCCCAATGCGTGGGCACGAGCTCCGGAATCCGCGGCGAAAGCCAAGCCGCGACGCCGAAGCCGAGCGCGATCATGGACCAGTTCAATACCCTCGTGGTGTTTCGGTGCATGACATCCTCCCGTGCGACCCGCAGCTACGGCTAGCGGCGTGAAGGCTCGAGCTTCTTGTGCGGTTTGGCTTTCGGCTTGACCTGGAACAGCTCCAGCAACATCGCAGCGACGTCCTCGAAGACGCTGGTGTTGAGCGAGTAAACGATGGTTTGCCCACGCCGCTCGCTACGGACCAGATCCGCAGCCTTCAGCACGTTGAAATGGTGCGACATCGAGCCCTTGGTGATGGAAAAGGCGCTCGCGATCTCGCCAGCGGTGAGCGAGCCGCCGGTGAGCCGCTTGAGGATGTCGCGCCGGGTCGGGTCCGACAGCGCCTGGAATACTGATTGGTGGCGCATTGTTTGATAGTTTGATGAATATCAAATAACACGCGAACGACCGTCGTCAAGCCGGAACGGCGCCGCGGGTCCATTCTGGTCGAGACGTAGCTGCTTACGGGCGGGGCATTCCAGCTAGACTGGCCACGGGACGCCGGGGTCACCGAAGCGAGTGCCCACGGCGAAACTCAGGCCGAATTGCCTGAATAACACCTCGAGCAACTCGGGGGCGGAAGCGATCGAGCGCGTGCTGCTCGTGCCGTGGCGCTCACGCAGCGTGAATTGGTCGTTCAAAATCGACAAACGCTGACCTTCGGGGGCGGCGCGCGCGACGATCAGCCGATTTTTGAAGTGGGAATTGGGATGCGCGCTGGTGAACCAATTGCCCACTTCGCGATCGATGTTCGGCATTTCTTCGAGCGTGAACTCACACACGTCATGCCACTCCGCCCCGAACCGCACTTGATGATAGAGCAGCGCTCCTTCCCGCAGGATGCGGCGCGGCTCGTGCAGTGTGGCCTGTTCGTCGTGAGCAGCGAGCCGGAGCGGCGACGTCAAGGACAGCGCGCCCACGCCGACATCGGTCAGCCAGCTCTCACCGTTCAGCTCGACGCGCAGAAAGACGTGCGTACGCGGAGGCGTGTAATCGCGCGGACGTTGCAGGCGCACCCGCGCGCTGAGCGGCGCCACCTGAAAGCCGAGCTCGCGCAAAACCTCGAGAAATAGCCCGTTCTGCTCGAAGCAATAGCCACCGCGCCGCTCGACGACGAGCTTTTGAAACAGCGCCTCGGGCTCGAGCGAGATCGGTCGCCCGAGCAGCACGTCCAAGTTCTCGAACGGGATCGCTTGTGTGTGCGCTGCGGTCAGCGCCGACAACAGCGAAAGGTCTGGCTGATACCGACCTTTGTACCCGATACGCTGGAAGTAAGCGGCCAAGTTCATCGCCTGGACTCATAGCGCAAAAGTGCGCCACGAGTCAGGCGAGCCCCGGGCGAGAAACGCTGCATGTTACTGCAGCGCGTTCAGTCCTGACCACGGGCCGCCCTGTGCACTTCCGCCATCGCGCTCGAGCCAGTTGAGTCCACCAGAAAAGACATTCGTCCTTGACATTGGATAGACGCGCTCTGCATACTGGCTCGAGCTACGGGTGCGACATGGTGTGCGAGCGCCCTCGGAGCGGGCGCCGCACGAAGAAATCGACAGGAACCGTTCATGGCCCAGTCCCAGGCAATCGAAGTAGACGAGCTCTCCGAACCAAGCCCCTCATCAGCCAGAGACAGCACGAGCCCCGCGTCCTTCGCGATTTCGTTGGATCCGGGCACACCTTCCTCGCGCTGGGCGCTGGAATGGCTGGTCTTCGCCGCTTCGTTAGCCGTGCACGTCGCGATCGTCGTGAAGGTGCACGACAACGTGACGCCTCGAGTCACGCGCTTCGTGGCTTCGCAGGTCGACATCGAGCTTGCGCCCCCGGTCGAAGAACCGAAGGTGAAGGAGCCCGAGCCGCCAGCAGAGCCACCGCCGCCGTCGGACAAGCCAATCCCGCGCGTCCAGAGTCACGCGCCGGTCACTCAGGCTCCGGTCGAGGCACCTGACAACAGCAACCTGCCGGCCAGTGACGAAGGCTTGCTCGACCCGACCCCGCCGGGCACCGGCACTCCGGGTCCCGCGCCGGTGATCGAGCCCCCACCCCCTCCTCCTCCGCCGCCTCCCCCGCCGGCGCCCGTGATCCAAGCCAAAGTCGGAGCGGACTTCGCGCGCAAGCCCGGCCTCGAGTACCCGCATCTCGCTCGACGCGAGCAATGGGAGGGCACCGTCGTCTTGCGCGCGCAGATCTTGCCGAGCGGAAAAGTCGGCGCGATCACCGTTCAGAAGAGCACCGGGCACTCGGTGTTGGACGATGCGGCGCTGGCCGCAGCGAAGACTTGGTCCTTCACGCCTGCAAGCCAAGGGGGCGTCGCCGTCGCTGGAACGGTAACCTTCCCGATTCAATTCAAACTCCAATGAGCAACGGAGCGAATTTTTACAATGTCTGACGCAGTTACGCAGTTTATCGTCAAGGCCACGTTCGTTTTGCTGATCGCCGCATCGGCCCTCACTTGGGCGATCGTGATCGTGAAGGCATTGCAGAACTTTCGTCTCAGTCGACAGACGCAGAGCTTCTATCGCTCCTTCGAAAAAACCAGCGGCTTGCCCTCTTCCGAGGATCTCGCCAAGTACGCGGGGCCGGTGGCCCGTGTGGCGCAGGCCGGGATCGACTCTTGGCAGACCAGCGGCAAGGACACCGACGGAACCCCGGTCGAGTTGCCCATTCGCCGGGATTTGCTGGAGCGTCGCTTGATTCAGCAATTGCAGCGCGAAAAAAAGGGCGTCGAAATCGGCTTGCCCGTGCTCGCCAGCATCGGTTCGACCTCGCCGTTCGTGGGCTTGTTCGGCACCGTGCTCGGTATCATTCACGCTTTGCAGCGCATCGGCGGCTCCGGCTCCGCGAGCCTGGAGGTCGTGGCGGGTCCAATCGGTGAGGCGCTCGAGGCCACCGCGGTCGGAATTGCCGTCGCGGTGCCAGCGCTGATCGCCTATAACTTCTTTCTGCGTCGGTTGAAGTCACTGGTCGGCGATCTCGAGGACTTCAGCAACACTTTCATCGGACACGCGGTGCGTAGTTTCATCCACGTGGCGCCGGAATCGCAGCGCCGCAGCAACCCGAGCTTGGCCATCGGCCGGGAAGCGAGCGCCTGATGGCAATGAGTTTGGGTGACAGCGAGGAAGTAGTGAGCGAGATCAACGTCACGCCATTGGTAGACGTCATGCTCGTGCTGCTGGTGGTGTTCATCGTCACCGCGCCCCTGCTCACCAACGCGATCAAGGTGCAATTGCCCCAGACATCCACGCGCGCGCCGACCGAGCCCAAACCCGCGGTCACGGTGAGCGTCGATTCGCAGGGCAAGGTCTACATCGACAAGACGGAGGTCTCGCTCTCTACCTTGGAGCCGCTGCTCAAAGGTCGCCGCGCGGTCGCCCCCGATTTGATCGTGCATTTGAGCGCCGACGAGGCCAGCAACTACGGCATCGTGGCCAGGGCGATGTCGGCCATCGATCGGGCAGGCATCACCAAGCTGTCCGTGCTCACGATCAATTGAGGGTCTTGTTTGAGCCAAGCATTCACTCGGCCTGCGTCGCAGACGAACAACTGGCAAGCTAGGCTCGCACCGCACGTCAGGCCGTACCGCGGGCCGCTTTTGCTGAGCATCGCGCTGTCCGTGATCGGGCAGATCTCGATGGGTCTCTTGCCTCTGCTGCAGAAAATCATCGTCGACGATGCGGTGATTGCCCAGCGCCGCCCGCTCTGGCCTTGGCTCTCCAGCCTGGTGCTGCTCGGGGCGGTCAGTTTCGGTCTGCAATATTTTCGACGTTATCTGAGCGCGAAGACCAGCCTCGATCTGCAACAAGATCTGCGCCTAGCCATTCACCGCCACTTGCATGCGCTCGATTTCGCGCATCACGATCGGCTGTCGGCGGGCGACGTGATGTCCCGCGCCGCGGGCGACGTGACCCTGATTCAAATGTTTTTGAATCAGGTGCCGATGCTGGCCGCGAATTTGACGCTGCTCGTGGTCGCGCTGAGTGTAATGGTCGTCCTGTCACCGACCCTTTGTCTGGTGATCGCAGTATTCGTACCGGGGTTCCTGCTGCTCGCGGTGCGCTTTCGGGATCGCATCTTTCCTTCGAGCTGGAACGATCAACGCTTGGTCGGCGTCGTGGCCGGGGTGGTAGAAGAAGCCGTCTCGGGTGCGCGCGTGGTCCGGGCCTTCGCACAAGAGCACCGCGAGCTCGCGCTGTTGATCGAAAGCGCGCGGCAACTGTTTCGCTCGCGGCTGCGCACGACGCGACTCACTGCCCGCTACTCCTCCACCTTGCAAGCCTTGCCGGCCTTCGCGCAGCTCGGGGTGCTCTTGCTCGGGGGACTCTTGGCCTTGCACGGTCGCGTCAGCTTGGGCGTATTTTTGGCCTTTTCCAGCTACTTGATCCAGCTGCTGGCGCCGATCCGGCTACTCTCCGGCATGCTTTCGAGCAGTCAGCAGGCGCGCGCAGGCGCCGAGCGCGTGCTCCAGCTCCTCGACCTCGAACCGCGCATCGCCGATGGCCTGCACAGTCGCCCGCTCTCGCACTGTACCGGCCGCATCGAGCTCGAGCGCGTGGCCTTCGGCTACGAGCAGGCCGAGCCCATTCTCGAAGACATCAGCCTGAGCATCGCACCCGGGGAGCGGCTGGGCATCGTGGGCGGCTCGGGCTCGGGTAAGACCACGCTCGCGCTGCTGATCGCGCGCTTCTACGATCCGAGCTCGGGTCACGTGCGCATCGACGGTCAGGACGTTCGCACTCATTCGTTGGCCTCGCTGCGCAAGCAGGTCGGGATGGTGTTCGAAGACAGCTTCCTGTTTTCCCGCACAATCGCCGAAAATATTGCGCTCGGACGACCTGACGCGACTCACGGCGAGATCGAAGCGGCGGCTCGCGCGGCGCAAGCCCACGGCTTCATCGCTGCCTTGCCCAAGGGTTATGCCACGCGCGTCGGCGAGCGCGGAGCAACGCTCTCCGGAGGACAGCGGCAGCGTATTTCGCTGGCGCGAGCGATCCTCGCCAACCCCAAGATCCTGATCCTGGACGATGCCACGTCCGCGATCGATGCCGACACCGAGGAAGCCATTCATCACTCACTCGAGTCGGTGATGCACGACAGAACGACGGTGATCATCGCTCACCGCCAATCGACGTTGCGCTTGGCCACTCGAATCGTGGTCCTGGCCGGCGGCAAGATCGTCGCGCAAGGCACGAACGAAGAGCTCTTGCAGTCATCGGAGCTTTATCGGCAGCTCTTGGCGGGACCCGATCCGGAGGCCGAGCTCGAGAATGAAGCGCCGCTCAGCCGCGTAACCGAATTGGATCCTGCCGCTTGGCCCGCGACCGTCGCTGGCAGCCACGTCGGACGCACCGCCAGCGTGGAGAGTCAAATCAGTTCTGCGGCGCTCAGAAGCGTGAGCGCAGGCGGGGGCGGTGGCGGCGGTCCGGCTGATCTGGGCGGTGCGCGCGCAGCCTTCGTGCCCGAAAGTCCGGAGCTCTTGGCGCGCGTCGCCGCATTGCCGGCGCTCTCCGGCGAGCCCGAGGTAGACGTCTCGGCGCTGAGCGAGCCGCAGGTTGGCTTCTCGGTTCGCAAATTTCTCGGCCCCTTCCGGCTGAGCCTGCTGCTCGGCTTGTTGCTGGTGGTGATCGACGCGCTGACCACGCTGTGTGCTCCGATGTTGATCGGGCGCGGCGTGGACCGGGCCATCGTCGGGCATAGCCTGAAGCAACTGCTGCTGGTGTCAGCCGCGCTGTTCTTGGTTCAAATCCTGAGCTGGGCGAACGCCAATGCCATGCAGTTTCAAACGGGGCGCACCGCAGAACGACTGCTGTTCGCGCTGCGCACTCGAACCTTTGCGCACTTGAGTTGGCTCTCGCTCGACTATTACGATCGAGAGCTCGGCGGTCGAATCATGACGCGCATGACGACCGACATCGAGGCGTTTGCGCAGCTCTTGCAGCAAGGTTTGCTCACGGCCATCGTCAGCTTGCTGAGCTGCAGTGGAGTGCTTGCGCTGCTGCTCGTCATGGATCCCCGCCTGAGCCTGGCCGCGTTCGCGATTCTGCCCGCATTGCTTGCCGGCACGCTGGTCTTCCGCCACCTCTCGGCCAAAGCCTACCTCCAAGCGCGCGAGCGGATCTCTGCCGCCAATGCCAATCTGCAGGAGAGCTTGGCTGGAGTGCGGGTCACTCAAGCCTATTCGCGACAAGCCCAGGCGCTCGCGCACTTCACGCAACTCTCCAGCAGCTACCGCGACGCCCGCCTCCGGTCGCAGCAGCTGCTTGCGCTGTACTTTCCATTCCTGCAGCTGCTCTCGGTACTGGGCAAAGCGGCAACGCTGACCATCGGAGCGGGGCAAATCGCCCGCGGCGAGCTGAGCGCCGGGGTGCTGATCGCGTTCCTGCTGTACTTGGATCAGTTCTTCACGCCGCTACAGCAGTTGTCCATGGTCTTCGATCAGGGGATTCAAGCGCGCGTCTCGCTGACGAGAATCCGAGACTTGCTCGGCACCCCGAGTCGTACGCCCGAGCTCGCTGAACCGGCTCCGCTCGGTCGGGTGCGCGGCGAGCTGCGCTTCCAAGACGTGCGCTTTGCCTACTCCACTGCCGCTCCCGAGGCGCTGCGCGGAATCAGCTTGGAGATCGCGCCGGGCGAGGTCGTTGCCCTGGTCGGTACCACGGGTGCCGGCAAGTCGACCTTCGTCAAGCTCGCGGCCCGCTTCTATGACGCAACCTCGGGCACCGTTTCGATCGACGGCCTGCCCATCGGTCAGGTGCCACTGCGTGCCTACCGAGCCCAACTCGGCTACGTGCCACAAGATCCGTTCCTGTTCTCGGGCACGATTCGCTCGAATATTGCCTATGGTCGCCCGGATGCCTCGGATCACGAGGTGGAATTCGCGGCCCGCGCGGTGGGCGCCCATGACTTCATCGCAGCACTTCCGAAAGGCTATTTGACACCGCTCAATTCGACGGGACACTCGCTGTCGGCAGGCCAGCGCCAACTCCTGTGTCTGGCGCGCGCGGAGCTCGTCGATCCGGCGGTACTGATCCTCGACGAGGCCACCTCCAACCTGGATTTGCAGACCGAAGCCGAAGTGCAACGCGCGATGCGCCGCGTCGCGCGCGGGCGCACGACGATGCTGATCGCCCACCGTTTGCAGACCGCGCGCGTGGCCGACCGCATCGTGGTGATCGAGGACGGGCTGATCGTGGAACAAGGCCCGCACGAGGAATTGGTCCGGGCAAACGGGCGCTATGCCAAACTCTGGCAGGCATTTCGCCGCGCGGAGCGCCGCGCGGCCTGAGAGTGTCGGCGATCCGTCTTCGAGGGTTCGGTCGCCCGCGACCATGTCTTGTATACGGGACACAAACCTACTAGCGTCGCCGGCATGTGTGATTGTGCGTTGGGCAGCATCGAGCCGCCGACTGCGCCGCAGACGCGAGGCTCTTCGTCGTTCTGGAAGCTGGCTGCGCTGCGACGTTCGTTGCGCTCGCTGCTGCGAGCGTTCCGGCGCGAGCGGGCTTCGGTGCACGTGCCGGTCGGCGGCGCGCGTCCGTGAGGCCGCACGTTTCCGCGCGCTTGAAGCCAGCCCAGGGGCGACGCTAACTTCGCCCTACCCTGTCATGACTCACCCGTTCCGTCGCCTGTTCCAGCACGGTCGGCGCTACCGCCGCGACGTGGCGATCGCCACACTGTTTTCGATCCTGAACAAGATCTTCGACGTGCTGCCGGAGATCTTGATCGGCATGGCCGTGGATGTCGTCGTCAGCAAGAAGACGTCCTTCCTCGGTCGCGCGGGGGTCACTGAACCGCGCGATCAGCTGTTGCTGCTCGCGGCGTTGACGGTCGCGATCTGGGTGTGCGAGTCGCTGTTCGAGTACCTGTACGCGCTGCGCTGGCGGAACCTGGCTCAGAATCTGCAGCACGATTTGCGGATGGAGGCGTACCAGCACGTACAGCGGCTGGAGCTGGCCTGGTTCGAGCAGCGCCGGACCGGCAGTTTGATGTCGATCTTGAACGACGACATCAACCAGATGGAGCGCTTCCTCAATGGCGGCGCCAATGACCTGATCCAAGTCGTCACTGGCTCGCTGCTGGTGGGCGCGGTGTTTTTCGGCCTGACCAAGCAGATCGCCGTGCTGGCGCTGCTGCCGATCCCGCTCATCGTGTACGGCGCATTCTGGTTCCAGGCCCGGCTGGCTTCGCGCTACGCCTCGGTGCGCGACGCAGCCGGTTCGCTCAACTCACGGCTCAACAACAACCTACTGGGCATCGCCACCATCAAGGCCTACACGGCCGAGGATTTCGAAGCCAAGCACGTGTCTGCCGCGTCCGAGGATTATCGCACGGCCAACGCCGCCGCCATCCGTTTCTCGGCGGCGATCACGCCCATCATCCGGATGGCGATATTGGCTGGCTTCACCGTGACGCTGCTGTACGGAGGCTTCCTCGCGCTACGCGCCGAGATCGGCGTCGGTAGCTATTCGGTATTGGTCTACCTCACGCAGCGCTTGTTGTGGCCGATGACGCGCTTGGCGGACATGACCGATCTGTATCAGCGCTCGATGGCTTCCGTGGAGCGCGTGCTGAATCTGCTCGAGACGCCCATCGCCATCGGCTACGAGGGCAAGCCGCTTTCGGCAGCTCGCGTGCGCGGGGCGCTCAGCTTCGAACACGTGAATTTCGCCTATGCCGAGCGCCCGATCTTGCGCGATGTCTCGTTACGCATCGACGCCGGGCAGACGATCGCATTCGTCGGTAGCACCGGCAGCGGCAAGAGCACCTTGGTCAAGCTGCTGCTGCGCTTCTATCAACCACAAACCGGCAATATCCTGCTCGACGATGCGCCAATCTCCGACTTCAAGCTGCAAGATTTGCGACGCGCGATCGGCTACGTCGCACAAGACAGCTTCCTGGCGGACGCGAGCGTGGCGGAAAATATCGCGTACGGCCTCGGGTCCGTGAAGCGAGAAGACGTCGTTGCCGCCGCGGTGGCCGCCGAGGCACATGAGTTCATCATGGCGCTACCCCAGGGCTACGATACGGGCGTCGGCGAGCGCGGGCAAAAGTTGTCCGGCGGGCAGCGCCAGCGCATCGCGCTTGCCCGCGCGATCTTGAAAGACCCGCCGATCCTAGTGCTGGACGAAGCGACCAGCGCGGTCGACAACGAAACCGAGGCCGCGATTCAGCGCTCCCTCGATCGACTCGTGGTCGGTCGCACCAGCTTGATCATTGCGCATCGCCTCTCGACCGTGCGCCGCGCACACTTGATCTACGTGCTGGAGGACGGGCAAATCGTGGAGTGCGGAACGCACGAGTCTCTGCTCGCGCAAAATGGGCAATATGCGGGGTTGTGGCGCTTGCAGACCGGCGAGGCCCCGCTGATTGCGAGCCCGCCCGTCTCGCGGCCGGCGCCGCTCCTGCAATGAGCGAGCCGCGGCCGTGAGGGGTAGACAGACGCAAGTCTCCTACAGTAGACAGATCGTCTCTGACCTTGGGCGCGGTCGGGTTGGGGGCGATTGGGCGAAGAATTGCCCTGCTCGGTAGCGCTTTCGGCATGCGCCGGTGCGTACCCGGGCGATGTGCAACGAGCGTCCGCCATCTTTTTGGAAAACCTGGCGCGCTTCATTGCCGGCGACGAACTCACGAACTTGGTCGACCCGCGCGCGGGGTACTAGAATTCGGCGTGAACTCGGCCAGAAACCACGCTCAGCGGCCCGCGATCGGCGTTGTATGCGGGATTGGCGATGTGTTGATAATCGGCCGAGAGCGCGAGCGAGCGGTACACGTTCAAGCTGTAAAATAGCTCGAGCACGCGCTCCGAGCCTTTGCGGAGCGCGCCGTCACCGATGAACCCGTCGATGCCGCCGAGCGCCAGATATTGGGCGTGCGCGGAGGAGATCCAGCTCGCGGCGTAGGCCGCACCCAGCAGGTCGAATCGGCGATGCCAAGGACTCCCGTGCACGACTGCTCCGAGCGACGCCGAGCGGTCGCTCGATACGAACGAGTACACCTCCGTGCGACCGTCGGAGACCATCGCGCGGGCAAAGACGCCGACGTCGTTCGTGACTTGCTGCTCGAAGCTCACGCCCATGCCGAGTTTGACCAGAGGCCGACGCACCCAGCAAAAATCGGGCGCCATACCGTTTTGGGATCCGTAGTTGAAGCTGGTGCAAGCCGCGGCATTCTTGCCCGGGTCGGCCTGGAACGCGCCCACCGCATCGGCAAATGCGCCCATATTTTCGCGATTGCGATAGCCGAGCAAGCGCACGACGCCAGCCCGCCCCCAGACGCGATGAGCGTGCTCGAGCTCGATTTGGTCGGCGTAAAAGCGGTCGATGCGATACTCGAGCTCTAGTTGATTGGGCTCCTTGGGAGCCGCGAAGCGGCCGGCGCGCACTGCCCAATCGTCGATGTGCAGCTCGAACAGAGCGCCGAAGGTGTAGCCGCGCGCATCCGCGCCGAAATCATAGGCGCCATGCGAGAGGAACGCCATGTTGAAGAGTTGCCGGCGGGGATCGCCCACCACCGAGTTGCGATCGAAGAAATCGAGAATGCTGTACGTGCCGATCGCAAACAAGAGACGGCGGCTGTCCACGGTCGTCCCGAGTTGCATCGGCCCCGAGGCATGCTCGACGCGCGTGCCCCCGAGGTTGATGGTCTGCGTCAGATAGAAACGCGACAAGTACACGGTGGGCGCGATCGCACCCTGTTTTTGCAGCTCGAAATTCTGGATCGACGCTCCCAGACCCGAGAGCTCGGACAGCGGGCGACTGGAGATCACCTCCGGCACCAGATAAACCTGGGCGCCAGGCCACAAACCGACGCCGAGAAAGAGCGTGGCGGTGGCGGTGAAGCTGTGTTCGCTGCTCGGAGAGAGCGAATGAATGCTGCCGTTCAGATTGGTGTACGCCGCCGAGAACGGCGCCTTCCAGCTGGAGATATACGTCAATTGTCCGTACGCGTTCCAACGTTCCCGCTTCAGGTCGTGCTTACCCGCGTCCGCGAGTAGCTGCATGACACTGAACTGGTCGTCGTCACGGGCCGACTCGCGCGCTTCGCTCGCTGCTTGGTCGGCGCTTTCGGCGGCAGCCGGTCGCGAAAAAAACATCGCCAGGGTGAGTGCAGCCGCGCAGCGGAGCAATGGACTATTCATCAGCGGAGCATCTCGGGTTGCCAGGCGCCCGAGTCTTTTCAACCCTGAACGGCCTGGCTACGGATACTCTCACTCCGTAAAATCGCCAAACGCGCCCGACAGCGCTGCGACGGCGGTGCGGATTCGGTCACTGAACCGGCACCGGACCTCCGCACGCGCGTCGCCTGCGCGCGCCGCTACGCTACGCCGATGTTCGACGGCTAGCTGTGAAATGTGAGCGGCATCTCGGTGTCCGCGCCCACTCGATCCCGCTGGCTATAGGTGTGTCGCTGACCGTGCCGTTCACGGTGCTGCGTGCACCAAAATTCGGCGCCCCCGGAGGCGCGCCGAGCTTCTAAGCATTGTGGGCATGGCGGTTCGATGCGCGGCGCTTGCTCGGGCAATGCTTTCGCACGCACTACGAGCACGGGGCACGGCGCGAGCCGAACTACGGCTTCGGCCACCGAACCCAAGAGCAGCCGAGCAATCCCACGCCGGCCGTGGGTACCCACCACGACCAGATCAGCCTCCAAGTCGGCGGCGAGCTGCGCAATCTCGTGAGCGGGCTCCTCAGCGCGGCAGTAAGCACGAACCTGTACCCGAGCGAGTGCGTCGCCCAAGGCTCGGGAGCGCTCCCCTACGTAACGCTCCACGTGGGCACTCGCTTCTGCCAGGCTCAGCGCCACGAAGCCGCCGGGCACGACCGTGCCGTCCATCACGGCCTGCGCGCCAGCGAGCTGAACCACGTTCAGTGCGTGAAGCTCCGCGCGTGGATGCTGGCGAGAGAGCCCGAACGCGCGTTCGAGAGCCAAGTCGCTCGCGGCCGAATAGTCGATGCCCACCACAATCACGTATGGTTTTTCGGTGTTCGACATCGCTTGTTCCTTTTCTTTGCGTTCTTGCGGTTCGAATGCTGAAAGCTCGCTGCTTCGGTGCATCCTGCGTGCCAGCAGGCACGGCAGCGGCAGCGCGGCGATTTCAGGCAGCGGGGATGACGTCGCGAATCCGGCCCGTGATTGGCGATTCGCCTCATGTGGCAAAACGGGTCAGAAGGCGGAGCGGCCTGTGCGCTATGGTCGGCGCCCGATGGCTTCGGTGGTTTCCCTGCTTCGCTTTGCCAAGCCGTATTGGCTTCGCGCCTTGGGCGCGCTCTTGCTGCTGACGCTGCTGGTGGGGCTCGATCTATCCATCCCGCGCCTGATCCAGAGCCTGATCGACCACGGCATTTTGGCTCGCGATCGCGGCTTGGTGATTCGCACCTCCTTGCTCATGCTCGGGGTCAGCGCGGTCAGCGTCTTCATCGCGATTGGCAACAACAACCTCTCGGTCGCGGTGGGTGAGAGCGTGGCACGCGACTTGAGGGCCGCGTTGTTCCTCAAGATCCAGAGCTTTTCGTACGGCGATCTCGATCGCCAGAAGACCGGACAGCTGATGGTGCGCTTGACCAGCGACACCGGCTCGGTGCAGCGATTGATGCAAATCACGTTGCGCATCGGCACGCGTGCGCCCCTGCTGATGGTCGGCAGCCTGGTGCTGATGATCTCCACCAGCCCGAGCTTGGCGTTGACGATGTGCCCGCTGCTGCTGTCGACCTCGGCGCTGATTGTCTTCTTCTTGGTCAAACAAGAGCCGATGTTTCGTTTTCTCCAGCAACGCCTGGATCGCATGAACACGGTGCTGCAGGAAAATGTCGCTGGCATCCGCTTGGTCAAAGCGTTCGTGCGCGAGCCCTTCGAAGAGCAGCGCTTCGACCTGAGCAACCAGGCATACAGCGATGAAGCGGTGAGAGTAATGCGCTTCGCGGCCTGGATGCCACCGGCACTCACGCTGTGTGTCAACGCTGGTCTGGTGGTCGTGATTTGGGCGGGTGGTGTTGCGAGTTCACAGGGCAAGCTCTCGGTCGGGCAGATCGTCGCTTTCACCAATTACCTCCTGACCACGATGACCCCGCTGGTGATGATGACCCTATTGTCCAACATCTGGGCCAGTGGCATCGCCTCCGCCAAACGAGTGAACGAGGTGTTGCGCGTGGTTCCGGAGGTCAGAGATGCCCCGGGCGCGCGTTCGCTGGTGCTCACGAACGCCCCGCGACTCGTGTTCGAGGACGTCACATTCTCGTATGGCGCCGCAGCGGATGCGGTGTTGAAACAGCTCGACTTCGTCGCAGAGCCCGGACAAACGCTGGCGATCTTGGGCGCCACGGGAGCGGGCAAATCGACGCTCGTCAAACTGATCCCGCGCTTTTACGACGTGAGCTCCGGCCGCGTGACGCTCGATGGCGTCGACGTTCGCACGCTGAGCGAAGACTCGTTGCTCTCGGCGATCGGCGTCGTGCTCCAGGAAGCCTTGTTGTTCTCGGGCACCATTCGGGACAACATTCGCTACGGCAGGCCCACGGCCAGCGAAGAGCAGGTGCTCGCCGCGGCCCGCGCCGCACAAGCCCACGATTTCATCAGCGCCTTGCCCGAGGGCTACGACAGCCGCGTGGCCCAACGCGGTGCCAATTTCTCGGGTGGACAACGGCAGCGGCTGGCGCTCGCTCGCGCGCTGCTGCTGCGGCCGAAGCTCTTGATCTTGGATGACAGCACGAGCGCCGTCGATGTCGAAACGGAGACATTGATTCAGGATGCGCTCGACGCGCAGAGCGAGGCACAGACGCGAATCGTCGTGGCCCAGCGCATCAGCACCGTGCTTCGCGCCGACCAAATCCTGGTGCTCGACGAGGGCCGCATCGTCGCCCAGGGCAGTCACGCAGAATTGATGCGGACTAGCCCGGTGTATCGCGAGATCTACGCCTCACAGCTGGGCGCCGCCACGCCGCCCGCAGAGCTCGAGAAACGGGCGCTTCCATGAGCCGCGCAGACCAGCCTTCGCTTGCCGCCAATGCCGCTGCCCCGCGCCCCGGCATGCCCCAGCCGACCCACGTGGGGCGAATCGAAAAAGCGGGCGATCCGCGCAGCGCCCTCAGCCGGCTACTGCCGTATCTGAAGCCATTTCGCGGCGCAATGCGCTGGGTGCTCGGGCTTTTGGTTTTGTATACGTTCTTGGGCTTGATTGGCCCCTATTTGCTGGGTGTGGCGATCGACGAGCTGCTGCATCGGGGCGACCCGGCAGCTCTGGTTCGGCTCGCGCTGGCGATGCTGGCGACCTACGTTTCTTGCAACGTGCTGCAGGGCATCGCCGGCCGCTTGATGGCGGACATTTCGCAGCGAGCATTGAAACAACTGCGCAGCGACCTCTTTCGCTGCGTACAGCAGCTACCGGTCTCGTTCTTCGGCGAGAGCTCGACCGGTGATTTGCTGAGTCGCCTGACGAACGACATCGAAGCCATCAATCAGGCCATCTCACAGAACGTGACCACCTTGGTTGCCAGCCTATTGTCCATGCTCGGCATCCTCGTGGCCATGTTCTTGCTCGATCGTTTCCTTGCGATGGCATCGCTGCTGGTCGTGCCGATCATGTTTTGGTTCACGCAATTCGTCGCGCGTTACACGCGCAAAGGCTTTCGTGACCTGCAGCGCGATCTGGGGCTGCTCAACGGGGTGATGGAAGAAGCCATCAGCGGCCAAAAGACCGCCCAGGCCTTTCGCCGCAAGCAAAGCGCGATCGAGGCATTTCAGCGCCACAATCAACGGGTGTTCGAAGCGGGCGTGTCCGCCAACAGCTACGCACTCTTGCTCATGCCCATCACCTCGGTGCTCGGCAATCTGTTCGTGATCGTGCTCGCGGCCCTCGGCAGCTGGCTCGCGCTCGCTGGGCTGGTCAGCGTGGGCATCATCGCCACCTTCATCAACTACGCGCAGCAGTTCGTGAATCCGCTGCGACAACTGGCAAACCTGTACAACTCCATCCAATCCGCGCTGGCCGGCGCCGAGCGCATCTTCGCCGTCTTCGACGTGCCGCCGGAGACGGACGAAACGGACGGCATGTCGCCGCTTGCGAATCCGCGCGGTGAAGTCCGCTTCGAACACGTTCGCTTCGGCTATTCACCGGGCAGCACCGTGCTCGAAGATTTGTCGTTCGCCGCAGAGCCCGGTCAGGTCGTGGCTCTGGTGGGTCCGACCGGCGCCGGCAAGACCACGATCATCAACCTCTTGACGCGCTTCTACGAAATCGAGAGCGGCACGATCCGCATCGATGGCCGAGACATCCGCAGCATCCCCAAGCCGGATTTGCGCAAACACCTGGGCTTGGTGCTGCAGGACGTGTTCCTGTTCTCGGATTCGGTGCTGGAGAACATTCGCTACGGTCGCCTGGACGCGAGCGATGAAGAGGTGATGGAAGCCGCGAAGCTGGCAGAGGCGGACGCCTTCATTCGCTTACTACCCGCGGGCTATCGGACGCAGCTCTCGGAGCGAGCAGGCAATTTGAGCCAGGGCCAGCGTCAGCTCTTGGCGATCGCCCGCGCAATCCTGGCCGATCCGGCAATTCTGATCTTGGACGAGGCGACCAGCAGCGTCGACACGCGCACGGAGGCGCGCATTCAGCGCGCGCTCTTGGCATTGATGAAAGGCCGTACGAGCTTCGTGATCGCCCACCGTTTGAGCACGATCGCGGAAGCGGATCAGATTTTGGTCATCGACCATGGCACCCTGGCCGAACAGGGCAAGCACGCCGAGCTGCTCACGCAGCGCGGTGTTTACCACCGCCTGTACACGAGCCAGTTCAAGGGTGAAGCGATCTGAGCCCGGAGCGCCGAAGCTCGCAGACTAGAATTGTCCGCTCAGCACGGCGCCATAGCCGCCGTATTTGCCCATACGTGCCGGGGTGAAGTGCAAGCTGCCCACGAAATCACGCACCATCACCTGCTTCGGCGAGGCCATGCCATAGATGAGCATGATCGCGCCTGCGGCTTGCACGAAGCCGTCGAGCACGAGCAAGGTCTTGTAGCCGTTGTCGACCTCTTCGACGCAGGTGGTGCTGCCACTGCTACCGTAGCAGGTCGTGTCGTTCTTGCGAGTGGCGAGCGTGAGCCAGGGTCCCAACGCGGGCACCACGAGCCATCCGGTTTGGTTCGGGAAGTTGGAGCCGGACGTGAAAGCAATGCCCAAGGCCCAGGGGATACCGAGGGTCAACGAGCCGCCGATGATCAAGCCGCGGCGCGCGCGTTCCTCGACATGCCAGCCAGCCGGCACGGGGCCCCCCGTGTACGGCAGCGTTTCCGGAGCGCGGATGGGCGCGGCGTACGCTGGCGCGGGATAGGCGTAGGCATAGCCGGGCGGGGGCGGGGCATACGCGTACGGCACGGGAGCGGGAGCCGGCGCGGCCTGGGCAGGCGCGGCAGCTGGCGGCGGCGCCGGCGGCGGCGCGGGAGGTGGAGCTGCGGGGCTCGCTCCCGGAGCAGCGCCCGGCGCGACAGGCGTTTGCGCCACAGCAGGTGCGGCAGCGGCGATGATCAAGCTGAAGACGGACGCCAGGGGCGCCACCCGAAGAAAAGAAAAGTCCCTCATTGCCACCCTTGTAGCTCAGCTCCGAGAGACCCTCAAATAACTCCGGAAAGTGGTAGCTTTGCCTACCCGTGAAACCCAGCGATATTTCCGAGATCCTGCCGGGTGGACGCGCTCTCGAATTGCTGTTCGATTCGGGAGAAATCGAGCCCACGAGTACGCCCGCCGCGCTCGCCGCCGCCTACGGCGGGGAGCTTCGGTTACCTGGCCAGTGCCTGTTCGCAAACTTCGTCGCTTCGCTGGATGGGGTCGTCGCGCTGCCCGGAGACACCGAGTCGGGGCAAATCATCAGCGGTCGCAACTCTGCCGATCGCTTCGTGATGGGACTGCTGCGGGCCGTGGCCGGCGCAGTCCTGCTCGGCGCCGGCACTTTTCGCAAGTCTGGCCCCCACTTGTGGCTGCCGGAGCGCATCTATCCCACCGGCGCGGCCGCATTCAAGGAGCTGCGAGCGCAACTCGGACTCGCCGAACAGCCGCAGTTCGTGCTGGTCAGCGGTTCGGGCTCGATCGACATGAGTGAGCCCGCCATCGAAGGCGCCTGGCTCTTCACCACTCCCAAGGGTGAGGCCCGGCTCCGCGCCGAGCTGCCCGCGAGCACTCGGCTGACCGTGCACGACTCGGATCACGTCTCGTTCAGCGAGCTCGTGAGCACCGTGCGAGGCGCGGGCTACCCGCGCATTTTGACCGAGGGTGGTCCGTCGCTGTTCGCTCAGCTCGTCCGAGAGGCGCTGCTCGATCAGCTGTTTCTCACCACGTCGCCCACACTGTTTGGTCGATTTCCGGGCGACCAGCGCAAAGCTTTGGCAGAGGGCGTGGATCTGAGCGGCGCGCCGTTCGAGCTCGCCAGCGCGCGCCGCCATGGCTCCCATTTGTTCCTGAGCTACGCGCGGAAGCGCTAGTCCACACAAAACTCGAACACTGCCGAATCCGCGAGCGAAGCGCTACCGACCGAGGTCTCGAAATCGAAGGTAAAGCGCCACAGACCGACCATGAACAGCCGCATGGGCTCGAGGACGAAGGCGTTCTGTTCGCCGTCGAAGCTGATGGTGGGCTGCGTGGGACTCGAGTGGCCGTGTTCGGGCATGTCGAGCGCGACGCTCAAATGACCGTCTACGGCGTTGCCGTCCGCGTCGCTCACTTGCACCACGAAGCGATTGTCGTTCAGCGCGGGGGGTGCAGGCGTGCTGCTCAGGAGCGTGAATTCGAAGTTGCCCGCAGCACCCGGCTTGGCGATCCCGGGCGCGTACACGTCCGCATCGGTCGCACGACAGCCGACGGTGTTGCCGCTGCCCGCCGTCGCTGCTGAATCGTTCGGCTTCGCGGACTGGGCAGAGCAGGCCGCGAGCGCACACGAACCGGCGGCTAGGAAACAGCACGTTGCACTACTGAAGAGTCGGCGCATGATCCAGGGCGCCGGCTAGGCCCGGCGCAGCCAAGCATAGCAGCCGTCGCGCGAGTGCCCCGCCCCTCATGCCCCGCAGCCCTTCATTTTCCCGCCTGACATTGTTCGTTCCGTTGATCTTGCAGGTTTCTTGTCAGGAGCCCGCGCCCGAGCCCACGACGTTCAGCGTGGAAGCGCTGATGGATCCCAAGACGTGCAAGCAGTGCCACCCCCAGCAATACATGGATTGGTCAGGGAGCATGCACGCCTATGCGAGCAGCGATCCTCTGTTCGTCGCGCTGAACCAGCTCGGCCAAGACGAAGGCAAAGTGGGGAGCTTTTGCGCAGGCTGCCATGCGCCGCTCGCGGTCAGGACCGGCGCCACGAAAGACGGCACGAACCTCGCTTCACTACCGGAGCATCTGCAAGGGGTGACTTGTTATGCGTGTCACAACGTGAGCCAGATCACGAACACGCATAACAACTCGAACCGCCTCGGCAACGACACCACCATGCGCGGCAGCATCGTCGACTCTTTGCCCAATCGCGCGCATGGCTCCGCTTACTCGCCGCTCCACGATCGAAACCAGCTGCAATCATCTCAGCTCTGCGGCAGCTGTCACGACGTGGTGAACGGACATGCCGTCGCGATCGAGCGCTCTTTCGCCGAATGGCAAGCCTCCGCCTTCGCCGGCAGCAACGGCAGCACCTGCGGCCAATGCCACATGGCCAAAAGCACCGAGCAAGGGCCGATAGCCGATGTGCCCAATGCACCGCCGCGTGATCGTCACAACCATCAATTCCCCGGCGTCGATCTGGCGCTCACGCCGTTTCCGGAGGCCGAAGCCCAGCGAGTAGCCGTACAGAGCCTGCTCGACACCACGCTGCAAACCGCGCTGTGCGTGCGCGGCACGGGCAAGACCGCAAACCTGGTGGTCGTGGTCGACAACGTGGCCTCCGGGCATCACTGGCCGCGTGGGGCCGCACAAGACAGGCGCGGCTGGTTCGAGGTCGCCGCCTTCGCGGAGGGGCGCGAGCTCTACCGGAGTGGTTCGGTGCCCCAAGGTACCGATCCCGATCCCACCCGCGACGCCGACCTGTGGTTGGTCTCAGATTGCATGCTCGATGACCTGGGCCACTCCGTACCCAAGCTGTGGAACGCGAGGAGCGTCGATTCGAACCTTTTGCCGGCTCAGGCCACGTTCGACAAGTCCTCCCCGCTTTTCTATCAAAGCCACGTCATGCGCTCGTTCCCCAAGGACCCGCTCGCGAGCTTGGCGAGCTACCCCGATCGCGCCACGCTCGACGTGCATTTGCAGCCGTTCCCGCTGGCCCTGTTCGACGAAATGTTCAGCGACCCCGCACGGCTCGGCATGGACGCGGCAGCGGTGGCTGCGCTGCGCGAGCAGCTCGTGCCATTGAGCGTCGGCGAGCAATTGGTCTGGACGCCGGAGGCCGCCGCAGACGCGGCCCACGGGGGTCACCGCTACGTCGATCAGGGAGTCCCCATGTCGTGCGTGACGAGCACCGGCTTGAACGCGGCAGCCGACAAAGTTGCCGCGCCCGAGCACCAGTCCGCGGCTTGCCTCACACCGTGAGGTAGCGCGCGACCAATTCGTCGCTGAGTGCGGACATCTCGCCATCGGCAACCGAACGACCGCGATCCATGATCACGAAGCGCTGGCCGACGCGTCGAGCAAATGTCAGCTTCTGCTCGACGAGCAGGATCGTCAGCTTTTCCTTGGTATTGAGCTCGATCAAGATGTCGGCGATCTCGCTCACGATGTTGGGCTGAATGCCCTCGGTGGGCTCGTCCAAGATCAAGAGCTTGGGATGGAGCGTGAGTGCGCGGCCAATCGCGAGCTGCTGCTGCTGTCCGCCCGACAAGTCGCCGCCGCGCCGCCGCAGCATGGATTGCAGCACCGGAAACAGCTTGAAAATGCGCTCGGGGACCTGTTTTTCGCCGGTGACTCCCAGGCCGACCCGCAGGTTCTCGCCCACCGACAGCTGACCGAAGATCTCGCGCCCCTGAGGCACGAAGCCGATGCCCTTTTTGGCCCGCAGCTCCGCCGGGCGCGGCGCCAAGTCTTCGCCCATGAATTTGATCTTACCCGAGCGGCTGCGCAGGTTGCCCATCACCGTCTTGAGCAGGGTGGTTTTGCCGACTCCATTTCGTCCCATCAGGACGGTACAACTGCCCTCCGGCACGCTGAGCGCCATGTCCCACAGCACGTGAGTTTCACCGTAGAACTGGTTCAGCGCTTCGATCTCCAACATCTGTTTACCCTCGTCGTGCAGCGTCACGTGCGCGGCTCGCCCAGGTAGACCTCGACCACGCGCGGGTTATTCTGCACGGAATCGATGTCGCCCTCGGCCAGGACCTTGCCCTCGTGCAGCACGGTGACCTTCTTGGCGATGCTGCGCACGAAGTCCATGTCGTGCTCGACCACGACGACGGTGCGCTCGCCGGCCAGTGACTTGAGCAGCTCTGCGGTGCGCTCGGTCTCTTGGTGCGTCATACCGGCGATCGGTTCATCGACCAGCAAGACTTTGGGATCTTGGGCGAGCAGCATGCCGATTTCGAGCCATTGCTTCTGGCCGTGCGCGAGCTGTCCGGCGCGCACCGCCGCGTGCTCATGCAAGCCGATTTGCTCCAAAATCTGCTCGATTGAGCGCTTTTCATCGCCGCTCAGTCGGGAGAACAAGCTCTTCCACACGCCTTTCGGGCCCGTGAGCGCAAGCTCCATGTTCTCGTACACCGTGTGGCCGGCGAATACGGTCGGACGCTGGAACTTCCGGCAAATGCCGAGGGCCGCGATTTCGTACTCCTTCAACTGGGTGAGATCGCGCGCGTCGTGCGGCATGAACACGGTACCGCTGTCCGGCTTGGTCTTGCCGGTGATGATGTCCATCAGCGTGGTCTTGCCGGCGCCGTTCGGACCGATCAGACAGCGCAGCTCGCCCTTGTCGAGGATCAAGGTCAAATCCGTAATGGCCTTGAAGCCGTCGAAACTGACGCTCACGTTGTCGACGACCAGCACCGCCTGGCGACTGCCCACGACGGCTGCACGCCGCTCGGGATCGACCAGGCGTGGGCGTACCAACTTGCGCTTGCCGCTGGTCGGCTTGACCTTGGCCTCGGTGCGAATCGCGGGCGACGAATCAGGGGCCTCGCTCGGCGTGGTCGGCTCGGCAGGCGCGGCGTTGCTCACGGCGGATGATTCGGACATCAGCTCCTCCGCTTCAAGCGCCCGAGCGCACCGGCGACGCCATCCGGGAAGAAGAGCGTGACCGCGATGAACAACAAGCCGAGCACGTACAGCCAAGCGTTGGGCATTGCGGCAGTGAAGAAGCTGCGCAGGCCATTGACCAAGAACGCGCCCAAAATTGCGCCGAACAGCGTAGCCCGCCCGCCGACCGCCACCCAGATCCCCATCTCGATCGAGTTGGCCGGCTGCATCTCACTCGGATTGATGATGCCGACTTGCGGCACGTACAGCGCGCCCGCCAAGCCGCACAAGACCGCGCTCAGCGTCCAGGCGAACAGCTTGTAGCTGGTGGGATTGAAGCCGACGAACATCGCGCGACTCTCGGCATCGCGAATCGCGCGCAGCACTCGCCCGGCCTTGGAGGTCACGATGTAACGACAGAGCAGGTACGTGAACAAGAGCGCCAGCGCGGACAACACGTACAGCATCACCTTGGTCGACGTCTGATGCAGATCGTAGCCATAGAGCGACTTGTAGTCGGTCAGGCCGTTGTTGCCGCCGAAGCCGGTCTCGTTGCGGAAGAACAGGAGCATCGCCGCGAACGTGAGCGCCTGGGTGATGATCGAGAAGTAGACGCCGCGGATGCGGGAGCGGAAGGCGAACCAGCCGAAGACCAGCGCCAGGAGGCCGGGCGCCAGCACCACCAGCGCCAGCGCCCAGGCGGCGTGCTGCGTGCCGCGCCAG
>DASSMT010000403.1:0-15006 GCA_035688655.1 Polyangiaceae bacterium | reverse complement strand
GAGGTGGGGGTGGACGCCGGGGTGGGGGTGGACGCCGGGGTGGGGGCGGGCTGCGCAGCCGCAGCGCGTTCTGCGACTGCCGGCACCGGCGCGGGCGGATCCTCCCAGATCGCCGTGAAGCCATCCGCGAGTCGATCGGCGTCTTCGGCGCTCAGCGGCGCCGACGACGGAGGATTGTCAGCTGGATTGGGCATCAATCGCGAGTCAGAGGCTAGCATCGCGACTCGGAGCGGCGCAACGCGGGGCAGCCGCGGGTTTGGCCGATCCCGCACCGGCACGCTAAGAGCAGGTCCAAGGTCAGGCGCCATGCGATCCCCAAGAGTCCCGCGCGGTAGGCGCTCGCAGGCCCTGATTGTCGCCTGGCTCGGCGCATGGCCTGCACTGGGCTGTCGCTCGAGCGGCCCTGCCAGCGCTGAATCCAGCCCGCTAGCGAGCGCCAGCGCAAATTCGACGATCCCCGAGCGCGCCGAAGCCGTCGCGCGCGCCGATGGCTGGGCCGTGACTGGTACGAAACAGGGCGGACGAGCCGGCGCGAAAGTTCTGCTCGACGCGGCGCGCCTGCGCGAAAGAATTTTCCGCGCAGACCATCGCGAAGCAGACGCGCTCGAAGCCATCGAATTGTATCGCCAGGCGGCGCGCAGCGAACCATCGCTGGGCTGCTCGGCGGCCACAGCTGCGGCGCTCTTGGAAGGTGAGTTGAAGGCTGACCCCGAGCTGATCTACCGAGCGGTATATCGCGCGGGGCTTTCGCCCGGCTCGGATGAGCCGTGCAAGCAACGCGCAGCGCAGATCTTGAGCACCCTGAGCGCGTACCGGCCATTGCCCACCGTGCTTTCGCAGATCGATCGCGAGCGCAGCGCGAGCTCGCCGTCTGCCGCACACCGCGACGAACCGCCGAGCCCGCGCGGGGCCGAGCCCGCGCCCGAAGGCGTGGTCGTGCCGACGATCGCCCAGCATCGCGGCCCGTCCCGGGTCACGAAGATCGAACGCTACGCCGCGGCGGACGCCGCGCGCATCGTGATCTACGTGACCCAAGCGACCACCTACAAGGTCGGTTTCTTGGACGAAGGCAGCCAGAGCCCGCGCCTGTTCGTCGACATCGACGCTGCGACCTATCAAGGGCAGCGCTCGTTCGACGTGGGAGGCCTCGTGGCCCGCGTGCGGGTCGGAGCCGAGCCCACGCGCACCCGCGTCGTTTTGGATCTGAACTCGGCTGCCTATCGGCACGTGTTTTACATGCCTGAGCCGTTTCGCCTAGTGATCGACGTCTCCAAGGACCCGCCACAGCGCAGCCCAGAGCTCACCCGCGGTCCGCGTCAGGTGCGCCGCGTCGTTCTGGATCCGGGGCACGGCGGAAACGATCCGGGAGCGAGCGGACCGAGTGGTCTGCGCGAAAAAGACGTGACGCTCGACATCGCGCATCGCGCGGCACCGCTGATCGCGCGCGAGCTCGGCATCTCGACGTTGCTGACGCGCGACGGCGATGATTACGTCGCGCTCGACGAGCGCACGGCGCGCGCCAACGCATTCCAAGCCGACCTGTTCGTGTCGATTCATTGCAACGCCAGTGAGGACGGCGCGGGCCGGGGCGTGATGACCTTCGTGCTCGACGATTCGCGCGACGCCGCGTCGACCCGCTTGGCCGCGCGCGAGAACGACGCCTCGGCCGAAGCAGCCGCGGAGCTGGCCGGCGCGCTGCGGCGCGGCGAGGGCAACTCGAGCGCGGGCCGCTCGGTTCATTTTGCGGAGCTGCTGCAGCGCTCGGCCATCGCTTCGCTCTCGCCCAGCTATGGCGACATTCCCGACTCCGGCATCAAGCGGGCCGGCTTCTACGTGCTCGCGGGTGCGCGCATGCCCGCGGTGCTGTTCGAGACCTCGTTCATCTCCAACCAGGTCGGCGAAACTCGCTTCAATACCGGAGACTTTCGCCAGAAAATCGCTGACGCCATCGTCAACGCCGTGCGCGCCTACCGCGACGGCCTGTAGCCGAAAAGCCCGCGAGAAGCGGAGGAACGCGGAGCGCCGAGCTGCGGGGGTCGAGGCGCGGCGCGTCAGCAAATCCAAAAACGAGACCCCGACCTGCGCGCCCGACCTGAGTGCCCGTCCTGCGCGACGGAAGTTCAGCAAGTTTGGCGAAATTCCGCGGAGGTGGATTCTGGGCGCCGGCTATTGACTGAAGGGAGTTGGCTCCCTATCTTAACCGGCCCCCTGAATCGGGGGGTGTTTTCTCGTAGTCAGACAGCCAGTCGAGTGCGCGACCGATGACCAAAGTCCAGCTAAAGAAATTCCGGGACATGCTCGAGGCGAGGCGCCAAGAAATCATCAAGCGCGCGCAACAGACGCTTGATGAGGACATGGCCCTCGACGCCAATGATCTGCCGGACGAGATGGATCTCGCGTCGAGCGAGTATCTGCAATCATTCCAGTTTCGCCTGCGCGGTCGCGAGAAGGCGTTCCTGGACAAGATCGGTAAAGCGATCGAAAAAATCGACAAGGGAACTTTCGGCGTGTGTGACGACTGCGGCGAAAAGATTTCCGTGAAGCGCTTGGAAGCGCGCCCCGAGACCACGCTCTGCATCCGCTGCAAAGAGGACCAAGAGCGCGTCGAAAAAGACTTCACCTGAAGGGGTGGTTGCCCCGAGCCGCCGGGCGTCGCAGTGCGGCGGCCGCGCGCCTCGGAGCTCGCACCAGCTCCGCAAGCGTCGTCTGGGCGCGGCCCGCGGGCGCTCTCTGCGCGCGTCCGGACCCCCAAGCACAGGCCTCCGGCCTGCGCGGGGGTCCTTCGTCATTCGTGCGCCCGCGCTTCGGGGCTCGACTCGGTTTCGCCGGGCAGCTCCGGGCTGAGTGAGGCCGTGAACGGAGGCGCGCGCTCGGCAGCGAGCTGCGTTGTCGAACCTGTGAGCGCCCCCCAATCCTAGATTCACTCGGCGTGAACCACCGCCAGCCGCTCAGCTCAGCGCGCTTTGGCGGTTTTCTTGGTCGGGCGTTTGGCGGCTTTCACGGGCGGTTTGCCCACGTCTGCCAGGGCTTGCTTCAGGTACACGCCGGTGTGGCTGCCGGGTGTCCGCGCCACTTCTTCCGGGGTGCCGGCGACGACGATGCCGCCGCCGTTGTTGCCGCCCTCGGGACCCATATCGATCACCCAGTCGGCGCAGGCGATGAGCTCGATGTTGTGTTCGATCAAGAGCACCGAGTTGCCGGCGTCGCGCAGGCCGAACAGGGCATGGGTGAGCAGCTCGATGTCCGAGAAGTGCAGGCCCGTAGTGGGCTCGTCGAGCACGTACAGCGTGCGGCCGGTGGCTTTGCGCGACAGCTCGCTGGCGAGCTTGACGCGCTGGGCCTCGCCGCCGGACAGCGTGGTCGCGGGTTGACCGAGTTGGATGTAGCCGAGGCCGACCTGGCGCAGCGCGCTGAGCTTTTGACGAATGCGCGGGATCGACTCGAACAATTCGTCGGCCTCGTCGACCGTCAGATCGAGCGCGTCGGCGATCGAGAGCCCGCGATACTTCACTTCGAGCGTCTCGCGATTGTAGCGGCGCCCCGCGCACGAGTCGCAGGTGACGTAGACGTCGGGCAAGAAATGCATCTCGACGCGCAAGACGCCGTCGCCCTGGCAGGCTTCGCAGCGCCCGCCCTTGACGTTGAACGAGAAGCGGCCGGGTTTGTAGCCGCGAGCGCGCGCGTCGGGCAGGCCCGCGTACAGCTCACGCAGATGCGTGAAGATGCCGGTGTAAGTCGCGGGGTTCGAGCGCGGGGTGCGACCGATGGGCGCTTGGTCGATGCTGATCACCTTGTCGATGTGCTCGAGGCCCTCGATCCGCTCGCACGGGCCGACCCAACCCGTCGCCCCGTACAACGTGGCGCGCGCGGCGCTGAGCAAGGTGTCGACGATCAGGCTGCTCTTGCCGGAGCCGCTCACGCCCGTGACCGCGCTGATCAGCCCGAGCGGGATCTCGACGGTGATGTTTTTCAGGTTGTGAGCCTTGGCGCCCACGATGCGCAGCACCAATTCAGTGGGTGGCTGACGCTCGGTGGGCACCGGCAAGTGCTTCTCGCCGGACAGGTATGGCCCGGTAATCGAGCCCGGATCTTTCATGATCTCTGCGGCCGTGCCCTGAGCGACGATTTGCCCGCCGAGCGCCCCCGCACCTGGACCCATGTCGACCACGTGGTCCGCGCTCAAGATCGCATCTCGGTCGTGCTCCACGACCAGCACGCTGTTGCCCTTGTCGACCAAGCGACGCAGAGCCTGCAGTAGGCGCGCATTGTCGCGCGCGTGCAGGCCGATGCTGGGCTCGTCCAAGACGTACAGCACGCCGACCAAGGAGGCGCCGATCTGGGTCGCCAAGCGAATGCGCTGGCCTTCGCCGCCCGAGAGCGTGTGCGCGGTGCGCTCGAGCGATAAATAGTCGAGCCCGACTTCGAGCAAGAAACCGAGCCGCTCGGTGACCGCCTTGATCAAGGGCAGGGCAATGGCCGCTTCACGCGGGGCGAGCGCGCTTTCACTGGCAAAGCCGGTCAGAAATTCGCGCAGCCCGCGCAGCGGCATGGCCGACAGCTCCGCGATGGTGCTTCCGCCGAGCTTGACGGCGAGTGCCTCCGGGCGAAGGCGCACGCCGCCGCAGGCTTCGCAGGTCTGCGTGACGATGAAGCGCCCCAAATCGTCGGGGCCGATGCCGCCGTCGTCCGACTCGTGATCTTCGCCTTCTTCGCCCGCCCCCGTATCGAGCATGCGCTGCAAGCGTGGCACGATGCCTTCGTAGTTGGGGTGCGAGTGCTTGCGCTTTCCGCTGCCACCGCTGCTGCCGTAGAGCAGTGCTTGGCGTTGCGCTTCGGGCAGCTCCGACCAGGGCAGGTCCGGATTCACTGACAGCACTTCGACCGCGCGCGAGACTTCGGTGGCGGTGGCCACCGAGCCGCGCCGGCCGAAGGCGGCGATGGCACCTTCGCGCAGCGAGCGGCTCTCGTCGGGGACGATGCGACCGACGTCGATCGCCGAACGCACGCCCAAGCCGTCGCAGCTGGGGCACGCCCCGTGCGGGCTGTTGAACGAAAACAGGCGCGGCTCGAGCGGCGGCAAGGTGATGCCGTATTCCCAGCTCACCAAGCGCTCGCTCATCACCAAAGGTTCGCTGCCGTCGACGGCGTCGATCAGCAGGGTGCCGTCACCGAGCTTCAGCGCGAGCTCGACGGAATCCGTGACGCGACCCTTGGCTCCATCGCGGACCGCGATGCGGTCGACCACGACGTCCAGATCGTGGGTCTTGCTGCGGTCGAGCTCGCGGTCGTCCCCGAGATCGACCTGTTCGCCGTCGATGCGCGCGCGCACGAAGCCTTCGCGCCGAAGCCGCTCGAGCTCGGCGCTCAAGTCGCCTTTTTGCTTGCGCACGATCGGCGCGAGCAGCGCCAGGCGTGCGCCTTCACCGCGAGACAAGATCGAGTCGACGATCTCCTGCACCGTGTAGGCGCGCAGCACCTTGCCCGACTTGGGGCAGTGCGGAACGCCGATCCGCGCATAGAGTAGGCGGAGGTAGTCTGCGATCTCGGTGACCGTGCCGACCGTGGAGCGCGGGCTCTTGCCCAGGCCCTTTTGTTCGATGGCGATCGCCGGGCTGAGCCCCTCGATGCTTTCGACGCGCGGCTTCGGTAGCTGATCGAGGAACTGCCGGGCGTAGGCCGAGAGCGACTCGACGTAGCGACGCTGGCCCTCGGCGTAGATCGTGTCGAAGGCGAGCGAAGACTTTCCCGAACCGCTCGGCCCCGTGATCACCACCAATTGATTGCGCGGCAGCTCGCAGCTGACATTTTTCAGGTTGTGCTGAGTTGCACCGCGGACGACCAGTGACTCCATTGATTTCTGCAGGGTGTGTACGGCGATCGCCGGCCCGCGGGGCGCGAGCAGGGGAGCCTGTAGGTGTAACATATTCGTCGCCGGGCGCGATTTCCGGCCGGGCGTTGGCGACCGCGGACGGCGTGCTCTGTCCGGGACCGCCCTTTTTGTCCTGCCCGAAGGCCGGCGACGCACGGCATTGCCCTACTTCGTTGCCCCGTGCGAGCGCTTCGATTAGCTTTCCCGGCGTGGAGCTTGCTTTCGACAACGCCCGGGACCCGTCAGCGACGCGACCCGGCGTCGGAGCGCCCACGATCACGAGCACCTCGAGTGGCCGGACCCCGAACCGCCGTCCGTCGAAGTGCACACCAGCTTGGGCCTATAGCTCAATCGGTCAGAGCCCCCGGCTCATAACCGGGTTGTTCCTGGTTCGAACCCAGGTGGGCCCACTGACCCCCAGCTCGTGGCAAACGTGAGTTGTTGGAGTTACGCGAGGAGCCGTTTTAGACAGTGACAATCCAGGCGCAAATCGACAATCTCGAAAATTTAGCGGCGCTCGATGTAGAGCTCAAGGAGCTCCGCGAGGCGGTCAAGCAAGAGCGGCAGGGGCTTGACGCCAAGCGCGCTACTCTGGCCTCGCTGGAAGAGCGGCTCGCTCGGAGCCAGAAAAATGCTGGCGACATGGACAAGCTACGGGGCGACCTGATGGGCGAAGTTCGGCAAATGAGCATCCAAGTCGAGCGCTCACGCGAGAAATTGTCGCGTTGCCGCACCGAACGCGAAGCAAACGCCGCTCAGCGTGAAATCGAAGAGCTGCGCAAGCTGTACCGCGATCGCGAAATCGAAGTGGAGAAGCTGGACGGTTTCCTGGAGCAAGCTCAAAAGGACATGGCGCAGGTGACCGGCGAGCGCGACGCGCTGCTCGCCGAGCTGGCCGCGGTCGAAGGCGACACCGTGGGCCGTCTCGCCCAAGGTGACGCTGCGGTCGCCGAGAAAGAGGCGCTGCGTGCCGGGCTGGTGGCCAATGTGCCGCCCACGTTGTATCGCCGCTACGAGATGATCCGCGGCCGCCGCGGCACGGCGATCAGTTCCACCACCGACGGCACGTGTTCTGCTTGTCACATGCGCTTGCCACCGATGCTGTTTCAGGGCCTGACCCGCGAGAACAAGTTCGAGCAATGCCCGAGCTGTAACCGGATTTTGTACTATCGCCCCGGCGTGACGAGTGACAGCAGGGAGTCGGGCGCGCCTTGACCGAGATTCTACCCGTGCAATTCGCCGAAGGCGCGTCGGGCTGGTCGGGCTGCTCGGTCTGGTCGGTCTGAATGAAAGCCTGCCCGGCCTGCGGACGCCTTTACCCGGATGACGCGGGCTTTTGCCCGGTCGATGGCGCGCAACTGACCAGCGCGACGCAGGTCCCGGTGCTCGCGGACGACCAAGACCCGCGCATCGGAGAGCTGCTCTGCAACCGCTATCAGGTGCGGCGGGTGGTCGCCGATGGCGGCATGGGGCGCGTGTACGAGGCGCTCGACATGCAAGCGCGCCGCAACGTCGCGCTCAAAGTGCTGCACCCGGACGTGTCCAAGGACCAGATCGCGGTCGAGCGCTTCAAGCGCGAATTCGAGGTCAGCAAGATGCTGCCTCACGACTACATCGTCGAGGTGCTCGATTTTCTGCCCACGCCCGACCAGAGCTTCGTGCTCGTGATGGAGTTTCTGTACGGTGAGGAGCTGCGCGCGACGCTCAAGCGCGAGCACGTGATTTTGCCCGCGCGCATGCTGCGCATGTTGAGCCAGGTGGCAATCGGTCTGGATCAGGCACACGCCCGCAAGTTCGTGCATCGCGATCTGAAGCCCGACAATCTGTTCTTGTGCCAAACGCCCGAAGGCGACATCGCAAAGTTGTTGGATTTTGGCTCTGCCAAAGACAAAGGGGAGTCGGCCAAGAAGCTGACCGTGCTCGGCACCACCATCGGCTCGCCATTCTACATGGCGCCCGAGCAAGCGCAGGGCCTGGACACTCTGGATCATCGCGCCGACGTTTGGGCGCTGGCCGCGATCATTTACGAATGCGTGGTCGGCCGCGTGCCGTTCATCGGCAACAACGGTCCGAGCATCTTGCTCCAGATCCTCACCAAGGAACCCGTGCCTCCGAGTGAAGCGGGCAAGGGGCAGAAGCATCCGGTTCCGCCAACTTTGGACCGCGTGATGGTGCATGCGTTCAAGAAGACCGCAGCACAGCGCATCGCGTCCGTAGGTGCCTTGGCCGATGCAGTCGGTGCGGCCTACGGCTTGAGCGGCACGCACCTGGAGTGGGCCAAGACCACCGAGGCAGAGTTGAACGCGCGCGTCAGCGCCGCCATGCCCAAGCTGCTCGAGACGGTGAACGCGCCGCGCACGGCCAACGTGGCGGACTCTTTCTTCGGCGAATCGGACAGCTTGGAGGGGATGGGCGACCCGTTTGCTGCGGCAGCCGCTGCGGCTCCGGGAGTCGTCCAGCAGTCGAGCCTGGGGGCGCCCCCGGCTCCGGCATTCGTCGCCCCGGGCAGCGCGGATTTTTCGCGGCAATCCATCGCCGGCGTGCCGAAAAACTCGAACACGTTGATTTTTCTCGCGGTCGGTGGCAGCGCGCTGTTCGTCGGCATCGCGCTCGTGATCGTGTTCGTGCTCTTGCGTTGAGCAGCGGCCAGGTTACTTGGCTTCGATGTTCAGCGCGAGATCGCGCTTTTCGACCAAGCATTGGTCGTCGTTGCAGACCGAGAAGAAGAGCTTGCCCGACACGGTGTGCTTGCCCGCGCTTTCCGGGGTGAGCCCGACCGACAACGTGGCGCGCGTCTTCTCCACCTTTACCGCCTCTTTTTCGACGACGAGGTTCGCGAACTTGAGGCCAGCGGCCTCGTTGAGCTTGAACTTGTACGGGTACTTGTCGTTCGCATGGAACGGCGGTTTGGCCGAGATCACGATCTCGGCGCTGCCAGGCTGGCCGGATGCGTATGCACCTTTGGGCTGAATTTCTACGTCGAAGGGCGCTTCGCTGTACTTGCTGGCAGCGGCGGTCGCGGGCGGCGCTGCGGCGGCTTCGGCGCTAGCGGGCGCGGCCGCGGCGGGTGCGGCGGCTTGGGCGGCAGCAGGCGGAGGCGGCGTAGGTTCGGTGGCCGTGGCTTCGGCTGCGGGCGGCGGCTGGTTCTTGCACGCGGAAAGGCTGCACAGGGCGAGGATGGCCAGGCCAGAGAACGAGCGAAAGCCGGAAACCGAGAGCATACGCATGCCGACTCAATACCACACGGGTCTCGGAACACAACGCGCGGGGCCGGGCGGGCCGTGACTGGCCCGAGCCATGGTACGCTCACCCTCATGCCCGAGCGCATTTTGGAGGACCTGCAGCGCATCGCGCTCTCCGTGCAGAAGGAGTTCAAGGAAGAACGCCGTCTGCTTTCATTCCGCGAGTACCTGACGCTGTTCGCGACCGACAGCGTTCGCCACTCACGCGACGCCTCACGCTATCTACGCGACATGTTCGATCACTACGGACGCGAGACGGTGACGCGCCCGTGGGGTGAGCTGTCGCGCTTTCGCTTGTTCGACCTGCCATTCTTGGACACAGCCGAGGCGCGCTCCGACGCGCTCGTGGGGCAGGAGGCGGTGCAGGCCGAAATCTATCGCGCGCTCAGTAACTTCGCTCGTGAGGGGCGCGCCAATCGCGTGCTGCTCTTGCACGGCCCGAACGGCTCCGCCAAAAGCACGGTGGCGGCCTGCATCGCGCGTGCGCTCGAGCACTACTCGATGCAAGACGAAGGCGCACTGTATCGCTTCCATTGGGTATTCCCCACGCAAGCCACGTTGCGCGGCTCGATCGGCTTTGGCGGCAAACGCGCCCAAGGCGTCGCTGATGACGGCAGCTACGCGCACTTGCCCGATGAACAAATCGAGTCGCGCCTGTTCGTGGAAGTGCGCGATCATCCCTTGTTCTTGATCCCACGCGCCGCGCGAAAGGAGCTGCTCGAGCGGCTGTTTGCCGACGCCAAGGCCAAAGCGCCGCCACCGGCGTGGATGCTGCGCGGCACGCTTTCGCACAAGAGCCAACAGGTGTACGAGGCACTGCTCACGAGCTACGGCGGCTCGTTGGAAGAAGTGCTGCGGCACGTCCAAGTCGAACGCTACTTCATCTCTCGCCGCTATCGCGTGGGTGCGGTCACGCTCGGCCCGCAACTCTCGGTAGACGCGGGTGAACGGCAAGTGACGGCGGACCGCAGCTTGGGCGCGTTGCCCTCGGCGCTGCAATCGATGACGCTGTTCGAGGCCTACGGTGAGCTGGTCGACGCGGCCGGAGGGCTGCTCGAGTTTTCGGATCTGCTGAAGCGCCCGCTGGATGCCTTCAAATATCTGCAAATCACGGCCGAAACCGGCGAGGTCGCCCTGCGCTCGCAGAACGTGCAGGTCAACTGCGTGATGCTCGCCAGCGGCAACGAAGTGCACCTGAATGCGTTCCGCGACCACCCGGAGTTCGAGAGCTTTCGTGGCCGCTTGGAGCTGATCCGCGCGCCGTACCTGCTCAGCTGGTTGGATGAACAGCGCATTTACGACGCGCAAATCGCGTCTCAGGTGCAAAAGCACGTCGCGCCGCACGCCACCCGCATCGCGGCGATGTTCGCGGTGCTCACGCGCATGCGTCGCCCCACGAGCGACCGCTACGAAAAGCCCGTACAAGATCTGGTCACCGAGCTGACCGCGATCGAAAAGCTCGATTTGTATTCCACGGGCACCGCGCCGAGTCGCTTGGACGATGAATCGGCCAAGCTCCTGCGTTCGGCGATCGGCAAATTGTATCGCGAGAGCGAGCCGTACCCGATTTACGAGGGCAGCATCGGCGCGAGCCCGCGCGAGATGCGCACGGTGCTGCTCGACGCTGCGCAAGACCCGCGCTTCGATTGCCTTTCGCCACTCGCCGTGCTGAAGGAGCTGGATCGCCTGTGTGAACGCACCAGCGAGTACACCTGGCTGCAAGAAGAGCGCTTGGCCGGCGGCTATCACGACCACGTGCTGTTCCGCAAAGTGCTGCACGCGCGTTTGCTCGACGCGTTGGAAGACGAGTTCCGGATCGCCAGCGGCCTGGTCGATGAAACGCGCTACAGCGACTTGTTCGATCGCTACGTGATCCACGTCAATTACTGGGTGAAGCGCGAGAAATTCCGGAACCCATTGACCGGCCAATACGAAGAACCGGACGAACGCATGATGCGCGAGGTCGAGGCGTTGCTCGGCGCGCCCGACAAAGCCGAAGATCTGCGGCATGGTCTGATCGGCGCGATTGCGGCCTGGGCCATCGATCACCCGGATGAACCGCTCGACAATGCGCGCGTGTTCGCCACGCAGCTGCGTCGCTTGCGCGAATCGGCGTTTGCCGAGCGCCGGGTGGCGGTGGCCAAGCTGTGCCGCGATCTCGTGACGCTGCTGCGCGAGGAAGGCAGCGGGCTCGACGACGCGCGCCGCATGGCCGCCGAAAAGGCGCTGGATGTGCTGATCGCGCGCTTCGGCTACCAGCGCGGATCGGCGGGCGACGCCGCTGTCGCGCTGGTGCGCGAGCGGTTCGCGGACGTGTACCACCACTGAGCGGGTAGGCGAGTGAGCGCGGGGCAGGCTGCAGACGACCCGCGCGCGTCGACCAGGGTGGGCACGACGCACAGCCGCGCGCTCGGCGTCTGGTCGTTGCTCGCGCTCGGCGTGAACGGCATCGTGGGCGTGGGCATCTTCTTCACGCCCAATTTGGTGGCGCGCTGGGTACCTGGCATGGCGGGCGTGTGGGCGTATGCGCTCACGTTGCTTGCGCTGTTGCCGGTGGCGGCGACCTACGCGCGACTCGGTTCGCGCTTCGATCGCGACGGTGGTCCGTACGTGTGGGCGTGCGCTGCTTTCGGCCCGGGCGTGGGTTTCGTCGTGGGCGTCGCTGCCTATGCCTCGGCCGTGCTCAGCACCTCGGCGGTACTCGCTGGGCTCGGTGAGTACTGCGCGCCCGTGCTCGGCCTCGGCGCACACAAACAGGCGTTCTCCTTGCTCGCTGCGCTGCTGTTCGCGGCCGTGGTGGGCGCGGGCATGAGGCCGAGCGCTTGGGTTTGGTCGTCGCTCACCGTGCTCAAGTTGCTGCCCCTGCTGCTGCTGGTCATCGCGTTCCTTTGGGCTCGGCACGAAGCGCCGCAACCGGCGCCGCAGCTCACGGACCCGTCCTGGTCGCGCGCGGTGCTGCTGATCGTTTTCCCGATGCAGGGCTTCGAGATCGTGCCCGTGCCGGGTTCGCACGTGCGCTCGGCCGAGCGCGCGATCCCGATCGCTACGATTGGCTCACTCGTGCTGTGCGCGGCGCTGTATATGCTGATCCACTGGGCCTGTGTGCGCTCGGTCGGCGATCTGGCAGCCAGCGACGCGCCGTTGATCGCCGCTGCCGGCGCTTTGGACGGCCCCCGCTTGGCCGCGCTGGTGGGCATGGGGACCAATATTTCAGCCGCTGGCATCGCTTTCGGCATGATGGCGATGACGCCGCGCTACCTCGCCGCACTCGCGTCGCGCGTCGGGGAAACTGCGATTTCCGACGCACAGACCGCGCGTCGAGTGCCGGGCCGCGCGCTGGTCGTGACGTTGTTCTTGGTGTTGATCTTGCTCTCTTGGGGCGCGCTCAGCCGGCTGTTCGTGCTGTCCAGCGTGGCGGTGCTGTTTCAGTACTCGGTCAGTGTGCTTTCGCTCGCTTATCTCGCGCTCAAGCGTGCGCACGGCTTGTCTCCGCGCGACGCGCTCTCGGCTCCGCTTGCGCTTTTGGCGCTGGCTCTGCTCACTCGAGCCGTCGAGCAGAGCGAGCTCTGGGTCATGTCCGGCATCGTGGCGTGCGCGCTTCTGCTATGGTTCGTGCGCCTGAGATTCCGCCGATGACCTGGTTCGATACCCATTGCCACCTCGACAGCCACCACAGCCCGGAAGGTCCGGACGCGATCTTGCAGCGTGCGCGAAAAGCCGGGGTCAGCGCGTTCCTGTGTATCGGAGTGGGCGGCATGTCGCAGGCCGAACAAGCCGCGCAGATCGCCGAGCGTCACGCGGACGTGTACGCCTCCGTGGGCGTGCACCCGCACGACGCAGCGCGCGACGGCGCGCTGGACTTTTCAGCACTCTGGTCGCACCCGCGCGTGCTCGCCGTGGGTGAGGTCGGGCTCGACTACCACTATGATCATTCCCCGCGCGACACCCAGGCGGAGGTCTTCCGCCGTTACATCGCGCTCGCGCGCACGCTGCACAAGCCGCTGATCATCCATACCCGCAGCGCCGCCGAAGACACGTTGCAAATCCTGGAGGCCGAGGGCGCGCGCGAAGCGGGCGGGGTGATTCATTGCTTCAGTGAAGATCGCGCCTTCGCGGCCCGGGCGCTCGACCTCGGCTTCTACTTGTCCTTCTCGGGCATCGTGACCTTCAAGAGCGCCAAAGCCATCCAAGAGGTGGCGGCCTGGGCGCCCGCCGAGCGCATCCTGGTCGAAACCGACAGCCCGTATTTGGCGCCCGTACCGCTGCGCGGGAAGCCGTGCGAGCCCGCGTTCGTCGTGCATACCGGCAAATACGTGGCCGCCCTTCGTGGCATCGACCAGGCGCACCTTGCCGCACTCACGACCGACAACGCGCATCGTTGCTTTCGTGTCCCCCCTGGCCCGGATTCGAGCGCTCTGTCAAACTGAAGCCGCATGGCTCGCCCTCTGGTCGGCTCGGGAGCGTTCGCGGCGTCGCTCGCTGCGCACGGCTTGCTGCTGACCTGTGGGGCTTTGCTCATCTCTCACTCGCTGCGCACGCACCCCGGCGCGCCGCCCGCCTCAATCACTCAAAAGGGTGAGATCGAGGTCGAGCTGCCGAGCTTCGACCCGTCCGCCGGCGATCAGGAGCGCGAGAGTGAAGCTCAGCCGGAAGAGCTGGAACCCGCGCTGCCCGGCGGCGGACCGCTCACGCGCCACGCCGACACCGAGCAAACGGGTCGCGGTGGCGAGAGGACCGCACCCGAGGCGGCCACCAATCTCGATAGCCACATCGATCCCATCAGTCTGGAGACGGACGCGCCCACACACCGGGATCGCAGCCAAGTGCAACGCCTGCACACCGCGAGCGCGCGCCGCTCGTGGGAAG
This sequence comes from Polyangiaceae bacterium, assembly GCA_035688655.1. GTDB lineage: Bacteria > Myxococcota_A > Polyangia > Polyangiales > Polyangiaceae > PMG-095. Next base: position 1,029 of record DASSMT010000403.1, on the reverse strand, counting down.
ATCACCGCTCCACGCCCACTCCGATGCAGCTCACCTTTCTTGCGACCGGCAAGGGCAGCCTCGCCGAGCGTCGGCTGCTCGCGCTGAATGCGCCCGGCTCGGTCGCAGGCAAGCTCGCGGCCGCCCTCGGTGGTGTCGCCGGTCCCAGACAAGACGAAGCCGGCCTCGAGTCAGACCCCGCGCCCGGCGCCGCGGTACCTGGTCGCCATGAAGCGGAACCCCAACCCGGCGCGCCCGCCGCTGCCGCCCGCGGCGCCCCCTCACGCGGCGCGCAAGTGTTGGTCGCGCGCCCCTGGGTGATGCGGGCTCGCCCCGCGCTGCCCACGGAGGTTCGGGAGCGCCCGAGCGACGTCGACGACAGCTCACAAGCGGTGGCTGCGCGCGTGGCTGCGTTGATTCACGCCAGCACCATCGGTGCTCCACCGGGTCCCGGAGTCGGCGGCGAGCCTGGCGGAGCGCGCCCGGGTCGCTCGGGCGCTGAAGACATGGGTTCCCGCGCCGCCCCCAGCGGCTTTGGCCCCGGCCCAGACGCCCTCAACGACCCGGGCATCCAAGGCTTCGTCGCAGACCTCAAACGGCGCGTCGACGAGCAACTGCGTCGCGCCTTCCCGGATTGGGCAATCGAAGCCGGACGCAGCGGCCACGTCATCTTCGAGCTCGCCCTCGGCGCGGACGGCCGCCTCGAGCGCGTGCGCATGGTCCGCCCAAGCGGCATCCCCGAATACGACGGCAACGTCCTGACCGGCGTCCGCCGCATCCCGTCATTTGGCCCATTGCCCAAAGCCCTGGGAAAGCGCGCCCTGATCACGATGAGTTACACCTCCCTCAACCACGTGATCGGCCGCGAAGGCCCGGGTCCCGGCGGCTACGGCGCCATCCACCAAGCCTCGCGCTGAATCGCGCTTCCCGGCTTGACAGCCCGGCCCCCCGCCGACCATATTCCCGCCCCCAAAAGCCGAAGTAGCTCAGCTGGTTAGAGCACGCGCTTCATAAGCGCGCTGTCGGCGGTTCAAGTCCGCCCTTCGGCAC
>DASSMT010000394.1:0-24838 GCA_035688655.1 Polyangiaceae bacterium | reverse complement strand
AAGTGAGGGATTAATGTCGGGTCAGGTCTCGTCGTACCCTGCATCACGACTGCTCGGTACGGAGCGGCAGTCTTCAATCCGCGACGTGCGCGGGCGGCTGCCGCGCGTACCGGAGGTGCTCTTGAGTCTTCTTTCCGGGGCGCTCCTGCTCGCCTCGTATCGGCAGCCGTGGTGGTCGATACGCTTGTACGCGCCGCAGTATCCGAAAGGGCTCGGCGTGGAGGTGCTGCTCTCGGGCGCGCGCGGTGATGTGCGCGAGATCGACACCTTGAATCACTACATCGGGATGGCGTCGCTCACGACCGCGGCGCCGCTCGAACGCCAGCTCTCCCTCGCGGGGATCGCGCTGGCCGCGCTGGTCGCGACCGCGTTGCTCCTGGTAGCCTGGAGAAAAGCCAACTTCGTTGCGCTGGGCCTGCTCGTCTGCGTGCCGCTCGGTTTCATCGTGGACTTCTCCTACTGGCTGTATCGCTTCGGGCACAACTTGAACCCGCACGCGCCGCTGCGACTGCCGCCGTTCACCCCGGATCTGTTCGGTAACGGGATCATCGGGCAATTCATGACCTTCGCTCGGCCCGAGCTCGGGTTCTGGCTTGCGGTGGCGGCGGCCGGTCTGGCCGCGCTGGTCGTGCCACTGCGCCAACGCCGAGCAGAACGGGGCGGGGGCAGGTGATGACTCGCCGCACGAAGCTGTTCGCCGCACTGACCGTGGTGTTCGGCATTGCTTGTTTAGCCTCGCGCGGGCACGGGCGCGACCGACCGCGAACGTCGGTCGCGGCGGTCGGACCCATCGAGCGAGCCATTCCCGCTGGGGCCGCCGTCGCGGAAGACGAGGCGACGCTTTCACGCTGGCTCGCCGATCCGAACGGCCCCCAGGAAATCTGGCTGCGGGGTCGCGAGTACCGAGGCGACTTCAGCGCTGAGCGACCCGTTGCCATCCGCGGTGTCCGGGGCACGCGCCTCGTTGGCAGTGGGCAAGGCACGGTGCTCACGCTCGCGGGTCGCGGCTCGCAGCTCGACAACCTGACGGTGCGCAACTCGGGTCGCCGCCAGACTCGCGAGGACGCGGCCGTGCGCGCGACCGCGGCGGACATCTCGATTGAGCGCGTCAAAGTCGAGGATGCGCTGTTCGGCATCGTGCTCGGGCCTTGTGAGCGGTGCCGCATCGAGCATTCACACGTCGTCGGGCGGCCCGAAGACCCACTGCAGGGCGACGGGATCAAGCTGTGGGAAGCGAGTCATGCCACCGTGCATGATTGCTTGGTGGAGGGAACGCGCGACGTCGTGGTGTGGTATTCGCGCCACGTCTCACTCGCCCGGAACACCGTGACCGGGAGCCGCTACGGGACGCATTTCATGTACGCCCACGACTCCAAGGTCGAGGACAGTGAGCTGACGCGCAACGTCGTGGGGATCTTCGTCATGTACAGCTCGCGCCTGACCATCGAGCGCAATCGACTCACCGGCGCGGGTGGCCCGGCGGGCGTGGGCATCGGCTTCAAGGAGAGCGACGGCGCCACGGTCAGTGACAATTGGCTGGTCGCGGACACCACCGCGACTTACCTCGACCGCACACCGCGCAGCGCGGCCACGCCGGTGCGCTTCCACGGCAACCATTTCGCGCTGAACGACGTTGCGCTCAGCCTCCACAGCTCGGAAGAGGGGCTCGAGTTCGCGGGCAACGAATTCACCTCCAACGCCACCGTGATCCAGGTCGAGGGCGGCGGCAACGCGCTCGCGGCCAGCTTCCGCAACAACTCCTGGTCGGACTACCAGGGTTACGACCTCGACCACGACGGTCGCGGCGATGTTCCGTATCAGGTGAAAGTGCTGTCGAGCGAGCTCAGCGAACGCGAGCCCTCGCTGCAGCTGTACGGTGGAACGGCCGCCTTTGCCGTCATCGATCTCATCGCGCGCGCCTCACCGGTGTTCGCGTCACGCCTGCTCTTGGTCGATCCGACGCCAAGGGTTCACGCCCAAGGAGGGGCCTCATGATCGAAGCTCAGGACGTTTCGAAAAGCTTCGGCGCGCTCGTGGCGCTGTCGCACGTATCGCTGTCGGTTGCCGCGGGCGAGCGGGTCGCCTTCGTCGGTCCGAACGGCTCGGGCAAGACCACGCTCTTGCGCGCGATCCTCGGCCTGATTCGCACCACCGGCCGTATCACCATCGGCGGCATCGACGTGGCAGCGGATCCGGCGCACGCGCTTCGGCATGTCGCCTACATTCCGCAAGTCGCGCCGCCCGCGGACGCACCCGTGCGCGAGGTGGTGCGCGCCATCGCAACGCTGCGCGGCATCGACCCGGCGCGCATCGCCGAGCGCGCTCAGGCGTTCGGGCTCTCGCTCGAGCGTTGTGCCTCGACGCGCTTCGCTCACCTGTCCGGCGGGATGAAGCAGAAACTGCTGGCCGCGGCCGCCTTGGCCGCAGAAACGCCGATCCTGGTCGGCGACGAACCGACGGCGAACCTCGATGCCGAAGCGCGCCACGTCTTTTTCGAGGAGCTACGCAGCGGCCGCGACGACCGCATCGTCATCCTCTGCTCGCACCGCGCCGATGAGCTCGCGCATGTCGCCGAGCGCGTGGTCGAGTTTCGCGAAGGGCGGATCGAACGAAGCGCCCCGGGGCCGGCCGCTGGCGGAGAAACCTCGAGCTTGCGCCGCACTCCGCTGAGGGCCGTATGTTGACCTTCGGCCGTCGCGCGTTGCTGCTCTGCTTCGCGCTCGTCGCGTGCGCCCAGGGCAGCGAACCCATCGACCCCTTTTGGGGCAAGCAAGCCTGCGAAAGCTGCCGCATGCTGGTGAGCGACCCGCGCTTTGCCGCGCAGCTTTTGGATGAGCGCGGGCAGCGCTTCTATTTCGACGACGTGGGCTGCTTGGACGCCTACTTGGTCGACCATCCACAGACCAAGCCTCGCGGGCTCTGGGTGCGGCTCGGGACGCGCTGGGTGCCGGCTGAGGCGGCGCACTACGCCGCCGGTGCGGCCTCACCCATGGCCTACGGCTTCGTAGCGCAAGAGGCTGGCCCCGTCGACTTTGCGACCGTTCGCACGGCCGCCGCGGCCCACCGCCGGGAGCACTCACGATGACCCTGTCCGCTAGCCTTCCGCTCCAAGCGCCAGCTCGCTCGGCTTCACGCTTCGGCGCGTTCGCCCGGCTGGAGCTGGCCGATGCCCTGCGTTCACGCTGGTTGCTCTTCACCACTGCCAGCTACCTGGGCGTATTCGGCCTGTTCGGCTGGCTCGGGCTGCGCGAGTCGTCGGTGCTCGGCTTCACGGGCATGTCGCGCGTGGTGCTGAACGCGGCCAACGCCATCGTCGTCGTGCTACCGCTGGTCGCGCTCGTGGCGACGAGCCAAACCGTCGTGCGCGCCCGCCAAAGCGGCTACTTCGAGCTCTTCCTGAGCCAGCCGTGCCAGCGCCGCGACTGGTTTTGGGCCACGGTCGCCGCGCGCGCCGGCGTGCTCTTCGCGCCCCTGCTCGTGCTGCTCTTGCTCGTCTCCGCGGTCGCCGCGTTGCTCGGCGAGCCATCGCTCGCAGCGCTCGTCTCGCGCACGACCGCGGTCACGCTCGCGCTGCTTTGGGCCTACGTCGGCCTCGGCCTGCTCGTATCGAGCCTGGCGCGCTCCGCGGAACGCGCCGTCGTGCTTTCGCTCTTGATCTGGCTGATCGGTGCCGCCCTCCATGACTTCGCGCTGATCGGCGTGCTGCTCGAGCTGCGTCTAGAACCGCACGCGGTATTCATGCTCACGGCTGCAAATCCTGTGGAAGCCGCGCGCCTCGCGCTGCTCACGGGCGTCGATCCGGATCTCAGCGTGCTCGGCCCCGTCGGCTTCTGGATCGCAAACGCTCTCGGCCCGCGCGCGACGCTCCTGATCGGCGTCATGTGGCCCTTCAGCGTGGGCAGCGGCGCGCTTGCGCTCGCCTTGCGTCGTCTTCATCGTTCCGATCTCGTTGGTTAATCGCTCTCAGGAAGGACCTTCAATGTCACCGCATTCAAGCGCTCGTCTCATCGTCTTCGGAACTCTGTTGCTGTCGTCCCTGGCCTGCTCGAAGAACGAAGGAGCGGCGAACGCCTCACCTCCCGCGCAAGCGCAAGCGGTTGCAGCGCCGGCCCCCGCAGCGGAACCAGCCGTCGATTTCAAAGCCGAAGCCGACAAAATGTTCCGCACCCGGTGTGTGGTCTGTCACGGCGAAAAAGGCATGGGCGACGGCCCCGGCGCCGCAGCGCTGAACCCGAAACCCCGCAACTACACGGACGCCACCTGGCAAGCGAGCGTGACCGACGAACAGATCGGCAACACCATCGTGAACGGCGGCGCCGCCGTCGGCAAGAGCCCGATCATGCCGGCAAGCCCCGATCTCCTGAGCCAACCCGAGGTCGTCACCGAGCTGGTGAAGATCGTGCGTCACTTCAAGCAGTAGAGGTTTTCGAGGACGCCGTGCTCGGCGTACAGGCGGGACGCGCTGCCGGGATGACCGTTTGCGGCGTAACCACGAGCGAACCCTCCGAGGTCTTGCTCGCCGCAGGCGCGCATTTCACCATCCGCGATTTCAGCGCGCTGCCCCAGCCGCTGCTCGATGCTCTCTCTGGCTGAGGTCGCTTCGTCGAGGCAGTTCGGAGTGACCCGAGCTACCTCTTGCGGCAACGAAACCGTGCCTGTTGACGAGTCCCGCCGAGCACGATAGCAGTTGCTAGAGGGAACACGATAGCAGTTGCAAGAGGGCAGGGAGAGGCTTGGCATGAGGTTCGACAGGAAGAAGGTACTCGCCCACGCGACTTCATATTGGTACAGGCCGTGCGAGGACGGACTGGTCTGGCTGAGCGAGAGACCGATCAGAATCGAAGCCGAACGCGCGGCGCGAAAGCTGAGCTCGGACTGGGTACCAGTTTTTCTCCAGACGGATTTCATTCGCTACCGCGATGGCTTGTTTTTCATTCGTAATAAGCATTTGAGTCAGTTGGCGATCTACAGATATCACGAGTTGGAAATCCCAGAATCCGACAAGATCCTGGTTCAAGGGTGGAATGGCCTCAATGACTGCACTCACTTCGTTTCTGAATGCTTGTCGGCGGGCGGTCTGATCATCCACGAGCTCAACGTGGCTGGCTTGGTGAGGACGCTGCAAGGCAGGAGTGACGTGCAGACTTTGGCCGAGTTCGTCGACTTCTCGCTGGCGAAACGCATCGTCCAGTCGGGCGTGATGAAAGAGGGCGATATCATCGCCTTCGGTACTGCGGCCAAGAACTTCAGCCACGGTCACGCGGTCGTCTACATGGGGAACAACCAAGTTTGCAATCACACCCACCTCAACCATCCCGAGTTCACGGGCGGCAACGAGCTGGATACCAAGGGCAATTGGGAGCGGTACTCGACAACGGGCACGGGGCACACGAGGGTGCTGTTATTTCACTACAAGGACGACCTGGCGGTTTCGGCGCGGTCTCCGACGCTGGGCTACTGGAGTGTCTCCTGGCGCGGACACACCTACTATTACTACTTCGAGGGCAGCGGGCGCATTTCCTATACTTCGCACGCGCCAACGGACAAAGCGCATGCTCCGGCAGCCGTCGACGGCAAAGGCTATTGGTTCGACAACAGCGGCGCGATCAAGATTTGCTGGACCAAAACCGGCACTTTGGAAACCTTTCGAAGTACCGGGAGCAATACCATGGCAGGCACGTGGAATGATGCAGAGCCAATCTCGGCGACCAAACTAGGTTGATGTGATGCCGGTTGAGCGCGTCTGTCGCGTCGCCGCTCGAGCGCCGTGCTGCGGACGAACGGGTGTGCTGCTCCTACCGTTCGTGCTGCTCGCGTGCGTCCCCAATTGTCGAGGGACGTCTAGAAACGTTTCCGGTGGCGCAGTCAGCGCGGCACCGAAGAACGCGCCGCTGCCGACCGCGACAGCCGTCGACGTGTGCGTGGGTAAGAAGCGTTCATGTGCCCTGGCGAGTGATGGGCGCGTCGCCTGTTGGGGAGACAACGCTGGTCGATGGCTAACCGAAGGCATCGAGCAGCAAATCGCCGCACCCATGGAACTGGCCGACTTGGCACCGGCGGTGAGCCTGCAATGCCCGAGCAACGGCGTGTGCGTTCGCAGCCGCGCCGGCACCATTTCGTGTCGCGTGGAGAACGCGCACAGCTTGCTTCGGCCGGCTCTGCCCGCGCCCGCCATGGATTTCGTGGCGCTCGGGAGCGACGGTTGCGCCATTCTCGAGAACCGAAGCGTCGTCTGCTTTGAAACCTTGGCACCTCTAGGGAAGTCTGGTTCGAACCCACCGCTCACGGTCGAACGCGCACTCGGCGCCAGTGCGTTTTTCAACAGCGGCAGCGCGTCGCGCGCTTGTGTGAAACGACCAGCGGCTCCCTCGCTGTGCTTCACGCTGGCGCACCCTGGGGTGCCCACCGTGAGGGTGGGAGAAAGATCGCCGCCGCAGGCCTGGCTCGAGATCGAGGATCTGCAAGAGGTCCCGTCCGATGCGCCCGTGGTTTCGCCGAGCCCGCAGACTCAGATCCCCGCGGGAGCCACGCGGGTCGCGCTGTCCGAACATCACGGCTGTGCCGTCGTCGAGGGCAAAGTCGAGTGCTGGGGACGAGCCTCGGACGGTCAACTGGGCGACGGCACGCGCTATTTCCACGATGCGCCAGTGCTCGTTCCGGACCTGAAGGATGTCATTTCGCTGAGTGTCGCAAACACGAGCGCCTGCGCACTGAAGCGTGGCGGCTCACTCGTCTGTTGGGGGGGCAACCACGAGCAGGGGACAGCGGCCTTCACGCCCACCGAAGTCGCAACCAGCGAGCCGTTCTCGGAGGTTGCGCTCATCCCTCGAGCGTCCGAGACGCTGATTTGCGCGCGTGGCAATTCGGGTTGGCAGTGCCGCGTCGGTGACAATTGGCGCCCGCTTCAGAGCCCTTCGGCCGATGTTCGTTCATTCAAAGCCGGTCATTTCGTCACTGCCGACAATCGCAGCTGGGAGTGGGGGCAGAGCGCACTCCAGTTTCCACCCGAACCCGACTACTTTGCGCTGGCTGGTCTGCGCGTGAACCGCGTTGCGCCTGACGGCAGATGCGCAGTGAGCACGAATGGGAAGCTGGTTTGCAGCACCTGCCGCTCGTGCGCCGCCGCCGAGGCCAAGGCGCGGCCGGAGACGATCGAGGGCGAGTTCGTCGACGTCGCCAGCACGGTCCGCGACCCAGTGGCGCGCGCGGACATCGTGTGCGCGCTCACGAAAGCCGCAACAATTCGCTGCTTTCAGCTCAGGGCCGACTCTTCCGATCGGTCAAAGACGCCGCCCGTGCCCTTTGTCGAACCAAGTATCGAGTCCTTGAGCTCGATCATACAACTCGAGGCAGCTGACACGATTTTTGGTCCCGTTCTCACTTGCGCGCTGTCCGCAACAGGCGCCGTGAATTGTTGGGGGAGCGGGGAGTTTGGGCAGCTCGGCGTTCCGCCCGTTGCCCACCGCGCTTCGGCTCAGCGGGTCCCTGGGCTTCCGCGTGTCGTCGAACTCGGCGTCGGGACGGCCTTTGCTTGTGCGCGGGCCGAAAGCGGAGCAGTGCTCTGTTGGGGCAGCAATCGCGACGGTTCCGCGCCCAATGGTTCCCCCGGTGAACGCACGAAGCCGGTCACGCTGGCGTGGCCAATGAGCTCAATCGGTCATTGAGCACACCCACGCGCTCGTCGCCAAAATCGCTGACGAAAGCGCACGCGAACACCGGCCGTTCATCGTCGGGCTATCAGTTCGCAGCGAATTCCCGCCCAAAAACGTAGGGAATTTTTCGGACTCGAGTCCGGTGATGACATCGCAGCGCTTCGACGGTTTGTCCTGCTGACGCAAACACAATTCGCCCGTGCCATGGGCATCAGCGTACACACGCTTCGAAGCTGGGAGCAGGGGCGCCGAGCCCTGCTTAGAATCGCTGCTCGCCATCCCCGCATTCTTCGCGAGAATCTGCGTGCGGCCGCTTGAGCTGGTAGCTGGCGATCAATGCGAGGCTTTTTTCGAGAGCAATTCGAGAGGCTGTCGTCTCATTCGGTTGTTGGATTGCGTTGATCGGAACCGGAGCCTCTAGGAGCAAGCAGGCGCTCTTTACGAAGACCGATGTTGGACGATCTGACGAGTATGCCTCGGCGGGGCTAGCGCTGGAGGCCCGCGCGCATCGCCCGGAGGGTGGCTCGTACCGCTTCTGGGTTGCGTAGCGCAGCGATCTGGGCGGCGTTGAGCAGCGTCCCCGAGCGATCGTAAAAGGCGAGGTAACGATCGACTGGGTCGCTCCCGGCGTAGCGTCCATCCGGTAGTACGATCGCCCAATCGCTGGTGCCAGTCCCGAACGAGTACAGCGTTGCCTGGTTGCCCGCGCGGCTGAGCTGCGCCACGCCATTCCCCAGCGCGAGATCGACGTCGTACGTGTATGCGGATTCAGGCACCTTTGACGGAGGTGCAGCGAGGAGCTCTCCTGTCTCCAAGCTGACCGTGAGTGCGCTTCCCTCCGACGCCGACGGGCACGTGAGGTAGCGCCCACTCAGTTGCCATTCGCTGCAGCCAGAATGACTGAAGTCGGGCTTTTTGCGCGGCCAGGTCCAAACGTCGACGGTCCACGATTCGTCCTGGGCTTGGCGAAACGTCAAAAATCGCCCCGCGTGCTGCGTGAACTCGACTCGAGTGGCTTCGTAGTGACCAGTTGCGCGTTGCCCGGAAGCGAGATCCCAAACGCCAATTTCGAACGAGTCGTGATCATGGCGGGCAAGCCAGACGTGCTCGGCATCCAAAAATGCGTATTGCTCGTAATCTTGCCAAGCACAGCTTTCGGGCGCTGCTTTTTCGAGGGACCAGACGCAGATGCGCGCGTCTTTTTTGGCGAGCAGGCGGCGCGCTCCAGGCGAGAGGTCGACGAAAGTGGCGGACTCTGACGTGGGGATCGTCGTGAGCAGGCGCTTTTCTTCCGCGCTGAGCGGCGCCCGGGCGAGGGGAGCGGGCTCGGGTTCTTCGCGCCACGGCGCAGACTGAGTCGTGGCGAACGCTGACAGCGCGCGAGTGTGAAGCCGGCTGGGCGTGCCGGGGCAGCCAGCGCATCCCGTCACTATCGCCAGCTGCGCGCCGAGCTTTGGGTCGACGACCAAGAAAGGGTCCAGATGCCCTCGTGCTCGCGCGCCTAACACCTCATCCCAGCTGATCTGGATGACTTGCTCGCGCTCGCGCAGACCGGACGAGCCATCGAGCGTTTCGACCGCGAGCGTATCCTGCCCCTTTCCCCCAGTGCCCGACCTGCGTGTCAACGCGAGCCGATCTCGGCCGAAGTCGGCGACGCTCAAGATCTTTCCGACGATGCCCGGGCTGCGTGTGACCGTGCCGGTGAGCGGGTCGACGACATCGAGCTCGAGCGTGTCCTCACGCTGAAGCGCGATCTTACCAGCGATGGCTGTCTTCAGGACGAGCTCGCCCGGAAAGAAGGCTCGCGTGCCATCGACCAGGTTCCAGAGGCTCGCACCGAGTAGACCCTGCGCGTCCTGCTCCGTGCGCACCACGTGATTGGGCGCGGTTTCGACGTTGACCAGACCCGTGACGTTGGTCCACGCGACGCGCCGTGACAGCAGATCGACGACGACATCGTCGAACACCAGGTATCGATCCCCGGGGACTCGCAGCCATTCCCGTGTTTTGAACGGAGTCTGTGACACGACTCGACCCACGTCGGGCAATGCGGGAACTGCGCTGGGGGGCCGTGTGATCGTGGCGCTACCGCCGCCGGCGCACGCCAGGACGATCCAGCCGAGCGCAACCGCTGCGCGACCGCGAGGTCCTTTGCTCGGTGCGGAGCGACGCGCCCTCAAAGCCCTCGTAACGGGTCGTTGACGGCGGCCCAGCCACCCATCCACTGCGGTCGCGTCATCGCGATGCCTTGTCTCATGAGGGCGATGTCCGACTTTGTCTCGGGCGGATGGACCGGGCTCCCCGCCAACCCGCCTTGCGCGTGGAGGCGCGCATCGTCCCAGTGCAGCTTGTTGTGCAGCGCCTCGTGGAAGATTAGATTGGCCACGTTGTCCGGATCGCTGTTGTAGGTGTATACCTCGGACCCGGTGCCCTTCTCGCTGTTCCACGCGGTCGTGCCTCCGACCCCAGACGGCGTGCGGAATGCCGTCGCTACGACGTTCGCGCTGGCGCTCGGCAGCACATACACGAGAAGATCGGTGGGTCTGAGCGCGGGCGCGGTCATCGTGGAATGCACGCTGACGGCGTCGTACTTCGTGTGTTCGATCACGGGCAGGAACAGGTCGCGCACGGCATACACCAAATCCTGCCACCAGTAGAGCATGCCGGTAGGATTACCCAGATAGATACGATACGGATTCGCCACTTGAATCGACCTCGCGCTTTCTGAGGCATGAAAACACCCGTCGTGACAGCTGTCAGCCGTACGACCCCATCGGCCGGCACGCACACAATCGCATGCCGAAAAGGTGGTGTCCACCGAGGTTCCAGGCCTCGGCCCATGGCACGTCGCCGAGCGAGGTTCAGAAGAGGCACGGCGTTTCATTTCGCGAGGCGAATCTGCGTTCGGCTGCATGAGCTGACGGCTGGCGATCGATGCGAGGCTTCTTTTCGAAATGAAGAATGCGCGAACTGCTCGCCACCCCTCCCGATAGGGCGGCAGCTGGCCGCCTAAGCCCGGCTAACCCGGTAGCAGATCGTTGGTGACGTGAGCGAAGGGCAGCTGCAAGTCATTCGGCAGCGCCCAAATCGCCCAGTCGCGCTTGCGTCGAGTCCCTTGGCATCAGTCAGGAAACACACTCTGAATCTGCACGAGTACGGAATACGGGACGCGGATGTCGGTCTCGAAATGGAGTAGCGGTCCCGAAGTGCCGTTCTTTGTCCCGGACCGCACAGCGCTGGTCGAACGCCGAGGTCAGGCCATAACCCGCAAGGGTGAAGCGCTGCTTGAGCACCATTGCGGTCATGTCTGCGAGGGTGCCGCGGAAGGCTCTCGCCGGGTGCACGCCGCGAATCGGCTCCGGGAGCTTCAAGAGCATGATGTCGTCCCAGCCCTGAGTGCCCTGGACGCCTCGCCGCGTTTTGAACGTGACGTTTTGTTGCAGAGATTCGATGACGCTGGTTCGCTTGCGCGGTTCGCCCTTTGTATACTCGAGGAACGTAACTTCAGCGCGGGTCTTAGGCGGTAGAATCTCGTCTACGCAATGCTGAGCTGTCACGACGTCGCGACAGGACACCAAAGTCCCCGTGCACTGCAGAGCAGAAGTTTCGCCAGGTATCCTGGTAAGAATCCGCACCGAAGCCCCGAAGCGATTCTCCTTGTCGATTGGGCTGGCCTCCAGTGAGCCAAGGATCAACGGCGAGCGCGTCAGCTACCGCGAGGTGCTCTTCCGGACTGTCCGTTGAGCAGCCGCCAAAAAGGAGCGTTGAAACTGCCGCTGCCCAACCACAGATGGTTCGTCGCATCATCGCCCACCTCCCTTGTGGTTGAGAGACTAACCCGGCATTGGCGCCTCTGTCCAGCGCACGACGAAGTCGTGAGGAAACGAAACGTCAAATGGATGGCTGAGGCTCAGAGTGCTTTCAACTCAACGCTCGGCAGAAGCGAGAGTGGCAGCACCTGGTCGAGCGCGAGTAGCTCCACACCTGGCGGCGCCTGCGTCGGTTGACACTGGCTCGTAACGACCCGGTACAGTGCTCCGTTGTACACAGTGAGCGAAAATAGCTGATCCGGCCCGTTCTCGGCTGCATTTAGGCGCCGCAGATCCGTGACGGAATTCGCCGCGCTGCTGACAAGACCTGTCGAACGCTGATACAGCTGCTGCTTACAGTCTGCATCCTGAAAGTAACCCGCGCCGTCGACCATTGATCGATACGGCAAGCAACGGAGAGCGTCGTCGTGGGTGTCTACGACTTCACACGGGTTCTTGTCCGCGTCTTCGAAGCCGTGACCTGCGTCCAGGGGTAGAAAATGCTCGGGATCTGGCGCTGCGAAGCGTGAGAGAAACAACGGACCTTCACCCGTTTGCCGCTGCTGCGCGAGCGGGAATTGCGTCGTAACCTCTTTGCCTCTGACGTACTGGCCGCCGTCGTACTGATCAGCGGACTCGCAGCCCATCGGCGACGCTCCGTCGGCCGCCGTTCCGTAGGCGCCGGCGGAACCATCAGTCTCGATCCGAATATAGGCTTTTAGGGCGCGACTGAGTTCGAACACATGCAAGCCATCCGCTTGAGTTTCCAACCCGAATTCCGGTTCTCCGCAAAAGTTTCCCATTTGCGTCGCGAAGGTGCGCTGCTCGCAGTTCTCGTCGGAGTACAGTGCGGACGGAGCTGAGCTGTCACTCTCGAAGCCAAGCACACCCGGTACGCATCGTCCCCCTACCTGCAACTGGCAAACGACTCCAGTTGCCAAGGCCGCGTCGAGTGTGAAGTTCGAGCCATCGTCCGCGAGGATTCGCCGCACCGAGAGGCCGCCGCCGACTGAAATTGTTGACTCATGACCGGCGGCCAGTTCTCCCTCCAACACCTGCTCGAGGACGCGGAGGTATGGGGGACCAAGCTTTCCTGAATGGCTGCCTGCTGGTTGGCACTTCGAGTCTTGCATCCCGTACAATGGCAAGGGCTGACCATCCACGGTTTCAAGCGGTAACGTCATGCCGACCCGATAGCTGACACGAGGGCTCGGGGACTCGCCTGCACAAGACACCGGAGGGAGGGCAGCGCTGATCAGCGCGCCTTCTTGCAGTGCGTCGTCGACTATTACGGGTTGCTTGCATGCGTCATCGAGGAACTGGACCTTCGCATCAGGCGGAAAACAATGATGCGGCGCTCCCGCCGCGGTTTGTAGCCACCTGCAATCCGTGTCCAGCTCTTGGTCGTGGAAAGTGAGAAACAACTCTGCGCTGCCCGCAACGTAGTGCATCGCTTTGAGCCTCGAGCCGCTGCGCGCGAAGGGCAACGAGTCCGGCACTGCCGGCGAGCTACCGCCGCTCTTTGAGTCAGCGCAGGCTGCAGCGAGCAACGCCAAAGATAGAGCCGCAGTACGCATCCCAAACTCGCACCGCATTGCACGACTCTGGTCCGCGAAATCCGAGCGGTCAAGGTTCCTGAGCCGGCGCGTGCCGCCAAGAAGGCCGGCCTCCATCTCGTTGTCGTGCTGGGCCATCGCCTCGAACGGGATGTCACACCGTTTTCGGTTCTCGAGGAGCCGACCACTCGAAAGGTCATTGGCGGCGGTTTCCGGCCGGCGGCCATACCGACGGCAAGTGGCAAACATCGAACGGGGCAGTGCCAGAATTCACCGTTTTGCAAGCCAGAGGTTTATTTTCTTCCGAGACCCAATGCGCGCCGATCGGGCATGACGAATCGCAGGTTGACCGCTGCGGGCTGACGGGCGTCAGGTGCGGGACTTCGAGCGAGAGAAGTGTCGTGTTGGCGGGTGTTCGCGGGTCGTTGCTTGGTACACACTGCTCACGGTTGTCAGTTGTTCGAGCTGGCTCGTCGAAAAGAGGTCCGCACCATGAGCGGTGTACGAACATCGGTCACCAGTATGTGTCTCGCGCTGTTCGCTGCGGCATGCAGCTCGGGCCAGACCAACTCGTCGTTTCAAAGCGGCAGCTCGGACTTCAATGCCGGCGGCTCCGGCGGAGCCCAGAGTGGCAGCCCGGGCGGCGCAGTTGGCTCAGTCGGATCAGTCGGTAGCTCGGCTGGTTCGATTGCCAGCACTGCCCAGGGCGGCTCGGGCAGCGGCGCGGCCACGGGCGGCTCGAACGGCTCGGGCGGCAGCGCCGCTGTCGTCGTGCCGGATAACCCGCCGCCTGCCAAGGACTTCACGGAGCAGGTCGGCAGTGTGTCTTTCGATATGGTGTACGTGCCGGGCGGCACATTCACTTTGGGTTGCGAAAGCGCGAGCTGCCCGGCTGACACGAAACCCGTGTCGGGCGTGAAAGTCAGTAGCTACCATATCGCGAAAACGGAGGTGACGACGGGGTTGTGGAATGCCGTGACGGGCGGCAATTCGCCTGGCATTGGCGGCACGAGCGGCTCCTATACGAGCATGACCTGGTACGACGCCATGGAGTTCGCTTGCAAGTTGAGCCAGCTGACTCACCGCAAGTATCGGATGATTACCGAGGCGGAGTGGGAGTACGCGGCCAAAAATCACAAGAGCAGCTTGGAGAAGATCGGCAGCGGCGAAGAATGGGCGTACAACTCTTGGAGCTCGACGCACTCGGGCGGGACTGATCCCGTAGGGCCGAATAGCGGACAACACACTCAGAAAACGCGGCGTGACGCGCAGGGAGTCGCCGACAACATCACCGGGCGCCTCATCCGTTCGATCGAAGGCGTGGGCCCCGCCTTGCGCCTAGCCATCTCCGATGAAATGGGATTCCCGCCGAGCATGGTTCCGGCGTGCGATCTCCACGCCCCGAAGATGGGTGACGAACCGGTGAATTCTTATCGCGACCCGCGCTGGATCACGGGCAGCAGTGCGCACTGGACGACGGGTTCGATAGCGGTCGGCAATTTCGAGCTCAGGGTTTGGGAGGACGGTACTGCACGACTCGGTAGCGCAGACGGTCAGTGGTTCACTTCGAACAACATCGCCTTCGTGTTCGTTCCGAGCTCGGGTTCGATCAAGAAATTCGCGTACATCTTGCTCGACGAAAAACAGGGGTCGCTCATTTCCGATCAAGGTTTCATGAGCGGCGGCTACATCGGGAGAATTGCGAAGGAGTCTGCGAGCAACTACGACAAACCGACGATATCGGTCCTGAAGAGCGGCGCGGAGTTGGCTGCGGCGGCGGGGGACGACTTCAAGATGGTCGACATGGTCAATATCCCCGGATCGGCCAAACAACAGGACGCGCGGTTGCTCGACGGCACGAGCCAGGGCTGGTTCCAGGACAACCGCAGCGCTGGCGGCGTACACCACTACAGAAAAGACGTCGACCCTGACGAGTTCCGGTTCACCGTCAATCAAGGGACGAGCCGGACCATGCTCGCCAACGGCAACTGGTTCACAATCAACAACACCTTTCTGCGCATCACGCACTCGAGCGGATACACGACCGACTACCTGTACGCCGTCGACGCGGATGGGACCTTCTATCACGGCTCGTTCCAGGCCTATGAGCGCGGTGACTTCAGGATGTTCAAGAAAACGGCCAACGGCAGCGATACCTTTGCAGCCACTTGCGGCAACATCTGCAGCGACGAGATCCCAAAGGGTGAAGGGGCTTCGCTGTACGCCAACATGGCAAATGGCAAATCGACGTTCGTACCGGCGCCGTGCCCAACGGGCGGTTGCAAGTAGAACGACTTCAATTGGGGCCGTCCGCCGCTCAGACGCTGAGACGCTGAGGCCGAAGTCAGCGGGGGTTACGACGCCGATAGCTTCGACGGGACGGATGGGCGAAGAAGGCGAGGGCGCGTTGCTTCGGCGTGTCGGTCATTTTTCCCGGAACCCGCCTCGACCTAGGCCGGCCGCTCTCCCGATACGCCTGACAAAGGCTGACTGACCGTTTCGAAACTCTACCTACGTATTCGAATCGGGGTTCGTGCTACCGATGAGCGAAGATGAGTAGTCACGCGCCTGAGAACGACGGCCTGCAGGGTTCGCCGCAGCGACGTTCCACGCACCGAGCCGATATAGATGGGCTTCGAGCGGTAGCAGTGCTGTCCGTGGTCCTGTTCCACGCCGGGGTCGAACAGCTCAGTGGCGGCTTCGTCGGAGTAGACATTTTCTTCGTCATTTCTGGGTATCTCATCACCGGCATCATCGCTCGCGAAATGACGGACGGCAGATTCTCGATCGTCGCTTTCTACGAGCGACGCGTGCGTCGCATCTTCCCGGCGCTGTTCGTGATGTTTGCGGTGGTCGCGGCGATAGCGTACGCGATCCTGCTGCCGGACGCGCTCGTCCAGCTGGGCAAGAGCCTAATCAGCGCGACGCTCTTTCTGTCGAACGTATTCTTTTCTTCGGGCGGCGACTACTTCGACGGTCCTTCGGAGCTCAAGCCGCTGTTGCACACTTGGTCGCTGGCCGTAGAAGAGCAGTTCTACATCGTCTTTCCGCTCTACCTTTACGTCGCTTTTCGCTTATTCAGAGGCCGTGTCCGCACGCTCACGGTCGTGCTGGCGGCCGGCAGTCTGGCACTGAGCGTTTGGGGTGTCTCGGCGCATCGCGAAGCGGCGTTCTTTCTCGCCCCCGCGCGTGCAGACGAGCTACTGATCGGCGCACTCGTGGCGCTGGGCGCGTTCCCTCGCGTGACTCGTCAACGATGGCGTGATGGCCTGTCGCTGCTCGGCCTGCTGATGATCGGCTGGAGCGTGATCGGCTTCAGCAACGACACGCCCTTTCCGGGGTTCAGCGCGCTAGTTCCCTGCGTCGGTACGGCACTGGTGATTCACGCAGGGTCGGAGCACGAAACGATCGCTGGTCGCGTGCTCGGGACTCGACCATTCGTCCTCGTTGGGCTGATCTCCTACTCTCTGTATCTCTGGCATTGGCCACTCCTCGCCTTTGCGCGATACCGCGCAATTCGAGAGCTACGAACCGCTGAAATCTGGGCGGTCGTGCTGATGGCAGTCGTTGCAAGCTTCATTTCTTGGCGTTTCGTCGAACAACCTTTTCGAGGCCGTGACGCTTTGCTGCGGCGCTGGCCGCTCTTCGTGTTGGCAGGCAGCGGTTCGGCCATCTTCCTTGCCTTCGGGTACTGGATCATGCGCAGCGGGGGCAGACCGGAGCGAATTGGGACTGAGCGCGTGGCTCTGGAAGGGTTGGGCAAGAGAAATGAACGCACCTGTGTCGAGCACGCCTCTGCCAAGAACATTGCTGCCGACTCGTGTGTGATTGGCAGTGCACAGGCTGACACGGTGCACTTTGCGCTCTGGGGTGATTCGCACGCTTTCGTATCCGCACCGGTGGTCGATGCGGTCGCCAAGGAGCGCGGCGCGGCCGGGCTTTTCTTCGCCGAGCTCGGTTGCCCTCTCATCCTGGGCGTCCGGAAGCACGAGCTGGGGCACGATGCGCGCGACAGTGACAGCTGTGCCAAGCTCAGCGAGCGAGCATTCCAAGCTATCACGACCAATCCCACGATCCAAAGGGTGATCCTGATCGCTCGTTGGTCTTACTATGTTTCGGGGGAAGGCTACGGGATGGATCGCTTCCACCGCATCGCCATCTCCGCAAAGGGTGAAAGCCGACTCCTGGCACCACGCGAAATCGAGGCTTTGGCCAGTGAAACGATTCGGGCGCTGATCGCCGCAGGCAAGACCGTCTACATGATCGAGACGGTGCCTGAGTTCAGCTTTCACCCCGACGCAATGGCAAGAATGTTGTGGTACGGCGAGAGCATCCAGGCGCTGGACGAGCCCCGTACTGCCGTCGAGCTACGCAGCGCATCTGTGCGCAATATCGCTGCCACGTTCGCGGGCGATGCTCACTTTCGCTTCGTACCGACGCACGACCTTTTCTGTTCGGATCTGGTCTGCCGCTTCCACGACGGGCGCTCGGTGTTCTATGCGGATAACAACCACATCGGCGCTCTGGCAAATGCCAGGATCGCAACGCGAATCGCAGCCGCCTTTCAAGACTGATGTGACGGTCGGTGCGCCCCATGGCCGGGACGTCCCTGAACGCCTGCCTCGCACAGTGCACGACGGCGGTCCCCGGAAATTCCTCGCCTCCGCGGGAGAAATGGATCGGGCCATTCCCGCGACAGAGCCGGCCCTCGCTAGCGCTCGGTAGGCGCAGCTGAAAACCTGGTACGTTTGGCCAGACGGTGTCGGGTTGGAGCACGCTGGACCAGTGAAGAGGGCTGCCGTCGCGCTTGCTTGTTCGATCGCGTTGATCGGGACGGGATCCTGTAGGAGCAAGCAGGTGGCGGAGAAGCAACCGCAGCCGGGCGCGCCAAGCTCAGCACCGGCTCGAGATCGGCCGGTATCGCCGGCTCCAGCGTCGAAGGCCCAGATCGAAGCACGCGTCGATGCCTTCGAGAATAGGAAGCGTTATCCGGAATTGACGCCCGAGATCCTCAGCACCATCCCGGATGCAGAGGTGGAGCAAGCGCTGGGCTAGCGAACGATGCTCAAAGCAGCAAAGGTGATGGCACGGTCGAGTCGTGGAGCCGCAAGTAAAAATGGCCGATGCCGGCGAGACCGAGGAGTAGACCGGGGGCCTCTCCGGCTCCCTTGAGCCCACAGGGCCACGATCCGGAGTCGTGGAACCGACGCGCTCCGTCTTCCGCGGCCGCGTAGATGAGATCGCGCGCACCAGCGCGAGGGCAAAGTCGATCGATCTCGAGCAGGACTTCTGCGTTGCCGCCGGTGCCGTGGCACAGACAAAAGGGGTCGTCGTCCTGGCGGGATTGGAGGGACGCTTCCGTGGTTTCGATCGCCGCGCTCAGAAGGTCCTCCAACGCGGGCTTGGGCATGCGGGACACCCGGCGCGCGAGAGCGAGCGCGGTCCCCGGAGCCCCGCTGCACCAGGCAGAAGCGAACAGCGGGTCGTCGCCCTTGGTCGAGGCATGTCCGAGGGCCTTGCTCATGAGGTCTGGCCAGTTGCGTTTGGAAGGATCGAAGTGCTCACGCTCGTAGGCGAAGGCTCCGTCAGAGGCCTCCAGAAACGCCGAATCCCCGACACACTGAAAAAGATCATGAAGCGCGCTCGCGATCCCGGCGGCGCCATGCGAGTAACCGAGAAGGTTCGTGTCCGATCGGACGACGCGGCTTCGCCAGGAGAACCGTCCGTCGTGACGTGTGGCTTGCTCGAGTAGCTCGCGGCCGAAGCGTTCGGCGACCCGTCGCGCAGATCCAGCATCCAGCGCGGCGTGCGGCGAGATGGACAAGAGCGCCCGAACCGCGCCCGCGCGACCCGTCACCACGTCGGAGTCCTCGGGCGCGGGCGCGCTCGAGACGAGCTTTGTGAGGAGCTCCGCGCCTCGCGCCGCGGCCTCGTCGTTCCGGAGCGATGCTGCGACTTCCATGGCCGAATAAAGGACACCAGAGAGACCGGTGTAAGCGCCGATCCTCAAGCGACCCGCGCACGCACGCGCCGCGGCGTGGCGAACGGCGGCCATGGCTGTGGCCTGTTGGCGCGCATCGGCCGTGACCTTTGCGAGGCGTGCGAGGAAGAGGGCTATCCCGGCGGTCCCGGAGTAGAGATCGGCTCCCGCGGCCGCGACACCCGTCTTGTAGCCCGTCGCTTTCGGCATGAGTGCCCAGCCCAACCAAGTACACTGATCGCCGTGCCAGATCGCGTCGCGCGCGAGCCGGGAACCGAGTCGGTCGGCGATCTCAATCCAATCACGCCAGCGCCGGGGATAGAGCCGCGCGGCCGGAGCGCGCGGATTCACGACAAGGTCGGCGTTCCCGGCATTCAGCCAAGGACGGTTCACATCCACCTCGGCCCAGCGAAAGCGAGCGACGATGGCATCACGGCGCTCTTCGAGCGCATGCTTTTGGTCGCGCCAGGCGTCGACGAGCCCTTCGGCGACGAGTCGCATCCGATCCATGCCAAAACTTCCGCCCGCCGGGGGACTGTCCGCGAACGCGATGCCCGGCCCGAGACGGCGGGCGAATAGTGGAGTCCGCGAACGCAGGCCGCCGATCGCGCGAGCGAGGTCGAGGATCAGCGAAGCCACGAACCCGGCGAACCGACGCGAGACATAGAGCACGCCGGTATCAACGCGGCGGTAGGCCTCGGCGTAGCGCAGGACCTTGAACGCGAAAGGAACGCGGTGGCGATTCAAATGGGAGGTCAGCGCGTGAATCCACTCCGCGGCGGCGAGGGGGCCGACATCGAGATAAATCCGGCTGCCGACGAGGTCCTCGTAGCGATCCCCCAGCGCCTCGCCGAAGGCGTAATAGTATTCCTCCTGCGCAGCGGTATCCTCGCGAGGACACCGTAGCGCTACCTGTTGGGGATCGGCCTGCGTGTCCATCGCGAGGCGATACCCGTCCGGGCCGACGAGTCGTGAACGGGAGCCGTTTCGGACGACGGCCATGCCGTTCGGATCGCGGCTCGCGATCTTCCAGCCCGCGTCCCATCGATCTATGCTCGTGTTTGCATCTCTCAACCGAGCCAGCAGATCCGTGCTTCGAGCTTCGCCGGAACCGTCCGCGGGTCGTCGACAGTAGAACCGCGCGTACAGCGCTTCGGATAGTGCATTGACGAGAGGCGCCCCAAGTGGCTCGTTAGGATACAGGGTGACCTCGGAGAGCGCCATCTCCGGTGCGTCTCCTTCGATCCGGACCAGCAAGGGGCTGAGAATGGACACACGCGTAGCGAGCTTCTCGAGCGTCCGCCGGGTTGCCGGGGCCGGCGCCTTCATTCGGGGTCACCGAGCAGCTCGGCGGCTGCTTCTTCTGGGTGCTCCAACATGCGGCTGCTCATCTGCAACATCGCGAGCTGACGAGTCGTGAAATGGGGGTGGGATCGCGAGTCGGCCAGGGCCGACTGCGCCAGCGCAGCGCCCGCGAATCGCGCACAGCGGCGGACGAACCATCGCCGTTCGCGCGCTGCGAGAGCGCGCACGTCGAGATAGGTCCTCACGAACATGGTGGCGTATTGGGTGACGAGTGAGAACGGGAACGTTGCTCGCCCAACGCCGTGCTCGAATGGCTCGTCACGCCGCAAGGGGACACCTAGAAACCAGAGTAGCAAGGCCGACTGGATCATCGACCCCACGTCCCAGGCGGGGTCGCCAACGCCGGAGAACGCCCAATCGATGAGCCAGGCGCGCGGGCGAGGCTCCGCTCGAAACAACACGTTGTCGAGTTTCGCGTCTCCATGAATCAGGGTCTCAGCGCGAAAGTCTCGTTCGATGTCGAGCAGCGCTCGAGAAAACACGAAATTTTCGCGCATCAACTCCAGTACCGCGCGGGTTCCCGGTTCGTGGATTTGCTCCGGCGCCTTCGAGTTCAGTTCGAGGACCCAAGGCAATTTCGTGGATAAGAAACGACTCGCCGCGCCCTTTGCCGGCAGGCGCACGTGCGTCCGGGCGATCGCTCGCCCGAGAATCTTTCCGAGCAGCACGGGATTGGCCGCCGCGAGACGGAGGTGGTTCCACGCCGTGTCGTGTGGCACTTGCTCCACGACCAGCACATGGACGCCCCGGTCGTATGCCCGCACTCGTGGTACGAGCGGCCGTATTTGCCGCGCCCATGGCTCCGTTCGAACCAGATCGAAGAACGCCGCCTCGCGATCGAGCATCCGCACATGCGCCTTGTCGAGAGGTGAGGGCTGCTTGACGATGAAGCCGCTGCCATCTGGCCTCGAGACTCGGAACACGGGGCGCTTGAGATCGCTCGGCGACACGAAGATGTCCCCGCGGACGAGATCGCGCGCCGAAATAATGCCCCGCTGCAGCAGGTACGGCAGCGCGGAGTCCTCGGTCAGATACATGGCCGGCTCCTCCGAGGCGCCGAGCGACGCTTCAGAGCTGGCCGATGGCGAGTGGCCACAGCCGCTTGGTCTGGGCGGTGGTCACGGCGCTCCAGACATCCCTTCGGATACCGCGGGGGCGCTCGCCGATCGCGCTGTCCTCCTTCAGACCGATACAGGCGCTCTGCGACGCGCAGCAGGACTGGCTCGCGCAACAGGACTGGCTCGCACAGCAGGACTGGCTCGCGCAGCACTGCACCGAGCCGGCGAGATCCACGTTCAGCGGCGCCGGTCCGCCGTGTGCTCCCGAAAGCCCCGTGAGCGTTGTCCGATCCTCGTCTGCGTTCGCCAGGTGGCGCTCCACGAAGCGTCCCGCAAGTGACCGCAGCTCCCACGACATCTTCTCTACTTTTCGACGACCCTGGGACATGCCAAACCTCCTCTGGAACGCCTAACACGGCGTCGCTCGGTCGCCGTTGAACGATCTTGCGCTCGAGTTTGCCAGACGCGAGAAACGCGCTGTTCTGGCTGAGCGTACCGTCGACGGAGGAGTCGAGGCGATGACCGCGGAATCGCTCGAATTCGTACCATATCGTAGGCGATTTGCGTCGGGTAGCTTTCCGGACGTCGATTGTCGTTTCGAGATGTTTTTCCGATGGAGGCACAGAGGTGAACAAGTGGCTTCTCCCGTTGGGTGCGCTCGTTGT
The DNA here is from genome assembly GCA_035688655.1 of Polyangiaceae bacterium. Classification (GTDB taxonomy): domain Bacteria; phylum Myxococcota_A; class Polyangia; order Polyangiales; family Polyangiaceae; genus PMG-095. The sequence goes on along the minus strand of DASSMT010000394.1, from coordinate 2,753 downwards.
TGCCGCTGCGGTGGCGTTCGTGATGAGGGTGAATCGAGTCAAACCGCAGATCTCCATTGGCAATCTGCCGCCGCTCGTGGTGCTGCTGCCTCACTGCGAAAATCAGCGCCGCGTCGAAACGCCGGACCAATTGGAGCAAACCTTGCGCTCTGACTTCGTCGGTTGCGTCGTCGTCACCAAGGACAAATTTCTCAACATGACCGGGCGTAGCGACATTCCCATCCATGGCGGCGTCACCGTGATTGGCGAACGCGGCGAACTCGGGAGCCGCCCGAGTCTGTTCGTCGACAACAAGTGCCTCAATCCAAAGGTGACCAAGGCAGAGCCGCCGGACTGCGAGGGTTATTCGCTCTTCACAATCAGTGAGAACGACATTTCCGTCACGGGGCTGCATTTGCGCGGGCCGGCAAAGGGCAGCCGCGACAGCAAGCAACCATATATCAATGGGATTCGCATCACTGCCGATCCCAATACCAAGCAGGGTCGTGGGATCTACATTGCCGAGGGCGAATTCGACGAGTGGGCGGGTAGTGGTGTCGACGTCAAGAGTAACAACGAGGCGCGTACGCCGGAACAATACCTGCCCGAATGGACGCCGCTGACTAAAGACGATGCCGGGCTGATTCGCATCGAACGCAATTACTTCCACAATAACGCACGCGAAGGTGGCGGCTATGGGGTGACCGTCAGCAGCGGCGCCTTTGCCACGGTGATGGGCAACGTCTTCGATTTCAACCGGCACGCGGTGGCGTCGAATGGCTTCGCAAAGACAGGCTATATTGCCCGCTTCAACTACGTTCTCGAAGGCGGTTTCAAGCAAGGTAGCTACTATAACCAGCACTTCGACGTGCACGGTACGAGCGACACGGACGGCAATGATGAAAGCACCGGCTACGGTGGAACTGCCGGCGACTTTTACGAGATTGCCTTCAACGCCATTCGCGGTGACCAGGGATATTACTGCTTTGGCTTTTGCTTCAAGACTCGTCCGGCGCTGATGCTGCGCGGCAGGGCCACGACCAAAGTGCGATTTGATTCCAACGTGGCGGTTCACGACGACCTCGACGCGGCGGTCTCGTTGAAAATGTCCAAGGGCGATTCGGGCTGGGGCGAAGATCAGGGCGCATTCAATTTCGACGCGGCCGACAATCAGTTCGATACCGATCGTTCGGGCGATCTTGCGACCGGCGACTTCGACGGTGACGGCCACACGGACGTATTTGTCGCCACGGGCACCGCCTGGTTCTTTTCGCGCGGCGGCCAAGAGGCTTGGGAGTTTCTCCACGCATCGGCCAAGCTGACGCGTGAACTTGGGTTTGCCGACATCGACAACGACGGAACCACAGACATATTGTATCGCGATGGTGCGGGCAATCTCGGCTATCTGAGAAGCGGCCGCGTGTCTTTGCAGCCGCTGACCACCACGCCCGAACCCATGCCGAAATTGCGCTTCGGCGACTTCGATGGCGATGGACTCACCGATATTTTCTACACGCGCGATCGTCAGTGGCAGGTTTGGTACGGTAGCTCGAAGAGTTGGCAGCCCACGGCAACCTCCGGGTTTCCTGTCGAAGATTTCTTGTTCGGCGAGTTCGACGCGCACAAGGGAACCGACATCGCTGCGGTCACCGGCGGCAAGTGGCAAATATCGAGCGGCGCGACAGGCTCTTGGACCGTTCTGAACGATAGGAGAAAGTCTTCCTTCCGCGGCGCCGTAGCGGCCGATTTCGATGGCGATGGGAAAAGCGATATCGCTTTCGACGATGGCGCGCGAGGGTGGATTTACAGCAAAGGCGGCGCCAGCCCATTGATTGCGCTGCGCGAAGCCGACGGACAATCTGCAACCTATCCGGAGTTGAGCGACTTACTCGTCGGGCACTTTGACGGCGATCCGCGTGCCGAGGTGGTCAGCTATTATTCCCCTTCCGGTGAATCGCTGCCGGCTTTCCCCAATCACTTCATGATTTGGCGCGGCGAGCTTCGCAAGCGGTTCGAGCAACTCTCCTGGCATCCGATGCGATAGGCGCTCGGAAACCCCGAAGCCATGCACACACGCGGGTGCCATCGTCGGGCTGCACCTGCGCCGCCAGGCCTGCCTCGATCTCGTTGTCGTGCTGCGCCATCGCCTCGAATCGGATGTCACAACTGCGAAGTCACTCGGCAGCGCGCAAATCGCCGTGGATACGAAGGAACTAGACTCCGTTTGAACTTGGGTGCGTCGGACCGCCAAGCGTTTGCCCGTTGGCGATGAAACTGCCTGGTGCTTTCCAGCGGCCACTGCTGCCTATCGGCTCGACCGACCGAAGCAATGGCGGCGTGGAATGATCAACGCCGGCAACCGAACACATCGCCAATGCCTACTTCACACGGTCTCGCGTCCAATCTTCGACCTTCAAATCCTTGAAGCGAACGAAATCCACGACGTCTCGGAGATAGGCCTCCAGCTCCGACTTTGGTTTCCCCGCATCCAGACGTGCGCAACCGTATGTCAATTCTTCCCAAACAACGGACGCGATCGCACACTCATGGCCCCGTTGCGTCTGCTTTCCCGCGGCGCGTCAGCTCCACCTCCGAGCCCGACTCCGCTTCGTCGACCAAGCTTGGGAGATTCCGGCGCGCATCGGCGATCGAGTACCGTTTCATCATCATCATTGTACATCTACATGTACATCCAGGGCAAAACCCGCAACCAAAGACTTCGAGCTGAGCGCTGAGCTCGTGATGAGGACCAGGGTGGAGTTGCTCGTAGATGT